>DASSHC010000279.1:0-10380 GCA_035693105.1 Thermomicrobiaceae bacterium | reverse complement strand
GCGCAGACCCGGCAGGCGCAGCCCGGCCGCGGCGTGCTGATCGCGCCGCCGGTGCCGAGGAATTCGATCTGCATCACGCCCGTCTCACTCTGTTGCTGCGCCCACGAGGGGCGCGGTCGGCGTAACTCGTCCCGGCCTAGGATAGCAAGCCCCGGACAGGCTCACCGCTACTCACTGATCTCAGCCGCCCGCCGCCGGACGTGCGCCAGCACCGCACGTTGCTCCGCTGAGAGCCGCACCTGCCCACCGGTGAAGCCATCGATGCCGTGTTCGATCAGGTCCATGAGGGCCAGCAACGCGGTTTGAGCCGCGGGGATGTTGAACAGGTGCAGCGTCGCGCCCAGCTTCCGTTGGAGCGCCGCCGTCGCCTGGGCGTCGAAGGCGTGATACGGCCGCGCGCCGCCGTGCGTGCCCGCGAACACGGCCAGCAGTTGCTCCCGCATGCGCTGCAGCAGGTTCAAGGCTTGCCAGAAGTTCCCCCGGCGGAGCGCGTTGTCGGCATCGAGCGCCCAGCGGACGATGGCATCGAGTTGCTGGGCCAGGGGAATGTCCGCCGTGACGCGATTGGCGCGACCAGCCGCCGCGATCTCCTCCGGCGAGAGCGAGCCGGCCAGGAGCTGCAGGCTGTCGATGATGTTGGGGCTTGTCGTCGCCAACGGGTGGTAGCGAATGGAGAACTGCCGCAGCGAAGCGAGTGCCACATCGGCGGCGTCCACGTGGGGCACGATCAGCAGGGCGCGCTCGCCCAGGTCCGCCAACGACGCGCACAGGTTCCGCACCTCGCTCGGGACGTCGATGCGGACCTCGTCGCCCACCACCACGTCGAGATCGAGATCGGACCACTCGTCCCAGCTCCCCCGCCCGAGCGAGCCGAAGACCGCGATGGCACGGATCCGCGGATCACCGGCGTAGTACACGACCAGCGCACGCTGTAGCGCCTGGTGGGCCGCGGTGCCCGAGTAGTGTCGCGGAGTACTCAACGGCCAGGATTCCTCCCGTCGTTACCGAATCCGGGGCAGGTGCAGCACCGCCCGCGGTCGGGCATCGACCTGATCCAGGATAGACGGCGATGCCATGCCTGCGGGCGCCTGATCCAGGAAGCGGATGCGAGAGACGGTCCGAATCTGGTCGCACATGATCGCACCCGCTTCGCCGAGTCCGCTGTCGGCTGGCTCGACCCATATGTGAAGCTGGTATCGCCGCCTCGTCCTGGTCATCGGCAGGACGATCACCAGCCCCTGCGGCCCCGCGTTGAAGGTGGTATCGGAGATCACGAGCGCGGGCCGCTTGCCTACCTGTTCGTGTCCCGCGATCGGATCCAAATTGACCCGCCAGATCTCGCCACGCGCGGGAATGACCGGCCCGCGGGTTAGCATTCACGCTCGGCCCACGGCTGGCCTTCGAGTCCATCGGCGGTCGTTGTGTCCCAAAGCTTCCGCTCGGCCTCAATCTCCGCGACCGCCTCCGGATCCCTCAGAATCTCGGCCCATTCCGCGTTCGCTTGCAGGAGCATGAGCTGGTTGCCATAGTGCTCCACCGCACGCTCGACGATTTTGGCCATCGAGGTATGGTGCGCCTCGGCAAGTTCCCGGATGGCCTGGTACGCCGTATCGCTCACCTGGAGTGGGCGGCGCTTCTTCGCGATTCCCACGCGAGGCCCTTTCATCTCATCACGACGCGGACTGACACCGTAGCTGTATACAAAAGCGTATATCAGCTATCAGTGTGAGCTGCCGGTCAATCCAGCGCGCTCACGGCATGCGCCGCACGGCGGGGAAGAGGCGGAAGGCGACCAGGGTGAAGCACAGGATCAGCACCGCGCCCACCGCCACCGTCAGCGGCACCCCGGCCACGTCGCCCACCGTGCCGATCGCCATGCTGCCCAGCGGCATCATCCCCATCGGCACCAGCGTGTAGACCGACATCACCCGCCCGCGCATCTCCTCCGGCACGTTCAGTTGCAAGAGCGTGTTGGTCAGCGACATGAAGAGCGTGGCGGCGCCGCCGGTGACGACCAGCACCAGCAGCGAGGGGATGAACCAGCGCGACAGGGCGAAGCCGAAGAGCGACACGCCGAAGATCGCGGTCAAGATCAGCAGGTAATAGCCCTTCTTCGAAGAGGCGCCCAGCTTGCCGACCATCAGCGCCCCGGCCAGCGCGCCGACGCCGGTCGCGGCCATCAGCACGCCGTAGCCGCCGGCGCCCACGTGCAGCACGTTCTGGGCGAAGATCGGCATCATCTGTGTGTACGGCCGCCCGAAGAACGTCGGCACGGTCAGGATCACGATCAGGCCCCAGATGCGGCGGTCCTGGCGGATGAAGCTGAGCCCGGCGCGCAGGTTCTGGAACATGCTCTGCGGCCCGCGCGGGCGCGGCGGGCGCGGCCGGATCTTCCAGAGCGCGTAGACCACCGCGAAGTAGCTGACCCCGTTCAGGAAGAAGGCGCCGGCCGTCGAGATCGCGGCCACCAGCACGCCGGCGATCGAAGGGCCGATGATCGCCGCCGAGTTCCAGGCGGCCGAGTTCAGCCCGATGGCGCTGGCCACATTCTCGGTGCCGACGAGGTCCGGCACCAGCGCCTGCCGCGCCGGGTTGTCGAAGGCCATCACCACCGAGCTGACGAAGGCGATCGCCAGCAGTTGCCCGATGGTGATCACGCCGCTGAAGTCGAGCACGCCCAGGATGACCGCCAGCACGCCGGCCGCGCTCTGAGTCACGATCAGCAGCCCGCGCCGGTCGACGCGGTCGGCCACCACCCCGCCGATCAGCGTGATCGAGAGTGCGGGCACCGCGCGCACCAGCCCGATCAACCCGAGGTAGAAGGGGGAGTTGGTCAACTCCAGGATCAGCCAGCCCATCGCCACCATCTGCATCCAACTGCCGACGTTGGAGACGATGCTGCCGTACCAGAACCAGCGGAACTCGGGCACCGAGAGCGCGCCGCCCTTGGGGCGCAGGATCGCGCCCGGCGGCAGCCAGATGCGGCCGGTGAGGCGATTCAGCCCGCGCGGGCGCGCCGCGATCTGCCCGTTGGGCGCGGTGGAAACGTCTACGGCCGGTTGCTCGGTCTTGGTCTCCATCGCCGCCCCGGTCCTCTCGCTAGCCTGGGCCGGTCGTGTCCGCGCCGCCGAAGCGCGCCAGCATGGCCGCCAGCAGGGCGCGCGGCGCCGGCTCGCGCAGCGCGGCCCGCGTGCCGGCCTCAAAGGAGGCCAGCGGCAGGCCGGGCCGCGCCTCCAGCTCGCGGTACTCGAAGCCCTGCAGCAGCGCTTCCAGCTTGTCCGCCTGATGCACCAGCCGTGCCTCGGGCGTGGCGTCCGCCTCGTACTCCTGCCACGCGTCGCCGATCAGCGCCGCCAGCGGTTCCGGTAAGCCGGCCGTGATCCGCCGCAGCGCCGCCGCCTCGGCCGCCTGCTTGGCCCGCGCCGCCGCCGGCGAGAACGCCGGCGGTCCCTGGATGAGCGCGTCGCGATCGCGATCGCCCACCCCTGCCGCCAGCGCCTCGTCGAAGGGCGTGCGGTCGCCGGCGATCGCCTCGGGCAGGTCGTGCACCAGCGCCAGGATCAGCGCGCGGGTCAGGTCGAGGCGCGCGTCGCCGGAGGCCAGCAGCAGCGTCAGCAGCGCCACCCGGTAGCTGTGGTCGGCCACCGACTCCGGCGCCGCCACGCCGATCTGCACCCAGCCGCCGCGCGGCAGGCGCTTGAGCGCCCCGGCGTAGCCCAGCAGATCGATGATCGCGTCCCAGTCGCAGGCCATGCCGCTCCTACTCGCGCATCACCACCGGGTTGCGCAGCGTGCCGATCCCCTCGATCACCACCTCGCAGGTGTCGCCCGGCTGCAGCTGCCAGACGCCCTCCGGCGTGCCGGTCATGATCACGTCGCCCGGCAGCAGCGTCATCACGTTGCTGATGAAGCTGACCAGAAAGGCCGGCTTGAAGATCATGTTGCTGGTGTTGCTGTGCTGGCGAATCTCACCGTTCTGGCGCGACTGGATGTCGAGGTTATTGGGGTTCAGCTCGGTCTCGATCACCGGACCCATGGGGGCGAAGGTGTTGTAGCCCTTGGCGCGCACCCACTGGCCGTCCTTGCGCTGCTGCACTCGCTCGCTGACGTCATTGCCGCAGGTGTAGCCCAGCACGTAGCTCAGCGCCTCGTCCTCCGAGACGCGATAGGCTTCCTTGCCCATCACGATGCAGAACTCGGCCTCACAGTCGGTGCGATTGGTGTCCGGCAGCTCAATCGCCGCACCCTGGCCGATCAACGCGGTCTGCGGCTTCATGAAGATGACCGGCTCGGTCGGCACCTCACGGTTGGGGTTGTTCTCGGTGACGTGCGCCGCGTAGTTGAGGCCGATCGCCACGATCTTGCTCGGTGTCACTGGCGGCAGTACCGTCTGCTGGTCGATCGGGCCCACCTGCGCCCCCTTGCGCAGAGTACCGAAGAGGTCGCCCTCGGCCTGATAGACGGTGTCGCCCTCGAGGATGCCGAGCCGCGGCTGGCCCTGAGCCAGATAACGCAGAATCTTCATCGTCGCCGTGCCTCCCTTCGCCTTGCCCGCGCGTGCCCGCGCCCCGGCGGGCCGTGCGGCTCCGTCCGGCTATGGTAGCAGACCGGGGCCAGGCCGCGGCTGTTTGGCAGGGATTGTGCAAGCTCGTTGGGGTGACGGTTATTGTTCGACCGTAAGGAGGCAACATCCATGCAGAACGAATCACCAACCGCCCAGGAAACCGGCATCTCCGACGTGACCTACGACGTGATGAACCTGCTGACCAACAAGCTGGAGGCGATCTCGGCCATCGACGTCTATCTGGAGGACGCCGAGGACGCCAACGACCAGGAGGTGACCAGCTTCCTGAATCAACTCCGCCAGCAGGACACGCAGAGCGTGCACAAGCTGCGCACCATGCTGACCAAGCGGCTGCAGCAGGGCGGCAAGTAACCCACCCACGCGAGTAGGAGATGTCACCTGAGGCGGCGCGAGGTTGCTCGTGCCGCCTGTTCCTGTGCTGCACCGCGGAATCCGTCGAGGTTTGTCTTCTTCGGTGGAACTTGGGTGCCGCTCGTCGCGCCGGGCTAAAGCCGCAGCGCTAACAATGCGAAGCCCACTGAAGGGGCTGAGCTTCAGCGTGTCGTAGATCGAACGTTCGTCGTTAGCATCAGTCGCGGGCCACGTTGGAACAAGGGCGACCACGACTGACGGTAGCCGACCGAGGCTGAACCACCACCACGCCAAAACCCAGCCCCTTCAGTGGGCTTCGTCTGGTTAGCGCGGTGGTTTTAACCCCGCGCGACGAGCGGCACCAAGGCTCCGCGACGAAAGGCAAGCCTCAACAAACGCCCTTGCATGCCCAAGTGCCGAACATCCAGGGAGACCGCTGGACCTGCGGTCTTGAACAGGGATTAGACGTGAGCGTCTTCCCGTGCTCGCGCGGCCCCTTACCCCGCCGCGACCGGCAGCTCCTCCCGAATCAGCCCGGCCAGGATCGCGATCCCCTGGCGGATCTGCTCGTCGTCGGCGAAGGAGTAGGAGAGGCGGATCGTCTGCTGGCCGCGCCCGCCAAAGTGGCAGGCCGTGCCGGGCAGGTACTGCATCCCCCGCTCCTGAGCCTTTTCTGCCATCGCGGCTGCATCCACCCCGTCCGGCAGCGTCAACCAGATGAAGAAACCGCCCTCCGGCCGGCTCCAGCGCACGCCCTCCGGCATCGTCTCGGCCAGTGTCTGAAGCATCACGTCGCGGCGGCGGTGGTAGAGCGACTTCAGCTCGCCGATGTGCTCGACCAGCGTGCCGCTGGAGCAGAAGGCGGCGGCCACCGCGCCGGCGAAGGCGCTGGTGCCGCCCTCCGACTTGAAGGCGGCGCAGGCCGCGATCAGCTCAGGCGAGGCCACGATCCAGCCCAGCCGCATCCCGGCCGCCATGATCTTGGAGAAGGTGCCCAGGTAGGCCACCCGGTCGGGCGCCAGCGAGTAGAGCGTCGGCACCCGCGCCCCCTCGAAGCGCAGGTCGAAGTAGGCGTCGTCCTCGACGATGAAGAAGCCATATTGCCGCGACAGCGCGATGATCTGCTCACGCCGCGCCAGTGTGGTGGTCACGCCGGTCGGGTTCTGGAAGGTCGGGATCATGTAGAGGAGCTTGGGCGCGCGGCCCGCGGCCGCCAGCCGCGCCAGCGTCGCCTCCAGCGCGGCCGTGTCGGTCCCCTCGGCGTCGAGCGGCACCGGCACCACCTCGGCCGCCACCCGGCGGAAGGCGTGCACCGCGCCCGACCAGGTCGGCTCCTCGCTCAGGATCACGTCGCCCGGGTCACAGAGCGCCTCGCAGATCAACCCCAGCGCCTGGCCGGCCCCGGCGGTGATCAGCACGTTCTCCTCGCCGGCCTCGATCCCCTGGTCGCGCTTCAGCTTGGTCAGCAGCTCGCGCACCAGATCCGGGTAGCCGCGCCCGGCCCCGTACTGCAGCGCCCACTCGCCGTCGCGCTCCAGCGCCACCCGCGTGGCCTCGGTGATGTCGCGCTTGGGCAGGCTGCCGGGGTCCGGGAAGCCGGCCACGAACGAGATCAGGTTGGCGGAGGCGCGCGGGTTGCCCAGGCGCCCGCCGCCGATGCGCTGTGCCCGGCTGCTCAGCAGCGACTCGACCGTTCGGTTGGCGGTATCGGTCACAGTCTCCCCTTTCGGCGTCGTGTGCGATCGCACGTGTCAGCGGGGCAATTGTAGCGCGCTCCGGCGCGGACGCGCGGGAATCTGCCTGTATAATCAGCGTTAACACCAGCCGGGCACGACGAGCGATGGGTTGCGGCGTGCCGCTCCGGCTGGGTGCGCGCGTGCAACCCAAGCAGGAGGAGTGCGGCCGTGGGGGAGACCCGCGAGATCTTCGACATGACCATCATCGGCGGGGGACCGATCGGCCTCTTCGCCGCCTTCTACGCCGGCATGCGCGGGCTGCGCACCAAGATCATCGACAGCCTGGAGGAGCTGGGCGGCCAGCTCATCGCCGTCTACCCCGAAAAGTACATCTACGATGTCGCCGGCATCCCCAAGATCCTGGCCAAGGAGTACGTCACCGGTGCGGCCGAGCAGGGGCTCTCGACCGGCGCCATCGCCGCGCTTGGCGAGGAGGTACGCCTGCTGGAGCGGCTGGAGGACGAGCAGCTCCTGCGTCTGGTCACCAGCAAGGCCGAGCACTGGTCGCGCACGGTGCTGATCGCGGCCGGCGTCGGCGCCTTCGAGCCCAAGCGGCTGGAGGCGCCCGGGGTCAACGAGCTGGAGGGCAAGGGCGTGCACTACTTCGTGCGCGACCTGGAGCAGTTCCGCGAGAAGGACGTGGTGATCGTCGGCGGCGGCGACTCGGCGGTCGACTGGGCGCTGGCGGTCGCGCCGCTGGCGCGCCAACTCACCGTGATCCACCGCAGCAAGTTCCGCGCGCACGAGAAGTCGGTGGCCGATCTGGAGGCCTCGGCGGCCCAGCTCTACTATCCCTTCTACGAGGTCAAGGAGGCGCGCGGCAACGGCCACCTGGAGGAGATTGCCTTCCAGCACACGCGCACCGGCGAGGAGCACCGCGTGCCGGCGCAGGCCCTGATCGTGGCCATCGGTTTCGGCGGCAACCTCGGCCCCCTCAAGGAGTGGGGCTTCGCGATCGAGCGCAACATGATCGTGGTCGACCCGCTGACGATGGAGACCGGCATCCCCGGCGTCTTCGCTGCCGGCGACATCATCACCCACCCGGTCAAATTCAAGCTGATCGCCACCGGGGCCGCCGAGGCGGTCATCGCCGTCAACCACGCCGTCACCTACATCGACCCCAAGGCGCGGCTCGATGCCGGCCACTCGACCAACCTGATGGAGCGGCGCGAGCGCAAGCGCGAGTCCTAGCCGGAGATTCCACCCAAAGTCGGGAATAAATTCGGGAGAAGGGGAGCCAAACGGCTCCCTTTCGTCGTATATTGGGAGAAGCCTCCAATCGGTGATGCCGGGGCCGAGACGATCCGTTTGACAGCCCGGTCTTGTGAATTTGTTGACAGAGTGCCGGTGACGATGTTACGCTCGCAGCACTTCAAGGATTTACGGATCAGCCAACGGTCGAGTGTGTCTTCGGTCGTAGCGGCGTAGGCAGCGCACCGGCGGTCGTTCCGGAAGGACACGTAGCGATGGGTCGATTCATTGCTCGGCGGCTAATCTGGTTGGTGCCGACCATCCTGGCGATGTCGCTGATCACCTTCGCCTTGATGCACGCGACGCCGGGCAGCCCACTTCAGCCGATGGCCGCCAACGCCAACCCGCTCCCCCCTGGCGCGCAGGAGAATCTGAAACACGCCTGGGGCCTGGATAAACCCCTCTGGCAGCAGTACGTCACCTTCCTCTGGAAAGGTATCCACTTCGACTTCGGCACCTCCTACGTCAACCGCACACGTGAAGTCTCCGATATCCTCCGCCACACCTTCCCCGTCTCGCTCGAGCTTGGTCTGATGGCGCTCGGCCTCGCGATCATCGTCGGCGTCCCGCTCGGCATTCTGGCCGCGGTCAATCAGAACGGCCCGATCGACTACCTGTCGAGCTTCCTGGCGACGCTCGGGGTGGCCGTGCCGAATTTCGTGCTCGGCCTCTTCATGATCGTGCTCTTCGTGCTCGTCTTACACATTCTGCCGCACACCGGCGGCTGGAATGGCCCGGCGGATTGGATCATGCCGGCGCTGGCCCTCGGCCTCGGCCCGCTCGGCATCCTGGCGCGCTACACCCGCTCCAGCATGGTCGAGGTGCTGCGGCAGGACTACATCCGCACCGCCCAGGCGAAGGGGCTTGCCCCCTCGAAAGTCGTGATCGCCCACGCGGTCAAGAATGGGTTGATCCCGCCGCTGACGATCCTCGGCCCGATGTTCGCGGCCATCGGCACCGGCTCCTTCTTCGTCGAGACGATCTTCCGCGTGCCGGGGATGGGGCAGTACTTCGTCACCAGCATGATCAACCGCGACTACCCGATGATCATGGCGGTGATCCTGCTCTACGGCGTCTTCCTGGCCGTCATGAACCTGGTTGTCGATCTTGGCTACGGCTTTGTCGACCCGCGTATTCGCCTGAGCTAGGAGCGCATGATGGATGCTTTGGACAAACCGCAGGCCCAGGACTTAAGCCAGCTTGAGGTCAAACAGGCCGAGGTCGCGTCCGGCGCCCTGGCGCTCAGCGCCGCCGGCCACCAGCACCGCACGCTCTGGCGCGACGCGTTCCATCGCCTGATCCAGAACAAGCTCGCCTTGGCCGGCGCGATCGTGATCTTGATTATCGTCGGGATGGCGGTCTTCGCCTCCATCGTGGCCCCGGAGCCCTACGCCCAGCCGGACTTCGCCGCCATCAACGAGTTCCCCAGCGCCGCGCACTGGCTGGGGACCGATGAGCTGGGGCGCGACTTTCTCAGCCGGCTGATCTACGGCGCGCAGGTCTCGATGCTGGTCGGCCTCGGCGCCCAGTTCATCGTCCTCGTCATCGGCGTGCCGATCGGCTCGATCGCCGGCTACGCCGGCGGCAAGGTCGACACCGCGCTGATGCGCTTCGTCGACGTCATGTACGCCTTTCCCTCGCTCCTTTTCGTGATCCTGATCATGGCCTGGCGCGGCCCGGGTCTGACCAACATCTTCCTGGCTATCGGCTTCACCGCCTGGGTCACCCTGGCGCGCCTGACGCGCGCCGAGTTCCTCTCGCTGCGTGAGAAGGACTTCGTGCAGGCCGCCCGGGCGGCCGGCGCCGGCCCCTGGCGCCTGATCACGCGCCACCTGCTGCCCAACGCGCTCACCCCGATCATCGTGGCGATCACCTTCGGCATTCCCCAGGCGATCTTCACTGAGGCCGGTCTCAGCTTCATCGGCGTCGGCGTACCCCCGCCACGGCCGAGCTGGGGCCAGATGGTCGGCCAGTACTTCGCCAACGTGCAGTCGTACTGGTTCCTGGCCGTCTTGCCGGCCGTCATGATCGCCCTGGTCATGCTCTCGTTCACCTTCTTCGGCGACGGTCTGCGCGACGCGCTCGATCCGCGCATGCAGCGGCGCTAGTGCCGGTGCCAGCGGAACGGCTCAACTAGGAGGAGGAGGTCATCGCGCGGCAGGAGCCGTCACTTGTGGGGATCCCCGTGAGGGTTGTGTCAGGTTGATCGCGCCCCGGTGAGACCGGTGGCGCGCGAGGAGGAGACGATATGGTCAACCTCAAATGGTGGGAAGATGCCGAGCAGTTGCGCTTGATGAACGAGCGCTTCGAGGCTGCCGGCATGAACCGCCGCAGCTTCCTCAGGATCGTCGGCGCGGCCGGTGGCGCCACGGCCGTCGCGCTGGCCGTGGCCGCCTGCGGCGGCAGCAGCTCGACCAGCACCGAGGCGCCGGCAGCGACCAGCGCACCGACCACGGC
>DASSHC010000278.1:0-6318 GCA_035693105.1 Thermomicrobiaceae bacterium | reverse complement strand
TGCCGGCCACGCTGGGTGAGGCGCTGCGCGAGCTGGAGCAGGACGAGGTCATCCGCGCGGCGCTCGGCGAGCACATCTTCGAGAAGCTGGTCGAGGCGCAGTACCACGAATGGGACGCCTACCGCCGCCACGTCAGCCAGTGGGAGGTCGACCGGTATTTGGAGCTGTATTGAGGTGCGGGCGAGCACTCGACGGTACGCGCTGTCGTTGATGCTGTAGGGGCAGACCACCGTGTCTGCCCTCGTCGCCCTGGCGCCGGTCTTCACCGGGACCACCTACGTTGCCCTGGTCCCCGTTGCCGAGCCGTGTGGCGAACAGGGCAGACACAGGGGTCTGCCCCTACGCCTGGGCAACCCGTCGCTGGCCTACCCCGCGCTGGTCTCGGCGGTGGCCTGCTTGGCCAGGCGGCGGCGGAACTCGTGCAGCTCGGGCTCGTAGCCGTCGTGCTCGAAGGTCACGCGGCACTGGTTGTTGGTGTCGGGCTCGATGTCGATCTGAACGAAGCCTTTGTCGCCGGCGAAGCGCAGGCTCTCCAGCTCGTCGCGCACCAGTCGCAGCCCTTGTTCTCCTTCGAAGTACTTCTTCGCCTGTCGCTTGATCTCATCCTGGCTGAGGCGGATCGGGTGTGTCTCGGCCATCTCGCGCTCCTTTCCGCGGCGCGATCTCCTGCCGCGCCACCGCCACCCTCTCACGTCGCGTGCCGGCAGGTGCCCGGACGTGGTAGCCTGAGCCGCGATGAGCAAGCGCGAAGGGAGCAGGCGTGTCAGGCAAGCAGGGCGAAGGTGTGCAGGTGAGCGAGCTGGTCGATCAGCGGCTGCGGCAGGCGGAGATCATCTGGCTGACGACCGTGCGCGGCAATGGCCAGCCGCAGTCGGTGCCGGTCTGGTTCCTCTGGGATGGGCAGACGTTCCTGATCTACTCGCAGCCCGATCAGGCCAAGCTGCGCAATATCCGCGACAACCCGCGCGTGGCGCTCAACCTCAACTCCGACCCCCAGGGGGGCACGGTGACGCGGCTGGAGGGGCGCGCGGAGATCGACAAGGACGCGCCGCTGGCAACGGCGGTGGCGCCCTTCGCCGCCAAGTACGCGGCCGGCATCCAGCGCATCGGCACGGATCCGGACGCCTTCGCCCGCGACTACTCGGTCGCGATCCGCGTCACGCCGACGCGCGTCTCGGCCTTCTAGTGCGCTAGGGCGCCAGGCGCTCGATGACCCAGACGCCATCGGCGGTCGGGCGATAGCGCAGCCGGTCGTGCAGGCGGCTGAGGCGCCCCTGCCAGAACTCGAACGACTCCGGCGTCACCCGGAAGCCGCCCCAGTAGGGCGGCAACGGCACCTCGCCCTCGGCGTAGCGCGCCTCCAGCTCGCGCACGCGCTCCTCCAGCGCCGCGCGATCGGGGATCACCCGGCTCTGGTTCGAGGCGGCGGCGCCGATCTGGCTGCCGAGCGGGCGGCTGTGGAAGTAGGCGGCCGACTCCTCCGGCGTCATACGGCTGACCGGGCCGACGATACGCACCTGGCGCGAGAGCTTCCCCCAATAGAAGAGCAGGGCGGCGTGGGGGTTCTCCAGCAGGTTGCGCCCCTTCTGGCTCTCGTAGTTGCTGTAGAAGGCGAAGCCGCGCTGGTCGAAGCCCTTGAGCAGCACCATGCGCGCCAAGGGGAGTCCCTCGGGGCTGGCCGTCGCCAGCGCCATGGCGTTGGCCTCCACCCCCTCGGCCTCCAGCGCCTCCTCGAACCAGCGGCTGAACTGCGTGAACGGGTCCGAGTCGACCTCCGACTCATCGAGCGCGCCGTGGTCGTACTCGCGCCGCAGGTGGGCCAGACCCGAGACCGGCTCCTCCTCGTGCTCGTGCTCGTGCCGCATCGTCGCCACCGCGCACCTCCTTCAGCGCATCCTATCGCACTCGCCGCGCCCGCTCCAGACGTTCCGGCGCGCCTGTGATAGGCTGCGGTGATTGTGACGGGATAGGCGAGGGAGGCGCGCATGGATCAGGCGGCGACGGGGGCGGCTTTCACCAGCGAGGACCACGCGCGGGCGCTCGACACGGCCGACCCGCTGGCGCTCTTCCGCGAGCGCTTCTACCTGCCGCCGGGCACCGTCTACATGGACGGCAACTCGCTGGGGCTCCTCTCGCGCGACGCCGAAGAGTCGGTGCTGGAGGCGCTGGCGCAGTGGAAGGCGCTCGGCATCGACGGCTGGCTGCGCGCCGACCCCCCCTGGTTCTACCTCGGCGAGCGGCTGGGCGCGCTCAGCGCCCCGCTGGTGGGCGCCGAGGCGGACGAGGTCGTGGTCACCGGCAGCACCACCGTCAACCTGCACAGCCTGGTCGCCACCTTCTACCAGCCGGCCGGCGCGCGGCGGAAGATCGTCGCCACCGGCCTCGACTTCCCCTCCGACGTCTACGCGCTGCGCGGCCAGCTCGCCCTGCGCGGCGCCGACCCGGACGCCGACCTGGTGCTGGTGGCCAGCCGCGACGGCCGCACGGTGGCCGAGGATGACCTGATCGCCGCCATGACCGAGGAGGTGGCGCTGGTCCTCCTCCCCTCGGTCTTCTACCGCTCCGGCCAACTGCTCGATATGGCGCGCCTCTCCGCCGCCGCCCGCGAGCGCGGCATCCCGCTCGGCTTCGACTGCGCCCACTCGGCGGGCGTGATCCCCCACCGCTTCGACGACTGGGGCACCGACTTCGCCTTCTGGTGCAACTATAAATATCTCAACGCCGGCCCGGGCAGCGTCGGCGCGCTCTTCGTCAACCGGCGCCACTTCGACCAGACACCGGGGCTGGCCGGCTGGTGGGGCTACCTCAAGGAGCGGCAGTTCGACATGGCGCACGACTGGGAGGGCGCGGGCACGGCGGGCGCCTGGCAGATCAGCACGCCGCCGCTCCTGGCCTGCGCGCCGCTGCTCGGCTCGCTGCGCATGGTGGACGAGGCGGGGATCGCCGCGATCCGCGCCAAGTCGCTGGCCCAGACGGAGTACTTGATGCGGCTGATCGAGGAGAGCGGGCTGACCGGCCCAGACTACGGCTACCGCATCGGCACACCGCGCGAGCCCGCGCGGCGCGGCGGCCACGTGGCGGTCGAGCACGACGAGGGGCCGCGCATCGCCCGCGCGCTCAAGCAGCGCGGCGTGATCCCCGACTTCCGCCCGCCCGACGTGGTGCGCCTGGCTCCGATCCCGCTCTACACCTCCTATCACGACCTCTGGCGGGTGGTGCAGCAGTTGCGGGCGATCGTCGACAGCGGCGAGTACCGCACCCTGGAGGCGAACCGCGAGATCGTCGCCTGAGCGGCGGTGAGGGCTGGAGCAGATGAGCGCGGACACGTTTGTCGACACCCGAACGATCGGCGACGCGCGGGTGACGGTCATCTCGGAAGAAACCGTCAGAGTGTCGATGAGCTGGACCATGGACGTGCCGGAGGCCGAGTGGCGCGCCGCCCTGCCGCAGATCCCGCCGGACGGCATGGACCTGTTCGGGCAGAACGTGCTTCATATCGCCCTGGGCGGCGCCTCGATCCTGATCGACGCCGGGCTGGACGCGCCGGATTCCGCCTGGGGCCGCCGCCACGCCGAGCAGATGCAGCCAGAGCGCACACCGGGGACGGTGGCGGGCCTGGCGCGGATCGGCGTGCGGCCGGAGGAGATCACCCACGTGCTGCTCACCCACGGGCATTGGGATCATGTAGTCGGCGCGACCGTCGAGCGCGACGGCACCTACGTGATGCGCTATCCCCACGCGCGGCACTACCTGGGCCGCGCCGACTGGGAGCAGACGCTCGACGACGAGCTGCGACTGCGGCTGGCGGCGATCGAGCGCGCGGGCCTGCTGGAGCTGGTCGAGGGCGACCTCCTGGTCGTGCCCGGCGTCAGCCTGCTGCACACGCCGGGGGAGTCGCCGGGGCACCACGTCGTGCGGCTTGGGTCGCGCGGCCAGTCCTTCTACGCGCTGAGCGATCTCTTCCATCATCCGAGCGAGGTTGAGCATCTCGACTGGATGGGCCCCGGCCGCGACCGCGCCGCCATGCGACGCTCGCGCGAGCGGCTGCTGCCCGAGCTGGCGGCGCGCCAGGCCACGGTGGTCTACACCCACGCCTCCTTCCCGCCCTGGGGCCGCATCGTCGCCACGCCTATGGGCTATCGCTGGCAGTCCACGCCGGGAGCGCCGGTTGCAGACCCCGGAGCCTAGCCCGGACTATTCACGGCTATCCAGCTTGCACCCAAGTGTGCGTGTTGGGCATCTCGCGCATGCTCGTGGTGTAATTGCGTTGCGAATTCAAACTGGACCACGAGGGCCCTTGCCCGCGAGTCCCGTGGCTGTACAGTGGGAGCAGGAACAGGGTTTGCACGCAGGGGCTGGCTGAGGACAGTGTGGCCGATTGCGAGGTGGCGATGAACGGGCTGATCGTACGCTACATCGAGCCGAATCCCCACAAGCCGGGAGCCGATGAGGTGCGCCTGATTGGCTACGGTGTGTCGGTCTGGGCGCTCATCGCCTATCTCCGCGCGGCCGGCGGCGATCTCCAGCGGGCCGCGACGGCCTATGCCCTCCCGATCGAGGCGGTCGGAGCCGCGGTTGCCTACTACGAGCAGCATCGCGCGATCATCGACACCCGCATCGCCGCGAACGCAGCAGCAGCGGCCTAGCCCCGCTGGTGGCGCGCTTCTACCTCGATCACAATGTGTCGCTTGCGACGGCAGCCGAACTCCGGCTCCGCCGGCACCAGGCGACGACTGCGCGCGATCTCGGTCTGGAGCGGGCCTCTGATGCTGAGCAGTTGCTCGCCGCTGTACGCCTTGGGGCGATCCTGGTCACCCATAATGCCAAAGACTTCATTCTGCTGAACGACGCCTGGAACCGCTGGGCGCTGGCGTGGCAGGTCAACGCGCGCCACGGGGGAATCATCGTCACCCCTGATATCTGGCTGGAGCCGCAAGAAGCAGGAGAACTGAGCGACTTTCTGGTGGGCGGGTATCCCTTGTTCAACAGGATCTATGCTTGGCAGCCCCGAGGCGGCTGGGTCGCGAAGTAGCGGGGCTGGCTGGACTCACCCGCTGCACAGAACGAGCGCGCAAAACGAACCTATCGGTGATCCGCAGGCGGACACGGGAATCGCGAGACGATCTCAAGCGACTATTCGTCGCATCGTACTAGCCCGCCCGCAGCCACTCGACGTACTGCGCGATGCCGCTGTCGATGGTGTAGGCGGGGCGCCAGGGGGTGTCGGCTTGCAGGCGCTGGTTGCTGATCGGGGTGCGCGGGCGGTCGGGCAGCGGGATGTTGGCCTGCTCGGGCTGCGCGACCCACTCGACGCGCGTCCCTGAGACCTCGCGCGCCACCGCCTCGATCATCTGGCGTTGGCTGGCCGGCTCGTCGGCCAGGTTGTAGACCTCGTGCGCCAGCTCGCCGGTGCGCAGGACGGCCAGCACGCCCGTCGCCACGTCGCGCGCGTGGACGTAGCTGACGACGATGTCGGGCGCGTTGGGCCGCAGCGTTTCACCGGAGAGCGCCAGGTGAGCGGCGCGGTAGGGGCCGGACATGCTCTGGCGCGCGCCGGTCGGCCGCTCGTAGGGGCCGTAGACCGTGCCGGGGCGCACGATGCGCACGTCCAGTCCGTAGTGCGCCCGCGCCCAGCGCGCCAGCGCCTCGCCGGCGATCTTGGTCAGCGAGTAGAGGCGGTCGCCGCCGTAGAGCGGGGCGTCCTCCGAGAGCGGCTCGGGGCGAGGCTCGCGCTGGTCGTAGGCGGCTTCGCTGCTGAAGGAGACGACGCGCCGCACGCCGTGGCGCGCGGACGACTCCAGCACCGAGATCAGGCTCAGCTCGTTGACCTCGACGATCTGGCGCGGCTGCGCTTCCTCCATCTCGCGCGTCGGCGTGATGGCCGCCGCCTGGACGACGTACTCCGGCCGGTGGTCGGCGATCAGCCGCTCGATGAGATGGGCGTCACAGACGTCGCCCTGGATGAACTCGACCTTGTCCTTGCCCGCTCTCAGCGTCGCCAGCTCGCGCAGCAGGCGCTCTTCGGGCGGGCGCTGGTCGAGCGCCAGCACTGTCTCGCCGGCCTCGACCAACGCCAGCACGATGTTCGAGGGCACGAACCCGGTCGCCCCGGTCAGCAGCACGCTCATTAATCGGCCTCCCCGCCGCAGACTCCGCTCTCTCGCTGTGCCGACTGTAGGCGGAGGGAGCCGGCGCGTCAACGCGCGCCGCTGGCCCAGGGCGTTGGTGCCCCTAGCGCCCGGGGAATCCACTCCGGACGGAGCCGGGCGTCACGCGCCACCCAAGCTCTGAGATACGGCCTGCCACGTCGGGCGTTCG
>DASSHC010000277.1:0-23830 GCA_035693105.1 Thermomicrobiaceae bacterium | reverse complement strand
CTCGCTGGGGATGCCGGCGGAGTCGGGGATCGGGGTGGGGTACTCGGTCGGGCGGCTGGCGTGGGCGCTCATCTGGGCGTAGTCGCTGCCGCCGTGGAAGCCGCCCTCGAACTTGAGGATCTTCGGCTTGCCGGTGTAGGCGCGGGCGATGCGCATGGCGTGGAAGGTCGCCTCGCTGCCGCTTGAGACGTACTTGACGAACTCGGCGCAGGGCGCGGCCTCGATCAGCCGCTCGGCCAGCTCGATCGCCGGCTGATTGAGCGAGTAGTAGGTCGAGCCGAGCGCCACCTGGCGCTGCACCGCGTCGACCACCTGGGGGTGGGCGTGGCCGACCAGCATCGGCCCGGAGCCGAGGACGTAGTCGATGTACTCGCGGCCGTCCAGATCGTAGACTTTGCTCCCCTGGCCGCGCGCGATGACGGCCGTCTGCTCGCGCGGCAGCTTGAAGGTGACCGCGCCGCCGATGGCGCGCTCGGCCCGGTCGAGTAGCTCCTCATGCCGCTGGCTGCGTGACTCCATCAGCATCCTCCCTGGCGTCGTGGGCTGAAGCTCCCTCAGGACAGCTGCCGGTTGCGGCGCCGTCGTGGCTCCGGATCGGCCTCCCGCATCATCAGCGCTGGCACCTGATCCGGCAAGGACCAATCCGAGATCGACTTGACGATCCGCGGGACGACGAAGGTGCGCGCGCGCAGCACGCCGGGTATACGATTCAGTCGCTCAGTCACAAAATCATAGAGCTCGTCGACCGACTCGGCGTAGAGCTGCAGGCTGACGTCGCGGTCGCCGGTGGTCATGCCGACATAGTAGACATCGGGAAACGAGGCCACGGTATCGGCCACCTGCTGCACTTTACCGATCTCGACCTCCAAAAAGACGTCGGCGGTCACGCTATAGCCGAGCGCCCGGGGGTTCACCACCGCGATCAGCCGGATCATGCCGTCGTCCACCAGCCGGTCGATGCGCGAGCGCACGGTGCGCTCGGCCACGCCGACCTGGCGGGCGATCTCGGCGCTGGGCGTGCGGCTGTCGCGCTGCAGGCAGGTAATAATCGCGTAGTCGATACTGTCGATGCCTCTGGTCATCGCGCCTCGCTCCTCACCTCCGCAGATGCGATAGCGCATTGTAACGGGAGTGTCAGAAGGTGAAAAGAGGCATGGGGTTAATGCGCGGATTCATCGGCCGGAATCCCGCGAAAGTCCTGCCGGGTGAGGTAGAGGATCAGCGCCATGGCCAGCTCCGGGCCGATCGGGAAGGGGTAGGCGTTGGGGTAGGAGGCGGCGGCCGCGACCACGGCCAGGACTAACCCACCGTACCAGGCGGGGCGCAGGCGGTAGAAGATCGCCACTCCGATGGCGATGTGCAGCAGCGCCAGGGCCAGGTTGAGCAGCGCGATCAGGTTCTCGCCGCCCTCGTTGCGAAAGTAGGCCAGGATCAGCCACATGCCCGAGATGACGATGAAGCCCGTCCCGGCGATCAGAATGCGGCCGGGCATCAGCCGCGGCTGCTCGTGCGCGTTGCGCATACCGTCCTCCTCCTGTTGGGCGAATTGTAGCAAGCCGCTTGGCCCGTTGGGGGCAGCTGGCTACAATGGCCGGCGAGCGCACGATTTTCGTTTGGATGCCGTGCCGGCCGCGCGTGGTAGCTGCTGTGGCCGCGGGAGCCGGCTGGGATGGGGAAGGACAGGGTTTCATGGCGATCGAGGAGCTCAAGCGGCGGGTCTGCGAGGAGATCGACCGGCACGCCGACGAGATCATCGGCCGGGGCGAGCGCATCTTCTCCGCGCCGGAGCTCGGCTTTAAGGAACAGCGCACCGCGCAACTGGTGGCCGAGGCGATGCTGGGGCTCGACCTGGCGCCGCGCACCGGCCTGGCGCTGACCGGGGTGAAGGCCGTGCGCGCCGGCGGGCAGCCCGGCCCGACCGTGGCGGTGCTGGGCGAGTTGGACTCGGTGCTGGTGGCCGATCACCCGCACTGCGACCCGATCACCGGCGCGGCCCACTGCTGCGGCCACAACGCGCAGATCGCCACCATGCTGGCCACGGCCTACGGCCTGCTCGGCTCGGGCGTGCTGCCGGAGCTGAGCGGGCGCGTCGCCTTCATGGCGGTGCCGGCCGAGGAGTACGTCGAGATCGACTACCGCAACAGCCTGCGCCGCGACGGGCAACTCGAATTTCTGGGCGGCAAGAGCGAGCTGATCGCCCGGGGCGAGTTCGACGACATCGACCTGGCCATGATGGTGCACGCCTCCAGCAGCCAGAACACGCCGGCCATCGCCAGCGTCTCGGCCTCGAACAACGGCTTCGTCGGCAAGCAGGCGCGCTTCGTCGGCCGCGCGGCGCACGCCGGGGGCGCGCCGCACCGCGGGGTCAACGCGCTCTACGCCGCCGAGCTGGCGCTGGCCGCGATCAACGCCCAGCGCGAGACCTTCCGCGACGAGGACGCCATCCGGGTCCACCCGATCCTGACGCGCGGCGGCGATCTGGTGAACGTCATCCCGAACGACGTCCGGCTGGAGACCTACGTGCGCGGCAAGTCGACCGACGCCATCGCCGGGGCCTCGCGCAAGGTCGACCGGGCGCTGCGCGCCGGGGCAGTGGCGCTGGGGGCGCGGGTGGAGATCGAGACGCTGCCCGGCTACCTGCCGCTGGTCAACAACCAATCCATGGCCGGGGCCTTCAAGGAGAACTTTCTGCACTTCTACCCGGAGAGCGACTGGGAGCAGAGCGGCCACAAGACCGGCTCGACCGACATGGGCGATCTGTCGCACATCATGCCCTGCGTGCACCCCTACGTTGGCGGCTTCGCGGGCGCCGGCCACGGCAGCGACTGGGAGATCACGGATAAGTACCTGGCATATATCCTGCCGGCCAAGCTGATGGCGATGACGGTGATCGACCTGCTGGGCAACGGCGCGGCCATGGCCCAGGAGATCATCGCGCGCGACACGCCGCCGATGACCAAGGACGAGTACCTCGCCTTCATGCGCGGCCTCTCGCGCCACGAGACCTTCGACGGCGCGGCGGTGGGGGAGGGGTAGACGTTTTCGCCTGCCGGTGAGACCAGGTGCCGCGTGGAGACGCGCAGACACAGGGGTCTGCCCCTACCGCATTCGCGATCTTCCCTTTTCCTGTAGGGGCGGCCCCCCGTGGCCGCCCTTTTCCCCTGTGACGGACGCTTTCGACGGACTCCCACGCTACGACGCGTCGACCCACCAGAGATGGGCGTTGAAGCTGCCGTTGAGCTGGTTCGGGAAGTAGTTGTGCAGCCGCTTGGTCATGCCCACGATCTCCTGCGGGAAGAACATGATCGCCTGCGGCAGGTCGTCCATCAGGATGTTCTGCATCTGGTCGTAGAGCTGCTTGCGCTTGTCCTGGTCGGTCGTGGCTAGCCCATCCTGCAGGAGCTTATCGACCTGCGGGTTGCAGTATTTGGTCAGGTTGAAGCCGCCCTTGTAGGCGGCGCACGGCCAGATCAGCGACTGATCCGGATCGGAGCCGGGGAAGCCGAAGCCGACCAGGTACATGTCGAAGTTGTGGGCGTCGCTGATCTGGGCGAGGAAGGCGTTCAGCTCCAGTTGCTGCGGCTTGCAGTCGACCCCGATCTTCTTCCACTGCTCCTGCATGATCGACGTCAGATCGACGTAGGCCTGGACGGCCGGCGTCGTCAAGACGGAGAACGAGAGCTTCTTGCCGTCTTTCTCGCGGATCCCGTCGGAGCCGGCCTTCCAGCCGGCCTGGTCGAGCAGGCTGTTGGCCTTGTCCGGGTCGAAGGGGTACTTCAGCTTGATCGCGTCCGGATCGTAGGCCCAGTAGATCACCGGCATCGTGCCGATAGCCACGCGGGCATAGCCGAAGTAGACGGCATCGACCATCGCCTGGCGGTCGAGGGCGTAGAAGAGCGCCTGACGCACGGCCTTGTCCTGAAACAGGGTCGTCTTGGTGGTGTCGAGCTGGTAGGCGTAGTAGACGAAGCTGGTCGTGTCGAAGGCGGCGACGGTGATGTTCGACTGCTTCTTCATGTCGGCCGCGTCGGGCGGCTGGATTCCGCCGACATCGATCTCGCCGGTCTTGAGCTGCTGGGTCAGCACGGTCTGGTTCGGCACCACCTTGAAGATCCACTTGTCGAGATTCGGCGCGCCGCGCCAGTAGCTCGGGTTCTTGAGCAGCGTCATGTGGTCGTCCTTGACCCACTCGTCGAACATGAAGGGTCCGGTGCCGATGGTGCGCCCCTTCTGCCCGGTCGAGAAGGCATCGGCGGCCAGGTCCTTGGGGGCCACGTCCTTGAGGATGTGCTGCGGCACGATCTGGTAGTACATCTGGTTGGCCAGGAACGAGGCGTTGGCTTGCTTGAGGGTGACCGTGACGTGGCTGTCGTCGGCAACGTCCACCGACTTGATCGCGGCGGCCAGCGTCGAGGTAAAGGCCGAACTGGCGTCCGGGTTGAGCAGCAGATCGTAGGTGAACTTGACGTCGTTGGCGCTGAAGGGCTGGCCGTCCTGCCAGGTGACGCCGTCGTTGAGGACGAACGAGTAGGTGATGCCGTCCTGCGAGATGTCCCACGACTTGGCCAGCAGGCCGGCCGGGGTGCCGTTGGTCGGGTCGGTCTGCATCACTCCTTCAAAGATCATGAAGATGCAGGCGTAGGAGGGGCTGTCGGTGACGGTCACCGGGTTCAGCGTCTTGGCATCGCCCGCCGACCCGGCCACGAGCTGGCCTCCCTTGTTCTGGGCGGGCTCGACCGTGTACTGCGCGGCGCTGGGCTGCGAGGTCGCGGTGGCTACGGCCACGGGGGAGGCGGCGACGGTCGCCGCGGGCGAGGCGGTTGCTGCCGCGGCCGGGGTGGCCGTGGTGACCGGCGTGGCCAGCGCGCTCGGGGTGGTCTGTGCCGTGGTCGTCGCCGCGGCGGTGCCGGCTGACGTCGCGGTGGGTGACGAGCTGCTGCCGCCGCAGGCGGCCAGCAGACCGGCCGCCAGCGGCGCGGCGCCGAGCACCAGACCGCGGCGGAGCAGCGCGCGCCGGCTCAAGCCCCCGGAAGCTTCGCGCGTGGGTGCGAATTCGTTCCAATCGTCGGGCATGCGGGTTGCTCCTCCTCAACGATCACCGAACTCCACAGGTCATGGCAACATCGTGGCGGAGCTGACAGCAAGTTTCTTGCCCGGCCAGCATGCGCGCCTCGTGGCCGCTGGGGGAACGCGGATAATGGGGTGCGGTGGGGACGGCGGGTTTGCGCGGGATTCGGCCGGCCGCGCGGCACCGCGCGGGGCTGAAGCCGCCGCGCTAGGGACGAAGCCGGCTTCCAGCCGGCTGGAGGAACGAGAAGGGAGGGGAGAGACGTGCCATATTGGCGGTTGTTCTACCATCTCGTATGGGCGACGCGGCGGCGAGAGCCGTTGATCGGCCCCGAGTTGGAGACCGAGTTGCATCAGTTGATGCACGAGGCGGCGGCGCGCAACAAGGTGACGGTCCATGCCAGCGGCGGGGTGGCCGATCACGTCCATCTGGTGGTGTCGATTCCGCCCGCGATCTCGGTGGCGGACGCGGTGCAACGGATCAAGGGCGCCAGCGCGCACGCGCTCAACGATCGCATCGGTGGCGGCTTCGCCTGGCAGGCCGAGTACGGCGCAACCTCGTTCGCGGAGCGGCACCTGCCAGAAGTGATGGCCTATGTCGTCAAACAGAAACAGCATCACGCGAGCGGGCGGACGTGGCAGCTCCTAGAAGAACTGGGCGATGGCCGGCCAGATCTCCAGCCGGCTTCGAGCCGGCTTCGTCCCTAGCGCGGTGGTTTCAACCCCGCGCGGTCGCCGGCAAACGCGAAACGAATTCGTCCGCCCCGCCGCCTACGGCCGGTTAGGGGAGCCGTCACCGTGAACGCGACCCCCGCGCTCCTCGGGTTCGTGCCGCTCGGGCTGGCGGCCTTGCACGTATCGCCGGTGCTGGCGCGCACCGAGGCTGGGCGGCGCCTCTTCCCGGCGCTGGCGCATACCGGCGATCCCGGCGCGGTCGCGCTCACCTTCGACGACGGGCCGGACCGCGAGCTGGACGCCTTCCTCGCCCTGCTGCGGGCGCACGGCGCGACGGCCACCTTCTTCATCACCGGTGAGCAGGTGGCGCGCTGGCCCGGCGCGCCGGCGCGGATCATCGCCGAGGGGCACGAGATCGGCCTGCACGGGTATGGCCACCGGCCCCACCTGCTGCGCACGCCGGGAGCCGTGGACGACGATCTGCGCCGGGGCCGCGCGCTGGTGGAGGACGCTGCCCGCGCGCCGGTCCGGTTCTACCGGCCGCCGCACGGCCTCTTCAGCCTGGCGAGCTGGCGCGCGGTGCGACGCCAAGGGCTCACCCCGGTCCTCTGGGCGCGCGCCGGGCGCGACTGGCGGCCCCAGGCTACGCCGGAGGACATCCTCCAGGCGCTCGGCCCGCCGCGCGCCGGTGACATCCTCCTCCTCCACTCCTCCGAGCGCTACGCCGCGCCTGGGACGGTCCAGCGGACGCTGGCCGCCCTGCCGCTCCTCTTCGAGGAGTTACGGGCCGCCGGGCTGCGTGCCCGCTCGGTTGGTGCCTCGCTGGTCGCGGCCGGGCGCGATCAGTAGCGCCAGCGGCGCCCGAGGCCGAAGTGCGCCAGCAGCCAGCGCCCGAACATGACAACCAGGCCGAGCCGCAAGGGGTGGCTGTGCAACCGGCGCGGCGAGGTCGCGATCCAACTGCCCCGCAGGTAGCCGACGCGCACGCCCTGGTCGCGCAGGCGGGTCAAGAAATCTTGATCCTCGGCCAGCTGGAGTGCCGCGTCGAACCCGGCGCCGAAGAGGGCGCGTTCGCAGTAGAACATCTGGGCGCGCAGGTCGAAGAGGCGCTTGCCGAACTCCATCAGGCGGAAGAAGCTGCGATCGAGCCAGTCGCCGCCGTCCGCGATCACCGGGATGCAGCCGGCCGGCTCGCCCGCGCGCAAAGCGCCCGCGATCACGGTCAGGAGATCGGGCGCGACGCGCGAGTCGGCGTCGAGGAAGAGGAGGATGTCGCCGCGCGCCCGGGCCGCACCGCTGTTCTTGGCGTGCGCCGCGCCGGGCAGCGGCTCCGGCAGCAGCGCCAGCGCGAGCTGGGGCACCTCACCGGCGTAAGCGCGCACGACCTGGGCGGTGGCGTCGCTGGAGGCGTTGTCGACCACGATCACCTCCAGCCGCTCCAGCGGCCAGTTCGTCGCGCGGATCGACTCCAGCGCCCGGCGAATGTAGCCGGCCTCGTTGTGCGCCGGGATCACGATCGAGAAGTCGAGCTTCGCGGCTCCCGGCTCAGTGTCGATCATCGGTCCCTCGCGCCCCCGGCTGCATCCTTCCGTCTCGGTTCAGTCTGCCACGTCGTGCGCCCTACAGGTCGCGCAGGGAGGGACGGAGCAGCACGCCGAGCGGGACGACGAGCGAGAGCGCGGCGATGGCGGCGACGGTGACCGGGATGCTCAGCACCCCGAGGAGCGAGCCGGCCAGGAGCGCGCCGAAGGGCACCGCCAGCCGGTGGATGCCGAGGATGGCGGCGAAGGCTCGCCCGCCCAGCGCCTCGGGCACGCGCTCGCGGTAGATGGTGTAGGTCAGCGGACCGATGATGCCGAACATGAAGCCGTCGACCACCAGCACGGCGACGGTCACGAGCAGCGGCGGCGTCAGCGCCAGGAGCGAGAGACCGAGCGCGGAGAGGGTGAAGGCGGCGAGCAGGGTGGGGCGCTTGGGCAGGCGGTGGCCGATGGCGCCGTAGACGACCGTGCCGGCCAGCGCCCCGCCGCCGTCGGCGGCCGCCATGGCGCCGAGCCCGAGCGCGCTGCCGAAGACGCGGGCCGCGTAGACCGGGAAGACCACGCCGAAGAGCCCGGCGCCGACCGCGTTGATGAACGAGCCGAGCAGCGCGATCGTGCGCACCACGACATTGTGGCGGATGAAGCTCAGTCCCTCGGCGAACTGCTGTCGGTAGCTCGCGCCACGCAGGGGCGGCCAGCGCGCGGGCACCAGGGAGCCGATCAGCGCGGCCGAGAGCGCGAAGCTGACGGCATCGAGCCAGAGGACGCTGGCCGGCGCCACGATCGCCAGCAGCACCCCGGCCAGGATCGGCCCGACCAGGCTGGCGAAGTTGCCGATGCCGTGCTCGGCGGAGGTGGCGCGCTCCAGCCGCACGGCCCCCAGCGCGGCCAGATCGGCCAGCATGCCGCGCCGCGCCGCCAGCCCCGGCGTGTTGAGCAGCGAGGCGGCGAAGATCACGATGAGGAGCTGCCAGAGCCGCAGCCCGATTGTCTGGTGCAGCAGCGGGATCAGCGCGATGGCCACGCCGCTCGCCAGGTCGGTCAGCACGCTGGCCCGGCGCAACCCGAGGCGGTCGACCACCACGCCGCCGAGGAAGGCCGCCGCGATGTAGGCGCAGCCCTGGACGAAGCCGGTCAGCCCGACCAGCGCCGGGCTGCCGGTGACGCGCAGCACGTACCAGGGGATCGCCAGCGCGGTGAGCTGGTTGCCGATCTGGGAGACCGCGTTGGCGCCCAACAGCGCCAGCAGCGGCAGGCGCCTCGCCGCCGCTTGGGTGGTTGGCGCGGTTTCCTCTGCCTCCAGCATTGATTGCCTCTTCGTCGCCGTGATGGGAGTCGCGCCACAAGCGGGGACGCTGAGCGACCGTATTCTACGTGGCGTGGGCAATGTCTGAATGCGCACGTGCCCCGTCGTGCCACAGTTGCCGCCGCGCCATCAGCAGGAGAGCTCCTTCGATCCCCATGTTAGCCTTCCGTCCCCCCTCTGTCATCTTGAGCCGCAGCCGAAGAGCCTGCCCTGAGCTTGTCGAAGGGATCTCCTCTGCCTTCCAGAGTTGGTGCCGCTCCATCGTGAGGAGAGATCCTTCGCTGCGGCTCAGGATGACCGGGATGGCGGCTCGGGATGGCAGGGGCGGCGGGGGCTCACGCCGTCAGCACGGTGACGACGCCGGAGACGAGGGCCAGCGCGAGCGTCAGGCGGCGGAAGTGCAGCTCCGGCAGGCGCGTGCTGAATGTGATGCCGAGCGCGTTGCCGGCCAGCGCGCCGGGCAGCCAGAGGAGCGTGGCGGGGAAGAGCGCGCGCGGCACCAGCGCGCCGCGCGCGTCGAGCAGCGCCAGGGCGATCAGGTTGGAGAGCACGAAGTAGGCGGCCAGATCGACCAGAAAGCTGAGCGGCTTGACCCGGTCGCGCGCCAGCAGCAGCACCACCGGGATACCGTTGAGCGCGGCGGTCGCGCCGAGAAAGCCACCGATGAACCCAACCGTCGGCAGCGAGCCGGGGATCGGACTGGGCGCGGCAGCGTGGCGTGCGCGCACCAGCAGCGCGGTGGCGACGATCACCAGCAGCCCGGTCGCCAGCTTGATCCAGTGTGGGTTGACACTGGTGAGCACCAGCGTGCCAAGCCAGAGGCCAGGTAGGCTGCCGAGCACCAGCGTCATGGCGCGGCGGGCCGTGAGGTGGGCGCGAAGCTGGTAGACGACCGGGATGCGTGTCAGGAGGACCAGCGTGAGGTTCGCGCTGACGACAAAGGGCAGCGTATAGCCGGCCAGGAGAAGGAGCGGCACACTGACGAGGCCGAAGCCGAAGCCGGTCGCTCCGGCCAGCATCGCGGCCAGCGCGACCACGAGGCCGCCTATCAGGAGATGCAGCACGGGGATGCCGTCGCCTTGTGTGACGCGGAGGTCGCGCCCCTCCCGTCGATCACGGCAGCGCGGCGGGGCTCGGGAGGCCCTGGATCATCACGTTGACGCAGGCCGGCCGGCCGCTGGCCAGCGCGCGCTCCAGCGCTGGGCGGATCTCGTCGGGCTGTTCCACCAGCTCGCCGTAGCCGCCCAGGGCGCGGGCCAGCCCGTCGTAGCGCGTCGGCAGGAGATCGCTGGCCACGATGCGGTCCGCGCCGTAGAGGGTGAGCTGGCGGTGGCGCTCGGCCGACCAGGCGGCGTCGTTGCCAACGACCGCCACGAAGGGGATGCCGTGGCGCACGGCGGTGTCGAACTCCATGGCGTGGAAGCCGAAGGTGCCGTCGCCCAGGCAGCAGACGCTGGGCGCGTCGGGCCGGGCGAGCTTGGCGCCGATGGCGAAGGGGATGGCCGAGCCGATCGAGCCGAACTTGCCGTTGACGACGACCTCGTAGTCGTCGCGCCCCAGCTCCCAGCGCGCCCACTGGCCGAACTCGCCGCCGTCCTGCGCCATGCTCGCACCCTTGGGGAGCACGGCACGCAACTCGGCCGCCAGCCGCAGCGGGTGGATCGGCACGGCCTCGGAGCGCTCCTCGGGCGCCAGCCGCGCGTGCGCGCGCTGCCGCATCTCCTCGATCTCGTCGCGCCAGCCAGCGGTCCGCCAGTGGTGCTCACGCGCGGCCTCCAGCAGCGCCGCCAGGGCTGGCTCGGCGTCACCCACCAGCCCCAGCTCGATCGGCGCGTTACTCGCCAGCTCGGCGGCATCTGGCGCCAACTGGATCAGGCGGCAACCGGGCGCGAAGACCTCCGGGCGGGCGAAACCGATGACGAAGTCCTGCGGCGCCAGCAGGAGCACCGCGTCGGCCCGGCGCACCGCCGCACCCCGCCCCTGCAGCACCGGGTCCTGCAGGCCGCGCGGGCTCTCCAGCGGGAACCAGGGGATGCCGGTGAGGGCGTTCAGCTCGCGCAAACGCTGCTCCGCCGCTCCGCGCGTCACCGCCGGGCTGGCCAGCAGCAGGGGCCGCGTGGCCTCGGCCAGGATGGCGACGGCACGCGCGACACTGCCGGCCGCCGGTGGCCGGCGCCGGGGTTGGAAGGCATCGCCGGGGGGCGGGGCAGGCGCCTCGGCGATGGTCTCGCGCAGCACGTCGGCGGGCAGCGTCAAGTGGACCGGGCCGGGCCGTCCCTCCTGCATCGTTTGCCAGGCCCGGGCGACCAGCGCCGGGATCTCGTCCGCGCGCTCGGCGCGCCAGGCCGCTTTGGTCACCGGCCCGGCGATGGTGGTCTGGTCTAGCTCCTGGAAGCCGCCCATGCCCAGGTGGGCGGCCTCGCTGCCGCCGCTCAGCCAGAGGACCGGCGACTCGGCAAAGAACGCGGTGGCCACGCCGGTTAGCGCGTTGGTGTGGCCGGGGGCGGCGGTCACCAGGCAGATGCCCGGCTCGTCGCGCAGCCGCGCCCAGGCGTCGGCCATGTGCGCCGCGGCCGACTCGTGCCGCGTGTCGGTCACCGCGATCCCGGCGTCGAGCGCGGCGTCGTAGACCGGCAGGATCTGATTGCCGGAGAGCGAGAAGATGCGCGTGGCTCCCGCCCGCGCGAGCGCGTCGATCAGGAGACGCGCGCCCGTGGTGCCGCTCGTCCCGGCCATCGGCTCTTCCTTTCGTGGCTCCGAGTTCACCCGTGTGATGGTAATGGATGGGCGGGGCGCTGTCCAAGCGGGAAGGCGAGTGACGGGCGGGCGGCAGTGGGAAGGGACAACGAAGGCAGAAGGCAGGAACAGGGGTTACATTACGGTCGCCCGGCGATGGCGGCGACGGTCGTGACGACCTGGTCGAGATCGAACGGCTTGGAGATGGCGGTGGCGGCACCCAGCTCCGCGGCGTGCCGCTCGACGTCGCGCGTGGCCGAGAGGATGATGACCGGGATCTCGCGCAGGGCGCCGGGAAGCGCGCGCTGCGCCGCCCGGAAGGCCCAGCCGTCCATCACCGGCATCATCAGGTCGAGCACGATCACGCACGGCCGCCAGGCGCGCAGGACCTCCAGCGCATCCCGCCCGTTGACTGCCGTGCGCACCAGGTAGCCCTCCACCAGCAGCAGCTCGGCGATGACCGAGCGAATGGTGGAGTCGTCGTCCACCACCAGCACGCCGGGGGGATCAGCCACCGGATACTTCCGATCCACCGTCGCCGCCCGCCGGCAGTCGGAGCACGAAGGTGGTCCCCTGCCCGTCGCCGAGGCTCTCGGCCCAGAGCCGGCCGCCGTGCGCCTCGGCGATGCGGCGGCAGACGTAGAGCCCCAGGCCGAGGCCGGGCAGGTTGCGCGCGGCGGCGTTGGGCGCCCGGCCGAAGGGCTGGAAGATCTGCTCGGCCGAGCCGTCCGGCAGACCGATCCCCTCGTCCGCGACCCGCACCAGCACGCTTTCGGGCTCGCGCGTCAGACCGAGGTGGATCTCGCCCCCGCTGGGCGAGTACTTGACCGCGTTGTCCAGCAGGTTCACCAGCACCTGCCGCAGCCGGTCCGGATCGGCCACCAGCGGGCACGGCTCGTCCGCGCCGCTCAGTCGCAGGAGGTGGTGCTGCCCCGGCGCTGGCTGCTGGCGCGCGGTGACCTCGCGCAGCAGACCCGCCAGGTCGACCGGCACCGGGCGCAGGGGGAACTGGCCGCTCTGCAGGCGCGAGACGTCGAGCAGATCGTCGACCAGGGCCGAGAGCCGGCGGCTCGACTCGTCGATGGCGCCCAGGTAGTGGCTGAGGCGCCGCTCGTCGAGCTGGCCGCGCGCCTGCAAGCGGGCCAGGAACTGGGCGGAGCCGCGGACGCCCGCGACCGGATTGCGCAACTCGTGCGAGGCGATCGAGAGGAACTCGTCGCGCGCCCGCACGGCGCGCTCGGCCGCCACCCGCGCCGCCTGCTCGCGCGCCAGGAGGTCGGCTCGCTCCTGGTCGGTCCAGTGGCGTTCGATGGCGATGCTCGCCAGATGCGTGGCGGTCGCGACGAGTTGCCGGTCGCCGGGGAGCGGGTCGCGGAGCTGCCGGTAGTAGACGCCGAACGATCCCAGCAGCCGGCCGTCGGAGGCGACGATGGGCGCGGAGTAGCAGGTGCGCAGGCCGGCGGCCAGCGCCAGGTCGCGCCACTCCTCCGCCCAGCGCTCGTCGGCGGCGATGTCGGCGGTGATGACCTCCTCGCCCTGATGGGTCGCCAGGCCGCAGGGGCCGAGGTAGGGAGGCGCGAACGAGGCGGTGGCGAGCACGTCGGTGTAGCTCCGGGGCAGGCTGGGGGCCACGCCCAGGCAGAACTGCTCGCGCGCCGGGTCGCGCACCAGGATCGAGCCGAGCAGGTCGCTGGATTGTGCCTCGATCACGCGCAGCAGCGCCGCCAGCACGTCGGGCAAGTCCGCGCCCCGGCCGATCAGCTCCAAGACCTGCGCCTGCCCGGCTAAGAGGTTCAGCGACCGGCTGCGCTCGTCCTCGGTCCGCTGACGCTCCAAAGCGATGCGGGCGAGGTAGAGGGCGATGGCGATGAGCTCGCGGTCCTCCGCGCTGGGGCGCGACGGCTGGAAGCGATAGACGGCCAGCGTGCCCAGGACCTGGTCCGTCCGGTCGACGATCGGCCAGCTCCAGCAGGCATGCAGGCCGTGGGGCAGCAGCAGGTGGCGGTAGTCGTCCCAGCGTGGGTCGGTGGCGACATCGGCGACGATAACCGGCTCGCGCAGGAAGGCAGCGGTGCCGCAGGAGCCGGCCTGGGGGCCGATGGCGAGGCCGTCGATCGCGTCCAGATACTCGGGCGGCAGGCTGGGGCCGGCCCCGTGGTGCAGCCGGCTATCGTCACCGCCGAGTAGCAGGATCGAACAGAGCATCCCTTCCGATTTCGCCTCGATGAACTCGGCCAGGGCGCTGAGGGTCTCCTCAAGCGGAGCGCCTTTCGCGATCAGCTCCAGCACGGTCCGTTGGCCGGCGAGTAGCAGGCCCGCGTGCCCGCCGTCGAGTACGTCCCGGCGCAAACGGTCGCGCGCGGCGGTCAGATCGCCTTGACCGCCCGGCGGGCGTTCGACCGGTTCGGCGGGCGAGTTCTTCGCTGGTGATCCAGGGGAGGGATCGGTCATTGAGCGTTCGCCGCTCCTGGGCCACCACGCGGGCGGCGAGGTACGTCGTCGGGCGCCGTGGCTGCTGGCATCGGGCTGGTCTCCATCCGCGAGTGTCCCATCTGCTGGTAGCCAGGTCGTGGCCGGCAACGCCGGGAGCGATCCGGCTGCCCGGAACGGCCCAAGTGCCTGTTCCTCGTGCGCCGGAAATGCACCACACCGGCCTACCCAGCAAGTTTCATGCCGGTTGCGGCGGGCGGCGCCCGCAGCCGGCACGGGCCTTGCATGGAGGCCGCCGAAGGGCCGGATCATTTCTGGGAGGGTCGCATGGTCTACCGTGATTTCCGCGAGATTCGCAACCAGATGCGGGTGGGAATGCCGGTCGTCGGCGACGACGGCGAGCGGGTCGGCACGGTCAAGGAGATGTTGGGTCAGGGCTTCCGGGTCGACCGCTCGCTCGAGCCGGACATCACCGTCTCCTATAATCAGGTCGAGACGGTCAACAAGACCGGCGTCATGCTCAATGTGGCGGGCGGCGACGCCAACGTCGCGGTCGATCCCGGCGCGCCGCTGACGCGCCCCCCGCACGCGCCGTAGCGACATACGTCGAAGCGGCTGCCGCCTCAGCTCGATGCCGGATGGTCGCTTTGCGTCCGGTTGCGTGCACGGTTGGTGACTACCAAGGGGCCCGGGTGCCGGCCGGCGCGCTGGAATGGAATTCCCGCGCTGAGTCTGCGAAGCCCACTGAAGGGGCTAAGTTTCCGCGCTCCCCGCCTGGTGACGGCGTGGAAAGCGAGCACGAGACACCGTTTGGAGGGATGCTTCGGCTGCGGTCTCATCCTTCGGTAAGCTCAGGACGACAGGACAGACGGAGCCCCCTCCCCTGTCATCCTGAGCGCAGCGAAGGATCTCTGCTGCCTCAATCTATACAACGGTGTTGGAGGGAGGCGCGCACTGTCCACCACCGCCAACCGTAATCCTAGCCCCTTCAGTGGGCTTCGCGGACTCAGCGCGATGAATTTATTCTCGGGCGCCACGCGGCACCCAGACCCACCGCAGCCACCAACGGTGTCCTGCACGAGAACAACTGATGATGGTGGGAGTATCGGTCGCGGCGAACGGAGGCCGGATGGACGAGCACGCGCCGAAGAGACTGGGCTTCGTGGGGCTGGGCAGGATGGGGCGGCCGATGGCGCGCAACCTCCTGCGCGCCGGCTACGAGCTGACCGTGCACAACCGTAGCCGGGCGGTGGTCGATGCGCTGGCGCGCGAGGGCGCGCGAGCGGCCAATTCGCCGCTCCTGGTCGCCGCCGCTTCCGAGCTGGTCTTTACCTGCCTGCCGACTCCGGCCGCGGTCGAGGCCGTCATCCTCGGCCCCGACGGCCTGCTGACCGCGCCGCCATCTGGCTTGATCGTGGTCGATACCTCCACCGTCAACCCCGAGCTGAGTCGCCGCCTGGCGGCCACCGCCGCCGAGCGCGGCGCGCATCTCCTCGACGCCCCGATCAGCGGCGGCCCGCCCGGCGCCGAGGCCGCCACGCTGACGGTGATGGCCGGCGGCGCGGCGGACGTCTTCGCCCGTGCGCTCCCGGTGCTGCGCACGATCGGATCGAACGTGCACCACGTTGGACCGAGCGGCGCCGGCAGCACGGTCAAGATCGTCAATCAGCTCCTGACCGCGGTCAACACCGCCGCCGTAGCCGAGGCGTCCGTGCTCGGCGCTCGCGCCGGGGTCAGCCCGGAGGTGCTCTTCGACGTGCTGCGCACCAGCTACGGCGGCAGCCGCATGCTGGAGCGCGCCCTGCCGCGTATCATGGCGCGCGATTTCACGCCGGGTGGCCCGATCGACCTGATCCTGAAAGACCTGGATATTATCGACGATGTCGGCAGGGACCTGAACGTGCGATTATTGTTGAGCAGCGTCGCGCGGGGGCTGTTCAAGGAGGGACGGGCGCTGGGGCTCGGCGCCGAGGACATGGCGGCGGTCGTCAAGCCACTGGAGCAGGCGGCCGGCGTCGAGGTGCGGACCCAGGGGCCGGGGGTTGGGAACGACGGAGGAGTGCGTAGCTGAGTCCTGACTGGAGATCCATCCGCGGCGGGCGAGCGCGGTCATGATCACTGAGATCGTCGTTATCGTGGTGCTGATCGCCATCACGGCCTTCATGGCCGCGTCGGAGCTGTCGATTGTCTCCTCGCGCAAGCCCTACCTGCGCTCGCTGGCGGATGATGGGAACCGCGGCGCGCACCGGGTTCTCCGGCTGGTCGCTAACCCCAGCCGCTTCCTGGCCACCATCCAGGTCGGCGTGACGCTGGCCGGCTTCTTCGAGTCGGCCGTCGGCGCGGTCAGCATCGCCAAACTGCTCACCCACCGGCTGGCGACCGTGCACATCGCCGTCGTCAGCAGCAACGCCTCGACCATCGCGCTGATTCTCAGCACCATCTTCCTCTCGTTCATCACCATCGTCTTCGGCGAGCTGGTGCCCAAGACGCTGGCGGTGCATCGCACCGAGTCGCTGGCGATGAAGCTCGCCGGCCCGATCGAGTGGGTGTCCAAGATCGCGCGCCCGATCGTCTTCCTGCTGACCGCATCGACCAACCTGGTGCTGCGCCTCTTCGGCGTCGAGGCGCGCGCCGCCATCCCCAGCGTAACGCGCGAGGAGCTGCTGTCGATGCTGGAGACCGCCGAGGACGAGGGCGTGGTCGAGGCGACCGACGCCGACCTCATCGAGGAGGCCTTCTCCTTTGGCGACATCGTGGCGCGCAGCATCATGGTGCCGCGGGTCGACGTGGCCGCGGTCGAAGCGCGCGCGCGCCTCGAAGAGATCGTGGCACGCTTCTTCAGCAGCGGTTTTTCGCGCCTGCCGGTCTTCCGCGACTCGCTGGACAACGTCATCGGCGTGCTGCACGTGAAGGATGTCTTCCGCGTGCTGCACACGGACGGCAGCGGCGCGGCTACCACCGCCGAAGAGGTGATGCGGCCGGTCTACTTCGTGCCGGAGACGAAGCCGATCGACGAGCTGCTGGCCGAGCTGCGGGCCCGGCACACCCAGCTCGCCATCGTCATCGACGAATTCGGCGGTGTGGCCGGGATCGTGACGCTGGAGGACGTGATCGAGGAGCTGGTGGGCGAGATCACCGACGAGTTTGACCCCGGCTACGAGCCGTTCCGCGCCGTCGAACCGGGTGTGATCGAGGTCGACGGACGGGTCAGCGTGGTCGATCTGCTCGACCGGCTGGAGCTGGAGCGCGAGATGCTGCCCGATTACGAGGGCGAGTCGGTCGGTGGCCTGATCGCCTATCTCGTCGCGCGCATCCCGCGCGAGGGTGACGTGGCGACCATCGGCCCGCTGCGGCTGGAGGTGCACTCGATGAACGGCAACCGGGTCAGCCGAGTGTTCGCCACCGACGAGCGCATCCTCATCGAGGCCGAGGGCGGCGAGGATCCGCCGGACAGCGGGGTGGAGCGGCCGCCGGAAGAATGACCGTCCGGCGGTGGGTAGCCCGCTCGTGGCGCGCGTGGGCTCAGGGGGCGATCACGAGCGATGCCGGCCGAGGGTATAGCGCCTGAGGTTGAACGCCGCTCCGATGCTGCCCACGATGGCCGAGACGCCCGCGTAGGCGATCACGACTTGCCTGGAGATGGCACCCGGCCAGATGGCGTGCGCCACGAGGCCGGCGACGAGGACGAGGACGACGTTGACCAGCTCGTAGAGCGCGCGCTGCGTCCAGCTCGTGGTCGTCCAGTCGATCCCCCCGAGGAGCCACCCCTTCCAGCCGGTTCGGCCAAGGCCGGGCGGAGCCATCGCCCGCGTTCCTCGCCGCAGCCAGTAGAGCGCGGTCACGCCGATCAGACCGATGAGCACGAAATAGGTGACGCTGGTCATCGCCGTCGCCCGTCTCCCTCGGATTGCATCGCTGCCCGAATCCTGAGCGATCTACACGTGCCGTTACCGATTGCTCAACGATGGAGCGCGGAACCATCCTGATAGTACGAGAGACGTCGCGTTGCGTCAACTGGTGTGGGCGAACCTGATATGCCGGGGAGCGCGCGAGCCGTGCCCTGGCGCGTTCCGCGTTGCCCTCCCCACGATCGCCATGCGCCACGACGGCGCCGCGCTATAGCTTCTCTCCCAGCGTGCCGTCGGCGGTCGGGATCCACCACTCGTGCGCGCCGCGCACCGTCGAGATGTACTCCGGCCAGCGCAGCTCGATCGGCGCGGCGAAATCCGCCGGCAGGAGCGGCGCTACCCACTCGCTGCCGCCGATGCCGCCCCCCGTGCGCGCCTTGAACTCGTCCTGGATCCGCGACAGCTCCTCGGGCCGCGTCAGCAGGTCGAGCAGCGTGCCGGCGATCGTCTTACCGGCCACGAACATGCCGGGGTCGACCGCCGCCGGTAGGCCGCCGAGCGCGTTGTAGGCCCAGGCCGGGTATTCGTAGCCGGGGGTGGGCGGCTTGAGACGCGGGCGGCCGGTGAAGAGGCGGGCCGTCGGCGCGTGCCAGGTGTACTCGACGTAATCATCGGAGGTGAAGTTCTTCTGCCACTCCGGCAGCGAGCGGCGCAGGTTGGCCTCGTAGTCCTGCGGGCTGAGCAGGCGTTCGACGCTCTCCTCGAAGGGGTTGTCCATCGGCTCGATGTCGAGATTCTGCTGGATCTCCCGCCCGAAGCGGCGCGCCTCATCGCCGAGCCGCGGCGGGCCGACCAGCGCCAGGTTGCGGTAGGTGAGGTCGCTCAGCGCCTCGTTGGCCAGGCCGACGCGCGTCTTGCTGACCCAGCGCACGCTCGCCTGGCAGGCGGTCGTCGCGGCCGCCTGGCGCGCGTTGTTGGCCAGCACGTTGTAGATCTGCTGCTGGATGCCGAGCGTCGGCCCGCGCCAGGAATACTGGATCTGGCTGAAGCGCGGCGGCAGGTTGTCGGAGGTGGCGTCGCCGCCGACCATGACGAACTCGTTGAGCGTCCAGGTGCCGGTGTGAGGGAACATCGCCTCCTTGGTGTACTTGGTCAGGGTGTACATCAGCATCAGCGCGTCGATGGCGCCGGGGGCGCGGGCCGCGGCATGGGACGTGCCGCGCGTCGGCAGCAGCGATTTGTCGATCCAGCCCTCGGGATGCAGGCACTCGAAGCTGAAGACGGCGCTCCAGTAGGAGCCGCACTGGGTATCCCAGGCGACGGTGTTGTTGGCCTGGGGGTGATAGACCACGAAGGCGTCGTAGCCATCGTAGTAGCCCTTGGCGGCGTGGACCGGCTTCGAGCCGCAGACCTTCTCGGCCGGCTCGCCGAAGAGGGTCAGCTTGCCGGGGATGCCGAAGCGCTCCATGGCCGCTTTGGTGGCCAGGATGCCGGTCAGCGCGGAGGTGCCGAGCATCGAGTGGGGGTCGGTGTGGCCGGCGGCCCAGCGGTTCAGCCCCTCGCGCGGCGCCTCGTTCGGGACGACCTGCTGCGAGTTGCCCGGCACGGCGTCGTACTCGCTGAAGGAGCCGACGGCGAGCGGCCCCTCTCCCCAGGTCGCCTTGAAGGCCGTCGGCATGCCGCCGCTCTCGGCCTCGACGGCGAAGCCCTCACGCGCCAGTAGGTCGCGGTAAGCGGCGGACGACTGGTACTCGCGCCAGGCGGGCTCGGCCAGGCGCCAGATGTTGGCGCAAAACTCCGACAGGCGCTGGCTGTTCTGCTCGATCCACTGATGCGCGAATTCTTTCGCGGCGTACTGCTCGGTCATGCGGCTGCTCCTCCTGCCAGCATCCACCCGAGCCACTCGGCCCGGGTGGATGTCGACCTCAGGATCACGCCTCTGCGGGCGACTCACACCGCGCGACGCTAGGCCATGCCGCGCCGGGTGTCAAGCGGCGGCGCGGCGGGGCTGCGGCAACTGCACGGTCAGCTCGATGCGTCTGCCGGCGCGGCTGAGGCGCAGCGGGAGGGTGGCGCCGGGCTGGGCCAGCGCCAGGTGGTCGCGCAGGCGCAGCGGCGAGCCGAAGTCGAGCAGCAGGTCGCCGGGGAGCAGCCCGGCGCGCTCGGCCGGGCTGCCCGGGTCGATGCCGCTGATCAGCAGCCCGCCCGTCTGTGGCAAGCCGATGACCTGCAGACCGAGCCGCGGCACCTCGCCACCGAGCCGCGCCAGCAGCGCCTGCACCGCGTGGCTCGGAATCGAGAGCGCGGTGCCCGGCCCGCCGACCATGGCGTTGATGCCGACCACCCGCCCCTCGGCATCGAGCAGCGGGCCGCCCGAGTTGCCGGGGTTGAGGTGCAGGTCGGAGCGCAGCAGCTCGCGCGGCGCCTCCCAGTCCGGCAACGCGCTGATGATCCCGGCCGTGGCGGCGTGCGGCACGCCGAAGGGGTGGCCCACCGCGACCACGAGCTGGCCCACGCGCAGCTCGCGCGCGTCGGCGATCGCTGCCGGCGTGAGATGCTGGGCGATCGGCCCGTGCAGCCGCAGCACCGCGAGGTCGTTGGCCTCGTCGTGCGTCACCACCGGTAGGCGTGCCTCGGCGCCGTCCGGCGCGGTCACATCGGCGCTCTCGTGCTCTGCGACGTGGTGATTGGTGACGATGAAGCCGCCCGGCCAGGCGACGCCGCTGCCGCCGCCGCGCTGCCCATCCTGAATGTGGACGACACTGGCGCGTGCCGCCTCGGCCAGCGCGGCCAGCGCCGCGCTGAACGGCGCCAGCGCGCCCGCGAAAATCGCGCTCATCTCCTGGCTCCTTCTCTCAGCTCTACGAACGCTCGCCGATCTGGACGCTCAGCGCGGCGAGTTGGCCGGCGCGGATGACCCGCGCGGTCTCCTCCTTGCCGGCGCTCCCCGGCCCGAGCAGCTCCAGCAGCGCGCCCGGCTCGGTCGTCGGCTGCCCGGCGAAGGAGACGAGCGTGTCGCCCAGCAGGAAGCCGGCGCGCTCGGCCGGGCTGCCCGGCTCGACGTTCAGCACCAGCAGACCGCTCTGCTGCTGCAGCCCCAGCGCCTGGCGCAGCCCCTCGGGAATCTTGACCGGCTGCGAGGCGATGCCGAGGTAGCCGCGCTTGGCCCCACCGGGGCTGGTCAGCGCCGCGACGGTGGTGCCGATGGCGGCGTGCGGGATCGCCACCGCCAGGCCGCGCGCCAGGATCGAACTGTTGACCCCGATCAGCCGGCCGTCGCAGTCGACCAGCGGCCCGCCGGAGAATCCGGGGTAGAGGGTGACATCGCTGCGCACCACTCCCTCGATGCTGCCGCCGCGCCAGGAGCGCCAGTGACCGCCGACCGCGCTGACGATGCCGAGCGAGGCCATGGCGTTGCTGCCGTAGGGCCGCCCCAGCGCCAGCACCACATTGCCGGTCTTGACCGGCTCCTGCGACGGCTGCGCGGCCGGCAGCCCGCTCGCCTCAACCTTGAGCACGGCCAGGTCGACGCCCTGATCGCGCCCGATCAGCCGGGCCGGCAGCTCGCGGCCGTCGCCCAGCCCGACGGTGATCTCCTCGTCGCGCTCGACCACGTGGTCGGCGGTCACGATCAGTCCGTCCGCCGACCAGACGATGCCGCTGGCGCCGTGGCGCCGCCGCGCCTCGACGCGCACGATCCAGGGCTGCGCCGTCTCCACCACGTCCGCCAGCTGCCGCGACAGGTCCACCAACACGTTGCCCTCTGTCATGGAGTCCTCCCAATGTTGTGCCATTCGCCGGCCCGACGCTAAGGGTGCGAGCGGGCTCACTGCGAGCATAGGTCCGACGCCCCTGCGGCGGCACCGCCCGTTCCAACGGCGGCGACCCTCGACAAATGGCTAGGTCGGGGGGAGGCGGGGAGCGGGGGAGCCGTCGATGCCGTCGACTCACTTGGCGGCGCGTGGAGCACGGATCCCGCGACTGCGCTCGGGATGACCGGGAGAGGGAGGTGGCCAACGAGTACGGCAAGTCGTCGTCGTCAGCCCGGCATCAACCCTGTCATCCCGACCGAAGTGGAGGGATCCGTGCTCACCCGGCACGCGACGGACAGGGTGAGTGCGCTCGTCCGCCCTAGCGCAGCGACCAGGGGTCGAGCGCGTCGCGCAGGCCGTCGCCGAGGAAGTTGAAGGCGAGGACGGTCAGCGAGAGGGCGATGGCCGGGAAGACCAGCATGTAGGGGTAGGAGCGCAGCGTGGGGATCGCCTCGCTGATCATCAGCCCCCAGCTCGGCATCGGCGGCGTCACCCCCAGCCCCAGGAAGCTGATGCCCGCTTCGTAGAGGATGGCGCGCGGGATGCCGAGCGTGACCGCCACGATGATCGGCGCCAGCGTGTTCGGCAGGATGTGGCGGAACATGATGCGCCGGTTCGAGGCTCCCAGCCCGTTGGCTGCCTCGACGAACTCCTTCTCCTTGAGCGAGAGCGCCTGGGCGCGGACGATGCGCGCCACGGTCAGCCAACTGATCAGCCCCAACCCGATGAAGACGCCGAAGAGACCGCCGAGCCGCCCGTCGAACTGCGCGATCGGGCGCATGAAGCCGCCGCCGTGCGGCTGGTCGAGCACGCCGCGCAGGAAGGTCATGATGATGATCACGAAGAGGAGGCTGGGCATGGCGTACATCACGTCGACGATGCGCATCAGCGCCGTGTCGATCTTGCCGCCGTAGAAGCCGGCCGCCAGCCCGACGGGCACGCCGATCAGCACGATCACCAACTGGACCACGATGCCGACCGCCAGAGAAATGCGCGCGCCGTAGAGGAGGCGGCTGAAGAGATCGCGCCCCAGCTGGTCGGTGCCGAAGGGGTGCGACAGGCTCGGCCCGGCGTTGATGGCGCTGTAGTTCTGATCCGAGTAGTGATAGGGGCTGATGACCGGCGCCAGGATGGCGAGCAGGGCCAGCGCCAGGATGACGATGGCCGAGGCCGCCGCCACGCGGTTGCCGGTGAAGCGGCGGAAGGCGTCGCCCCAGAGGCTGGTGGCGCGCGCCGCCCGCGCCCCCTCCCGCGTGATCGCCGTATCGACCGACCCTGTCGCCTGGCTCATGCGCTGCGCTCCAACCTGCCTACGTCTGAATGCGCGGATCGAGGACCTGGTAGAGCAGATCGACGATCAGGTTCATGACCGAGATGACCACGCCGAAGAGGAGGACCGTGCCCAGGATGACCGGATAGTCGCGATTCGAGATGCTGAGCACGAAGTAGCGCCCCAGCCCCGGCACCGAGTAGATCGACTCCACGAAGAAGGAGCCGGTGATGACGTCCGCCAAAATCAGCCCGGCCACGGTGACCACCGGCAGCAGGGAGTTCTGGATGGCGTGGCGCACGAGCACGCGGCGCTCGCGCAGCCCCTTGGCCCGCGCCGTCCGGATATAGTCCATCTTCAGCACGTCGAGCATGCTGGAGCGGGTGTAGCGCGCCAGCACCGCCGCCGGGTAGAGCGCCAGGGCGATGGCCGGGATGATCACCAGGCTGCTGAAGGCGCCGTGCCAGCCGCCGGTCGGCACCAGGTGCAGGTGGCTGGCCAGGATCAGCACCAGCAGCGAGACGACCACGTAGGAGGGGGTCGAGATGCCGACGATGGCGGCGAAGCTGGCGATGTAGTCCACCCAGGTGTTGTGCTTGATCGCCCCCAGCACCCCCAGCGAGACGCCGGTGACGATGGCGATGGCCATGGCCACCAGCCCGAGCTTCAGCGAGACCGGGAAGGCCTGCTTGATGATGTCGGAGACGGTCAGCGAGCGCTGGGCGTAGGAGGGGCCGAAGTCGCCGTGGAGCACGTTGTTCAAGTAGTTGACATATTGTTGCCAGAGCGGCTTGTCGAGCCCGTAGGCCTCGTTTAGCCGCTGCAGGACGATCGGCGGGATCGGCTTGTCGCCCTGGTTCGACCAGGGGCCGCCCGGCGTGGCGTGCATCAGCACGAAGGTGATGGTGTAGATCGCCAGGATGGTGGGGAAGAGGAGCAGGACCCGGCGAATGATGTAGCCCCGTCGTCTCATGTCAGGTTCGTGCCTTTATCACGTCTCCCGTTGATGCCTCGTCGTTGGGGGGACAGGGCAGACACAGAGGTCTGCCCCTACCACGGCGATACGGCCCGTTTCCTGTAGGGGCGGACCTCTGTGTCCGCCCTCTCCCGCGCCGCCGAACTGGCCTAGTGCTTGGCGATCTTGA
>DASSHC010000276.1:0-3231 GCA_035693105.1 Thermomicrobiaceae bacterium | reverse complement strand
GAGCCTGTCGAGGGATCCGTCCGCACGCGGCACCCAAGCTTCTCGATGGGCAGCGCCCCTCTCGAACGGAGCCGTGCGCGGTGAACGCCGCTGCGCTATGCTGCCGTAGGGGATCTGATCTCGTGGAGAGGGCTCGATCGTGGCACCGTCACTTGAGGATCGCCTGGCGGATCACCACTACGGTATGGAGGGGCTGGGCGCCGCCATCCTCGACGCACTCCAGGCGGGGGGACGAGACCTCGATCATCTCCAGGTCGACGACCTCAACCCGCTTGACCAGTTCCACCCCGGCGCCCGCGCGGCCACCTATGGGTTGATCCAGTTCGCCCGGCTGGCCGACGCCGGGCCGTGCGACATCCTCGACGTCGGCGGCGGCATCGGCGGCCCGGCGCGCGTGCTGGCGACGGCGCTGGGCGCGCGGGTTACGGTGCTCGACGTCACCGAGGAGTTCTGCCGCGTGGGGGAGATGCTGACCGAGCGTATGGGGCTGGCGGAGCAGGTGCGGTTTCAGCACGGCAGCGCGCTGGCGATCCCCTTCCCGGATAGCCGCTTCGACATCGTCTGGATGCAGAGCGCGGCGATGAACATCGCGGACAAAGTAGGGCTCTTTCGCGAGCTGCAGCGCGTGCTGCGGCCGGGCGGGCGGCTGGCGCTGCAGGACGTGGCGCGCGGCCCGGTCACGCCGGTAGGCTACCCGGTGCCCTGGGCGCTCGGCCCCGAGCTGAGCTTCCTCTCGACGCCGGAGGAGACGCGCACGCTGGCCGAGCAGAGCGGCCTGCGTGTGGTAGCAGCCTCGCAGGCGCCGGAGGAGCTGATCTTCGGGCTGCGGCCGCGCTCGCCCAGACCGAAGGGCGGCAAGGCTTCGCGCCCGCGGCTGCCGGAGCTGGGCGCGCTCCGCTTCGGCGCGGAGTACTGGGAGCAGGCGGTGGGCAACATGCTCGGTAACCTGTCCGAGGGGCGCACGATCCACCTCTGGCTGGTGGCCGACCGCTGCGAGGTGGAGGAGGAAGCGCATGCGAGTTGAGGCAAAGCTGCGCGAGTTGGGGCTGGTCCTGCCGGAGCCGCTGAAGATGCCGCCCAACGTCGTGCTCCCCTTCCCCTGGGTGCGGGTGCGCGGGCAGCGGGCCTACGTCTCCGGGCATGGACCGCAGAACGCCGACGGCTCGCTGGCCGGGCCCCTGGGCAAGGTCGGCGCGACCGTCTCGCCGGAGGAGGCCAAGGAGCTAGCACGCCTGACCGGCCTGGCCATCCTGGGCAGCCTGAAGCGCGAGCTGGGCGACCTCGACCGCGTCACGGCCTGGCTGCGCGTCTTCGGCATGGTCAACTCGGCGCCCGGCTTCAACCAGCAGCCGGCGGTGATCAACGGCTGCAGCGAGCTGATTCTGCAGCTCTACGGGCCGGGGGCCGGCGCCCACGCGCGCTCGGCGGTCGGGCTGGCCGAGCTGCCCTTCGGCATCCCGGTGGAGATTGAGGCCGAGGTCGAGATCGACGGCCAGCGGTAAGCGGGGAAGGGTACGAGACATGGCGGTGGAGCAGGGGGTGCTGCGGGCGCCGACGATCGCGGAGGTTTGGGCGGCGGCCGAGCGGCTGGCCGGGCGGGTGGTGCGCACCCCGTTGATCCGGCTCAACGCGACCGAGGGCCTGGCCGAGATCTACCTCAAGCTGGAGAACCTGCAGCCGATCGGCTCCTTCAAGCTGCGCGGCGCCGGCAATCTGATGCTGGCCGCGCCCCCGGAGCAACTGGCGCAGGGAGTCTGGACCGCCAGCGCCGGCAACATGGCGCAGGGGGTGGCCTACTTCGCCCGCCAGCTCGGCGTCGCCTGCACCGTGGTCGTGCCCGACACCGCGCCCCAGACCAAGATCGCCGCCATCGAGCGGCTCGGCGGGCGCGTGGTCAAGGTGCCGTTCGACGTCTGGTTCAACATCTTCCGCACCCATCAATATTCGGGCATCGAGGGCGTCTTCGTGCACGCCTTCGCCGACACGCAGGTCATGGCCGGCAACGGCACCATCGGGCTGGAGATCGTGGAGGATCTGCCCGACGTCGACGCGGTGGTGGTGCCCTACGGCGGCGGTGGGCTGAGCTGCGGCGTCGCCGCCGCGCTGCGGGCGCTCAAGCCGGGCGCGCGCGTCTACGCCTCCGAGGTCGAGACCGGCGCGCCGCTGGCCGCCTCGTTCGCGGCGGGCCGCGCCAGCGACGTCGCCTACACGCCAAGCTTTGTGGATGGCATCGGCGGGCCATATGTCCTGGAGGAGATGTGGCAGCTCTCGCGCGAGCTGCTGGACGGCGCGCTGCTGACGAGTGTGGCCCAGGCCGCCGGCGCGGTGCGGCTGCTGGCCGAGCGCAACCGGGTAGTGGCCGAGGGCGCGGCCGGCACGGCGCTGGCGGCGGCGCTCGCCGGCCGCGCGGGCGGCGGCAAGGTGGTCTGCATCATCTCCGGCGGCAACATCGACGCGCACAAGCTGGCCGTGATTCTCGAGGGCGGGGTGCCGTAATGTCCGAGGCGAGCGACATCCTGGTGGTGGGCGGGGGGACGAGCGGGGCGGCGCTGGCCGGGCTGCTGGCCGAGCAGACGGACGCGAGCGTGCTGCTGCTGGAGGCCGGGCCGGACTACGGGCCGTTCGAGGGCGGGCGCTGGCCGGTGGAGCTGCTCGACGCGCGCCACATCGGCCTGAGCCACGACTGGGGCTATCAGGGGCTAGCGCATCCCACGCACGAGGCGCTCACCGCCTTCAACCGCGCCCGGGTGATCGGCGGCTGCTCGGCGCACAATGGCTGCGTGGCCCTGGCCGGCCACCGCCGCGACTACGACCACTGGGCCGAGCTGGGCAATGCCGGCTGGGAGTACGAGGCCGTCGCGCCCGCCTTCGCCCGCGCTCGGCGCCGGCTGCGGGTGCGCATCCCCGGCGACGACGAGGTGACGCCCTACCAGGCCGCCTTCGTGGCCGGCGCGGTAGCCGCCGGCATCCCGCGCGTGGCCAATCTCGACGAACCGGACGATGACCGCGGCGTCGGCGTCTCGCCGGCCAACATCGCCGAAGGCGTGCGCTGGAACACGGCCTTCGCCTACCTCGATCCGGCGCGGGCGCGGCCGAACCTGACGGTGCGCGGCGGCGCGCTGGTCGACCGGGTGTTGGTCGAGGGTGGGCGCGCGGTCGCGGTCGAGGCGAGCGTCGACGGTCGGCGGCAGGTGCTGCGGGCGGGCCGCATCGTGCTTGCGGCCGGCGCCT
>DASSHC010000275.1:0-2993 GCA_035693105.1 Thermomicrobiaceae bacterium | reverse complement strand
AGCAAGCGCATGACGTCCCAGTTGCTCGTGGCTTCAGAGAGCGGCGCGATCGCCTGGTGGTTGTACTGCAGGTTGCGGTGCCCGTAGGGCCGGTGCAGGTCGACCTGCTCCAGTTGGCTGGTGGCCGGCAGGACGATGTCGGCGTAGCGCGCGGTATCGGTCAGGAAGAGGTCGTGCACCACGGTGAAGAGATCCTCGCGCAGCAGCCCCTGGATCGTCAGCGGCGCGTTGGGGGTGGAGGCGACCGGGTTGGCGTTGAAGACGTAGAGCGACATGATCGGCGGGTCGGCCGCTTCGCCGGTCAGGGCGGCGCCGAGGCGGTTCATGTTGACGATGCGCGGCGTCGGCGGGCACTCGGCCGCGTGGCCGACAGCCTGATCGTCCCAGGCGCCCCAGCCGCTGGTGCTGTAGTAGAGCCCCCCGCCGCGCACGCCGTACTGCCCGGCGACCGCCGGCAGGGCGCAGAGGGCGCGCACTGTCTGGCCGCCGTTGCCGTGACGCTGGATGCCGTCGGAGAATTTTAGTAGGACCGGCTTAGTGGTGGCGTAGTCGTGGGCGAGCGCGGTGATGACCTCCGGCGCCAGGCCGGTGAGCGCGGCCACGCGCTCCAGCGGGTACTCGGCCGCGCGCTGGCGCAGCTCGCGCCAGCCGACCGTGTTGGCCTCCAGCCAGGGCTCGTCGTGTAATCCCTGCTCAAAGATCAGGTTGATCAGGCCGAGCGCCAGGGCGCCGTCGCTGGCGGGGCGGGGCCGCAGGTGGAGATCGGCCGAGCGGGCGGTGATGGTGCGGCGCGGATCGATGACGATCACGCGGGTGCCGGCCTTCTGCGCCCTGCGCAGGAAGGGCATGAAGTGCGGGTTGGTGCTGGCCGGGTTGCTGCCCCAGATGACGATCAGCTTACTGTGCTGAAGGTCGCCGGGGTCGGGCGCCCAGCGCGAGCCGGTGGTCAGCGTGACCACGGTCTCGGCGGCGGCGCCGCAGATCGAGCGCTCCAGCCCGCAGGCGCCCATGCGGTTCCAGAGGCGGGCCACGGTGGCGGTGTTCTGCACCAGCCCGAGCGTGCCGCTGAACGAGTAGGGGAGGATCGCGGCGGCGCCGTACTCCCGGATGATCGCCTGCCAGCGCCCGGCGATGGTGGCGATGGCCTCATCCCAGGAGATGCGCTGCCACTGGCCGCTCCCCACCCCCTTGGGGCCGGAGCGCTTCAGCGGGTAGCGCAGGCGGTCAGGGTGGTAGACGCGCTCGAGGTAGGGGCGCACCTTGGCGCAGAGCCAGCCGTCGGTGAAGGGGTGCGCCGGGTCGCCGGCGAAAGCGATGGCGCGGCCGTCGCGCACGGTGGTGAGGGTGGCGCAGGTGTCGGGGCAATCGTGCGGGCACGCCCCACGAACGACGATGGTCTGCTGCTTCTCCATAAAACGCTGCTCCTCCCGCTTGCAACCACTCGCAGTGTACATCAGGTGGAGCGCGCTGGGATTCGATAGGCTATGGTGCGGGTTGGGATTCGACTCCAGCCCCGGGGAGCCCTCATCCCCAGCCCTTCTCCCCTGCGGGGGAGAAGGGAGACGAGATGTTGTAGGGGCGGGTTTGAAACCCGCCCGACCGCGAAGCAGGTGATGAGCGTGGAACAGGCGACGGCCAAGGTTGAGCCGATCCTCAATATCGTGGGCGACAAGGTGGCGCTGGGGCCGCTGCGGCGGGATCTGCTGCCGCTCTACCAGCGCTGGATCAATGACTTCAGCACGCTGCGCACGCTGGCGCAGCTCCCCCGGCCGATGACCATGGAGCAGGAGGAGTCCTGGTACGACTCGGCCTCCGCCGGGAAGGACGATCAGTTCAACTTCACCATCTACGAGCGCGCCACCCTGCGCGCCATCGGCAACACCGCCCTGGCCGAGGTCGACTTCCGCAATCGCACCTGCAGCTTCGGCATCCTGATCGGCGAGGAGGCGGCACGCGGCCAGGGCTGCGGCACCGAGGCGACGCGCCTGATGCTCGACTTCGCCTTCACCGCGCTTGGCCTGCACAACGTCATGCTCACGGTCTACGACTTCAACGAGGCCGGCAAGCGCGCCTACCAGAAGGCGGGCTTCCGTGAGTTCGGCCGTCGCCGCGAGGCCCGCTTCATGGGCGGGACGTACTGGGACGAGCTCTACATGCAGGCGCTCTCGACCGAGTTCACCTCCCCGGCCCTCGGAAAGATCCTGGTGCCGGACGTACCGCGCACCGGCCACGGGACGCACACCCATTGAGCGCCGCGCGCGGCGAGTCTGACGAGGAGTACTACGCGCGCATCCAGCGCCTGCTGGAGGATGCCTATCTGACGGCGGACAACCCGGTGGCGCAGTCGGGGCTGCGTGGCGATCTGGCGCGCTGGGAGCGGCTGCGCCGGCCGATCGCGGAGGGGATCGACCGCGACGGCACGTTCCTCGACATCGGCTGCGCCAATGGGCTGCTGCTGGAGTCGCTCGTCCCCTGGGCGGCGGCGCGCGGCTTCGCGGTCGAGCCCTACGGCCTGGACCTCTCGCCCCGGCTGGCCGAGCTGGCGCGGCGCCGTCTGCCGCGCTGGGCCGAGCAGGTCTACGTGGGCAACGTCATGACCTGGGAGCCGCCGCGCCGCTTCGACTTCGCGCGCACCGAGCTGGTCTACGTGCCCGAGGCGCGGCGAGCGGACCTGGTTGGCCGGCTGCTGGCGCGCGTGGTCGCGCCGGGTGGCCGGCTGCTGGTCTGCTCCTACGGCAGCGTCCGGCGCGATGAGCCGTCCGAGGATCTGGCTGCGCTACTGACTTCGTGGGGCTGCCAGGTCGCGGGCATGGCCGAGGCGTACGAGGACGGCGTCGTGGTGACGCGCGTGGCGTGGGTGGAGGCCTGAGCACGACATGGCCACCGATATGGCAGGGTGCCATGTGAGGACGGATCCCTCCACTTCGGTCGGGATGACTGGGAGAGGGAGCAGCCTTCCGGACGCGGCAAGCCGTTGTCGTGCGCGCCCTACA
>DASSHC010000274.1:0-6441 GCA_035693105.1 Thermomicrobiaceae bacterium | reverse complement strand
GTCTGCCCCTACAACTGGGAAAGAGACGGAGCCGGCCGAGGGCAATGCCAATAGATGGAACCGCTGGACGGGCGGGCTAGCCTCAGAGCGAGTGATGGGGCCGGGTGCGCTCCAGGTAGGCCATCGCCTCGCGGTAGGTGGTGCTGTCGATCAGCCCCGACTCCGAGTAGTAGGTCAGCATGGTGCGCAGCCGCAGGATCGGCATCACCCGGTAGCCGTGCTGGTGCAGCCGCTCGACGCCCCCTTGCTCGCGGTCGATCAGCACGATCGCATCGCGGACGTTCACCCCGGTGTGCTCCAGCGTGCGCGCGGTGCTCAGGATGCTGCGGCCGCCGGTCATCAGGTCGTCGATGATCAGCACCGTCTGGCCGGGGATCACCTTCCCCTCGATCTGCGCCTGCTCGCCGCCGGGCCGGACGTAGATCAGCGGCGTATCGCTGGTCAGCGCGTAGGCGGTCGCCAGATGCAGGCCGCCCATCGGCACCCCCGCCACCGCGGCGAAGCCCGCTAGCCGCGGCCGGCGCCGCGCCTGATCCGCCTGGATCTCCTGCGCGATCAGGCGGGCGATGCTGCGCAGCACCGCCGGCTCGCTGATCAGCACACGCGGGTTGATGTAGAGCGGCGAGCGCCCGGCGGTCGGGCCCAGATCGAACTCGCCGAACTCGACTCCCCCAAGATCAAACAATGCCTGCGCCAGGTTGAGGTTCGTCTCACCCTCGAACAGCACGTTCGCGACTTCCTTCGCTGTGAATCCCCGATCCCCGTGGCTTTGCCCCACTCGGCACCGTTGAAGATACCATAAAATGTTGCCAGAAGCGTCAGGGAGGTGAGGTGTGACGGTGAACTATCGCGAGGCCATCAGCTACGTCATCGAGCGCTCCGGCTACGACAAGGGCTTCGTGGCCAACCCCTTCGATGCCGAGACGGTCGGCCTGCGCCGCACCGGCTGGCTACTGGCGGCGCTCGGCCACCCCGAGCGGCGCTACCCCGCGCTGCACGTCGCCGGCACCAAGGGAAAGGGCTCGACCGCCGCCGCGCTGGCCGCGATCCAGCAGGCCGCCGGGCGACGTGTCGGCCTCTACACCTCGCCCCACCTGCACACCTTTCGCGAGCGCGTCCAGCTCGACGGCGTGCCGATCGCCGAGGACGACTTCGCCGCGCTGGTGAGCGAGCTCGCCCCACTGAACGCCCGCCTGGCCCAGGAGCGGCCGGAGTGGGGTGAGGCGACCGCCTTCGAGGTCGCCACCGTGCTGGCGCTGCTGGCCTTCGCCCGCTGGGAGGTGTCCGTGGCGGTGGTTGAGGTCGGGCTCGGCGGGCGGCTGGACGCCACCAACGTCCTCCTGCCGGAAGTCGCGGCTATCACCGCCATCAGCCTCGATCATACGCGCATCCTGGGCGATACCCTGGCCCAGATCGCGGCCGAGAAGGGCGGCATCATCAAGCCGGGGCGGCCGGTCGTCAGCTCGCCACAGCGCCCGGAGGCGGCCGTCACCCTGGAGCGGATCGCCGCCGAGCGCGGCAGCCCGATCTTCTTCGGCGGTCGCGACTGGCGGGTGGCGGGCAGTCCCCACTCCTTCGACCTGTCCGGACCCTGGGGCCGCTACGAGGGCCTCACGCTCAGCCTGCGCGGCAACCATCAGCTCGAGAACGCGGCCACCGCCGTGGCGGCCTGCTGGGCGCTCGGCGAGCGCGGCCTGCCCACGTCAGAGGCGGCGGTCCGCGCCGGTCTGGCCGGCGTCGCCTGGCCGGGCCGCTTCGAGATCATCCACCAGCAGCCGACCGTCGTGGCCGACGGCGCGCACAACGTCGACTCGGCCGAGCGGCTGGCCGAGGCGCTGCGCGCGGAGCTGGACGGCGCGCCGCTCACCCTGATCCTGGCGATCGCGGCCGACAAGGATGTCGAGGGGATGGTGCGCGTGCTGGCGCCGCTGGCCCACACCGTCATCGCCACCGCCTCGCACAACCCGCGCGCCGCCGCACCCGGCCGCATCGCCGCGGCGGCGCGGGCCGCCGGTCTGCCGGGGCAGCGCGTCGTCGAGGCGCCCGTTGTGGCCGGCGCGTTGCGGCTGGCGCTGGCCGGCGCCGGGCGACACGGCGCGATCTGCGTCACCGGCTCGCTCTACGCGGTGGCCGAGGCGCGCGAGGCGCTGGGTCTGGCCCAGTCGGACGACTTCGAGCGGGCGCTTCTCTACCGATAGAGGAGCGTGATGGTGGGGTAGTGCAGCTCGATGCCGGCGATGATGATGCCGGCCACCACCATCAAGGTGAACCAGACGACGGTGGTGCGGAACTCCGGCGCGATCAGCCGGATCAACGGGTGCGGCAGCGTGATGCGCCGGGTGGCGCTGCGCAGGTCGGCGATCCCGATCAAGAGGAGCGTCAGCGAGATACCGGCCAGCACCACCAGGAAGGGCAAGAGGAACGTCAGCGGCGGCACCAGCCCGCTGTGGCCGCTGACGAAGTGATCGATCGCCTCCACCAGGTAGGCGATAATCACGAAGGTTGAGGTGATGCTCAGCACCGCGCGCAGCCGGTGCAGGCGCTCCTTCGGCGTTTTCCCATGCTGGATCCACCAGATCAGCGCCACCACCGGGCCGACCGCCGGCAGGATCAGCGTCGCCGCGTGCGAGAAGCTGGTGTACTCGCCGATCAGCGCGCGCACGTCGTGGCGGAAGAAGTAGCCGAAAATGAGCGGCGCGCCGGACCAGATGGCGGCGGCTGGCGCCTCGCCGAGCAGGAAGCGGCCGAACGGCATGCGGGTCAGCCCAGCGGCGATCGTGATGTACATGCGCACCATCGGCAACATGCGGCCGGCGAAGACGGTGCGGGCGCCGTAGCGCCGCATGCGCGTCTCCCAGCGGTCCATGAGCGTGGCGTCCTGCCCCAGCTTGCGCAGCACGCGGGCGAAGACGCGCCTGCTCCCGGCGCGCACCAGATAATAGAGGAGCGTGGTGCCCAGCACGTCGGCGACGACCACCAGCACCACCGCGCCGACCAGCGCCTCGCCCGAGTGCAGCGTGTAGGCGCCGACCAGCAGCAACGCGACCTCGATCGGGATCCCGAAGGGGACGCCCAACTCGCCCGCGAAGACCATGAACGCGACGATCAGTACGCCGAATTGCAGGATCAGTTGCTCGATGGTCGCCCTCCCTCGAACGAGAACAGCCACACCTTCGTGCGAAGGCTGCTCCTACCGCATCTACGCAGGCGAGGGTCCATCAACTCCGTCGTGGAAATCCGGCGCGGCCCGTGGACGGCGAATTGCCCTGATTCCGGCCCCATCGTGAACCTTCGTCACCATCCCTGGCACGCCGGCGCGCTTGGTCGCTCCCGCGGAGCGCGTCACGCCAGGTGCGGATCGCAGGCCGGCCACTCGGGCAACGGGCAAAGGTCGCGGCGTTAGCCGCCTGCCCGTGCACGGACACCGGCGCCGCGAGTGTACTGCACCACACCGGCTCCTGCCACGTGGCGCCGTGGTCAGTCGGCCAACACCGGCTCGGGCGCGGTCTGGGGCTCGCTGATGCGGCGGTAGCCGGGGTAAAAGGCGGCCAGCCCGCCGACGAAGGCGGCGCAGAAGCCGCCGGAGAACATCAGCGTCAGCGGCGTGCCGATCGCGTCGGCGATGGCGCTGATCGGCAGCACGGTAATCGGCCGGATCGATTGCGCCACCATGTAGACGCCCATCACCCGGCCGTAGACCGCCTCGTCGGTGTTCATCATGATCAGGGTGCTGTTGAGCGCCTGGTAGGCGTCGCCGGTCATGCCGGTGACGAAGAGGAAAGGAAGGGCGAGCAGCAGCTCACCTCGCAGCACGAAGAAGGCGAAGCCGAGGAGCGAGAGCCCGAAGAGGACACCCAGCACCAGTTGGAGCTGCCGCTTGTGCTCGTAGTGTGCCAGATAGGCGATCACCAGCGTGCCGCAGAGCGCGCCGATGCCGGCGATGGTCAACAGGAAGCCTAGCCCGCCCGAGCCGATGTCCAGATTGCCGAGCGCGATCACCGGCATCAGGCTGAGATACGGCATCCCGATCGCCAGCGGCACGAAGCCGAGGCTGATCAGCACCAGCAGCGTGTGGTGGCGCGCGATGTAGCGGAAGCCGTCGGTCAGGCTGCCGCGCACCCCGGCGCGCTGCCCCATCTTCGACTCGCCCCGCTCCTCGACCCGGTAGATCGAGGCCCAGACCCAGATGTAGCAGAGCGCGACCAGGAAATAGACCCCGGCGATGTTGACGAACGAGACGGCGATCAGGAGCCCGGCGATGGCCGGCCCAACCACGCGGGTCAGGTTCATGCCGGCCGTGTTGAGCGCGATGGCGTTGGCCAGGCCGTCGCCGCGGCCGACGATCTGGGGGATGTAGGCCTGACGGGCCGGCATGTTGAGCGCGAACGCCGACCCTTGCATGAGCCCCAGCACGACCAGCCAGTCGATCGTCATCCAGCCCGCGGCCACCATGATCGCCCCCCAGAGCGAGATCAGCCCGAGGGCGCACTGGGTCCACAGGAGCACGGTGCGCTTGGCGAAGCGATCGGCCACCACCCCGCCGAGGGGAGAGAGGACGATGCGCGGCAGGCCCATGGCCAGCGTCACCAGCCCCAGCGAGAAGGCGTTGCCGGTGATCTGGTAGGCGAGCACGCCGCGCGCCACCTGCTGCATCTGCATCGCCATCCAGGAGCCCATGAAGCCGAACCAGAGCACCCGGAAGTCGCGCACCGCCAGTGAGGCGAACGTCTGCTCGCCGGCCGCGCGGACCCGATCGATGACGCTCACCCGCATCCTCGCCCGTGCTCGATTCACTCGGTGTTTCCCCCTCGCTCGCCGCCGCCGCGTGCACTAAGATTGAATGGCGCCGGGGTGATTCCCCGCGCGCGCCGCGTCGAGATTGTGTTGAGCCGGGAGCGGCTCCCCGCACCATCGCGTATACTACTACAAGCATATCAACCGTCAAAGTATTTCACCGCGAAAGGATCCCGCGCATGGCCTCGGAGCAATTGGTCGACGACCTCCTCTCTCTCTGGCGGGTCCTGCGCCGCATCTCGCACCCGGTTCAGCAGGGGGAGATCACCCCGCAGCAATACTGGTTGCTGCTGCAACTCTGGAAACACGGCCCGCTGAGCATCGGCGAGCTGGCCGACGCGGTCGGCGTGTCGCAGAGCGCGGCCACGACCGCCTGCAAGCGGTTGGAGCGCGCCGGCCTGGTGACGCGCGAGCGCCAGGCGAGCGACGAGCGGGTGGTGCTGGTGGAGCTGACCGAGCAGGGGCGCGAGCAGTTCGAGGCCTGGCGCCGGCACCGGCGCGACGTGCTGGCCCATCTGCTGGAGCCGCTCGGCGAGGGCGATCGCGCCGAGCTGCAGCGGCTGATCGAGCAGGTGCTGGCCAGAGCCGCCGAGGAGAGCTTCGCCGGCGCGCGGGGTTAGACACCTTCCCGTTCAGGGAGCCGCCGAGGTCCGTTTTTCGCGGCTGGTCCGCACCGTGCCGCCAAATGGCGAAATGGTGTAAGCTTGGCCGATGCGCCCGGCGGGGGTTAGGCGGCTGCGCTCTCCACGGCGCGTTTCAGCGTGCATGATCAGGCAGTGAACCCAACAGGTACACGGTACAAGGTACAAGGTACACGTACAGGTCGAGGTACAGAGAGGAACACGCACAAATCTATGGCCCGCTATACCGGACCGAAGCACAAGATTTCGAGGCGTGAGGGTGTCAATCTCACCGGCACGCGGTCGCGCTCGCTGGAGCGGCGCCTGCGCGTGCCGCCGGGACAGCACTCGCACGCGCGCCCGCGCCGTCCAACCGAGTACGGGCGCCAGCTGCGCGAGAAGCAGAAGCTGAAGCGACACTTCGGCATGCTGGAGAAGCAGTTCCGAGGCGTCTTCATGGAGGCAGCGCGCGCCCAGGGCCCGACCGGCCAGGAGTTGCTGCGCCTGCTGGAGCAGCGGCTCGACAGCGTCGTCTACCGGCTCGGCTTCGCGCCGACCCGCCCAATGGCACGCCAGTTGGTGAACCACGGCCACGTGCTGGTCAACGGCCGCCGGGTCGATATCGCCTCGTTCCGGGTGCCGCAGGGCGCCACCATCGCCCTGAAGCCGATCGCGCGTGAGATCCCCGCCGTGATCGAGGCGCTGACCGAGACCGCGGGCCGGGTGCCGTCCTGGCTCTCGCGCGACGGCAACGAGCCCGAGGGCCGCGTCGTCGGCCCGCCGGTGGTCGAGGAGTTCGACATGCCGGTGGACGTCGAGCTGGTGATCGCCTTCTACACGCGGTAGTCCCTCACCGGGAAGATCGTTCAGCGGCGCGGGCATTGCTCGCGCCGTTTCGCGCTGGTGGCTGCGGGGATAGACAGTGGCGTTCGAAAACACGCCGTCCAGGGCGACGAGGGCGGACACAGAGGTCCGCCCCTACCACATCACCACCGCGTGCTGTTCCTGTAGGGGCAGGCCCCCGTGC
>DASSHC010000273.1:0-4292 GCA_035693105.1 Thermomicrobiaceae bacterium | reverse complement strand
CCAGGCACGCGCCACGGGGCTGGCCAGCACTAGATCGACCCGCGGCACCAGGCGGGCCAGCCCGGTCGCGGCCTGCTCGAAGCGCGCGGCGCCCTCTTGCGTCAGCGGGCGCGCCCGGTCGCCGGGCCAGCGGGCCGGGTCGGGCCGTCCGGCCTCGGCGTGGCGAATCAGATACAGCTCCATCAGCCCTCCTTCGCGGCTACCAGCTTGCTACAGCGTACTCGCAACGCGCGGAGCGCGCGAGGCGCGGGGGTGCCTGTGGAGGCGTCGACTCGTTCAGACTGGCGCACTCTCGTGCGTGTGGGCGTTCAGCGAGTAGAGAGAGGTAGCCATGTCGCACCATTACTCAGGACCCGATTTCTCGTTCCCGCAGGGTGATGCCCGTCTCGATCTCACCGATCTCTACGCCTTCCCCAAGCCCGGTGAGGCCGGCACCTCGATCCTGATCATGGACGCGCACCCGTCATCCGGGGTGAACCCGCCCGGCCCGACCACCACTGAACCCTTCGCCCCCGGCGCGATCTACGAGCTCAAGATCGACACCAACGGTGATGCGGTCCCCGACATCGCCTACCGCGTGCAGTTTTCGAGCGGCGCGAACGGCAAGCAGACCGCGACGGTGCGCCGAGCCGAGGGCGCGGAGGCCGCGGGCGATGGCTTCGGCGGCGAGTCCATCGTTGAGGGCGCGCCGGTCTCGACGGGGCGACAGGCTCAAATCACCGAGGCCGGCCCCTACCGCTTCTTCGCCGGCTGGCGCAGCGATCCCTTCTTCTTCGACGCCGCCGGCGCGCTGAACAACTTCCAATTCACGGGCGACGATTTCTTCGCCGACAAAGATGTCTGCAGCATCGCCTTCGAACTGCCCAACCCCGCGCTGGGCGGCGGGCCAGTGGCGCTCTGGTTCCGTACCCTGATGCAGTCGAACGGGTCCGGCTGGACCCAGGCGGATCGCGGAGCGCGGCCGCAGCAGAGCGTCTTCTTCAGTCCCGGCGACGAGAAAGCGTCCTACCTGGCGGGAAAGCCTGTCGACGATGCGCAATTCATCGAGCGCTTCGCGCACACGCTGGAGCAGGCCGGTGGGTATTCGCCGCAGGAGGCCCGGCGCGTGGCCGGCACGATGCTGCCGGACGAGCTGCGCTACGACCCCAGCCAGCCGGCCGCATTCCCGCGCAACGGCCGCCGTCCGACCGACGACGCGCCCGACGGTTTCCTGGCCGTCTTCACCAACGGCAAGGTCACGACCGATGGTGTGGGGCCGCACACCGATCTGCTCGACGAGTTCCCCTACCTGGGGCCGCCGCACCGCGCCTGAGCGGCGCTAGCTGATCCCATGCAGGTGGAAGGCGGCCTCCAGGGCGAAGCGGCCGCCGCCGAGGAGGAGCAACGCGCCGTAGCTCAGCAGCAGCGCGGCCAGCGCCGGGCCGGCCAGCTCACTCAGCGAGTCGGCACCGCGCTCGCGCAACCGGAAGAGCTGCACCGCCGGCAGGGCGAACTCGAAGAGCACCAGGATCGCCGCCAGCATCAGCGCCAGCGCGAGCAGGGCGTAGAGCGGAGCCCAGCCGCTGGCGGCCGCCAGCCCGAAGAGCGCGACCGGAGGCGCGGCCAGCGCCAGGTCGCGCCAGCGGGCCGCCGGCCGCTCGCCGCGCGCGTCCGGCCGCCAGAGGACCGCGCCCAGTAGCAGCCAGAGGAAGACCGCCAGCGCGGCGCCGCAGAGCGCGCCGGTGAGGTAGCGCAGGCCGTTGCTCGGAGCGTAGAGATGGGGCGCGTCGAGATCGACCAGCGTCGAGTTGAGGCCGTCGAGCCCCATCGCGACGATCCCCAGCGCCAGCGCGGCGAGCAGCGCCGGCGCGGGAGGCCGCGCGGCGCGGAAGCGCCCGCGCGCCAGCAGCGTGAGCTGGACGCACAGGCAGCCGCCGTAGATGCCGGTCATGCGCGACTCGAAGGGGAGGCGACGGCCGTCGAACCAGAAGGAGTAGGCGGGATGCTGGGAGCAGAGGCCGTGCAGCACCGCCATCGACTTCGCCTCCAGCGGCCAGGGCGCGGCCAGGAAGGCGGCCAGCGAGCCGGCTGCCAGCGCCAGGAGGAGCGCCGGCCAGGGGGCCCGGCGAGAGCGCGCCAGCGACGGCAGGCGAGGGATGGCAGGGTGCACGACAGTAGCCATTCCGAACCGGGACCAGCTACGACTTCCCTACTATACCAGCCGCGATCGGCGCGCTTGTGATGGGCCGACGGTGAACGTACACTGAGCGCATGTCCGCGGAGCCGCCCCGACGACGCTTTGAGTGTGTAGGACCGCGCATGTGGCACGTACACGAACGCCTGAGCCGGCGCCGGATGATCCAGGTGGCCAGCGGCCTCCTCCTCGCCAGCGTTGTCGATTTCCGCCCCACCGGTGTGGGGCTGGGCGCGGCCGCCATGACGCGTATGCGCTTCGTCGAGCGGGGCGTTTTCCCGCGCCAGGGCCGCTACCAGTCGGCGGTCTTCCGCGCGGATCAGCCGTTCAACAGCCTTGAGTTGAGCTGGGAGGCGGATCTGCCGCCAGGGAGCGGGCTGCGCCTCGCCCTGCGCGCCAGCGCGGACGGGGCCGTCTGGACCGAGTGGATCGAGGTTCACCCGGATGGCCACGCCGCCGCTCCCGGCGCGCCGCGCCAGTTCGCGGCTCCCGTGCTGGTCGCGCCCAGCGGCTACGCGCAGTATCGCGTCGACCTGAGCGCCAGCGACCGGGGCCAGGCGCCTGACCTCGGCGAGGTGGCCCTGAGCTGCGTCGATACCAGCCAGCCGGCCCAGTTCCTGAGCATGGCCAGCCCGCCGCCGCCGATCGACGGCTGGATCATTCCGCGTGCCACCTGGGGAGCCGACGAATCGCTGCGCTTCGACGCGCACGGGGACGAGATCTGGCCCGAGGCCTACCGGCCGCTCCAGAAGGTGATCATCCACCACACCGCCACCCAGAACCAGGAGGATGACCCGGCGGCCACCGTGCGCGCCATCTACTACTACCACGCCGTCACCCTGGGCTGGGGCGACATCGGCTACAACTTTCTGGTGGACTGGCACGGCAACGTCTACGAGGGGCGCTTCGGCGGCCCCAACGTCGTCGGCGGCCACGCGCTGCAGTACAACTACGGCAGCCTCGGCGTGGCGCTGATCGGCACCTACGACGACGTCGACGCCCAGCCGGCGAGCTACGACGCGCTGCTGCGGCTGATCCGCGACCGCGCCGGCAACCTCGATCCCGCCGGAGTGAGCTACTTCATCGACACCGACAACGTGCCCAACATCTGCGGCCATCGCGACGTGCTGCAGACCGACTGCCCCGGCGAGCTGGCCTATGCCCACATCCCGACGGTTCGCGGCCTGCTCAAGGGCACCGGGCCGATCTTCCTCGGCGCCGAGCTGCCGCCTCCTTCCAGCGCCGCGCTGACTTCGGCGCGCTTCGCCCCAGCCACGGTCTATCCGGGTTGCCTGCTGCGCGTCGACGCCGAGGTGCGCAACACCGGCACGGCCACCATCTACACCCAGGCGCCGCCGCCGGGCACGATCTACGCCGAGGGGCAGGACTTCAACACGCCGGCCTACGCCAAGGTGACCGGGATGTACCGCCTGGGCGTCGATTTCGCCGGCAACGCCGGCCTGCCAAATCCCTTCCGCTGGGGCCTCCCGGGCCCGTTGGCGCCGGGTGAGAGCGCCACCGTCACCGGCTTCATGCGCCTGCGGAGCGTGCGCGACTGGACCTTCAGCGCCAGCCTGGTCGAGGAGTACATGCAGTACTTCGCCCAGAACGCCTTTCCCCAGCCAGTCAGCGTGCTCCCACCGCCGGTCGGCGCCACGCCGCAGGCGACCGAGCCCGGCTTCGTCTACGAGCCGGCCACCGGCCACAACGTGCCGCGGGTCTTCCACGACTACTGGGCCGCCAACGGTGGGCTGGAGCGCTTCGGCTACCCGCTGACCGAGCCCTACGAGGAGGTCTCCGAGACGGACCAGCAGATCTACCTGACGCAGTACTTCGAGCGGGCGCGCTTCGAGCACCATCCGGAGAATGCGGGTACGCCTTACGAGGTGCTGCTCGGCTTGCTCGGCCGCGAGCGCACCGCCCAGCGCGTGGGCGAGGCGCCCTTCACGCCGCTGGCGCACGGCGTCTCCAGCCCGGGGGTCGATTTCTACCCCGAGACCGGGCACACGCTGGCGCACGGCTTCCGCGCCTACTGGCAGCAGCACGGCGGCCTGGCGGTCTTCGGCTACCCGATCTCGGAGGAGTTCCAGGAGGTCAGTCAGACCGACGGCCAGGAGCA
>DASSHC010000272.1:0-5300 GCA_035693105.1 Thermomicrobiaceae bacterium | reverse complement strand
AAGCAGCCGACCACCGTCTGGCCCGCGCGCAGCTTGCGCTTCAGCTCGTTCGGCCGCACCGCGCCTCCCTTCACACGCCGGCATTCTAGCATGGGTCACGCGCGAGCCGGCGCGAAGGGCGCCTCAGCGCTCCTGCCGAGGCGGCGGCTCGTCACTCGTGGGACGCTCGACCATGCCGTCGATCCAGGCGCGGGTGTGGAAACCTCCGCTCTTCATGAACTCAGCGTAATCGTAGACCCGGTCGTGATAAGAATCGGTGGGCGTCACCAGCCGATAGACGACCAGCCAGAATAGAAGCACCACGAAGCAGAGGACTTCCAGCCAGTCCGGCCCACCGCGCGAGAGAGCGACCAGTAGCGCTCCAGAGGCGACGAGACCCACCAGCAAGGGAAGCTTGCCCAACCATGCATGCATTCGCATCGACGACACCTCCCACCGGGCGGCGCGAGAGATTGCTGTGATGATCCGAGCCCCGCTCGCCGTGCGTGTTCGTGCGATGCGTGGCACTTCCATAGCCGCGTGCATAGGCTGAGTTGGCGTGCCGGCCGATGTGCGGACAAGGGTGGGGGCGTCGCATTTTCCTCTGCGTGGGCGGCGGGGGCCGCCGGGTAATGCAATTCCCGGGCCGAGTCCACGAAGCCCGCTGAAGGGGCTAGGGTTTGGTCTATCGCCGGGCTCGACAAGCCTCTTTCTCGAACACGTTGGTGTGAGGAGAGACCGGAGAGATCCTTCGCTGCGGCTCAGGCTGACAGGGGAAGGGATCTCTCTTTTCTCCCTATGCTGGGGCCGCAGCCAAAGCATCTCTCCACACGATGTCTGTTGCTCATGTTGCATTTGGTCGTGATGCCTGCGCCGTGGGAATCCAGCCCCTTCAGTGGGCTTCGCGGACTCAGCGCGGGAGTTCTAGTCCCGCGCGACCCCGGCGCTGGTGCCCGATAGATTGCCGCACGCCGTTCACTACGCCCTCCCGTCACCAGCAAAGGCTACGGCATCCACGCCCAATCGTCCCAAATCCCCACCCGCTCGCCACCGCGCGTTGACGCACCGCGTACGGCTCCCGTATAACCTTGCCCGTATGGATGGGCGAACGGGCGACACGGCGTACTGGCTGGGCTTTCACCTGGTGCCGGGCATCGGCGCCACGCGTCTGGCCCGGCTGATCGAGTACTTCGGCAGCCTCCAGGCCGCTTGGAGCGCCAGCATGCCGGCGTTGCGGGCCAGCGGGCTGAACGAGCGCGCCGCCGCCGCGCTGGTCACGACCCGCGAGCAGCTCTCGCTCGATGCCGAGCTTGAGCGGGTCGAGCGCGCCGGGGTGACGATCCTGACGATGGCCGACGACGGCTACCCCCGGCTCTTGCGCGAGATCCCCAGTCCGCCCCCGGTGCTCTACGTGCGCGGCGAGCTGACGCCGGCCGACCATGGGGCGGTCGGCATCGTCGGCACTCGTCGCGCCAGCGCCTACGGGCGCGAGATGGCGCTGCGCCTGGCCGATGGGTTGGCGCGGGCCGGCGTCACCGTGGTCAGCGGGCTGGCGCGCGGGATCGACGGAGTGGCGCACGGCGCCACGCTGGACGCCGGCGGACGCACAATCGCGGTCCTCGGCTGCGGGCTGGATACGATCTACCCGCCCGAGCATCACAAGCTGGCCGAGCGGATCGTGGCGCAGGGCGCGCTCGTCTCCGAGTTTCCGCTCGGCACCCGGCCCGACGCCGCCAATTTCCCGGTGCGCAACCGCCTGATCAGCGGCCTCTCGCTGGGCGTGGTGGTGGTCGAGGCGCCGGCCCGCAGCGGCGCGCTGATCACCGCCAACTTCGCCGCCGACCAGGGGCGCACCGTCTTCGCCGTGCCCGGCTCGGCGCTGGCGGCCAACAGTGGCGGCACGATCCAGCTCCTGCGCGATGGCGCGACCGTTGCGGCGCACGCCGACGACATCCTGGCCGAGCTGCACCTGACGACGCGGCAGCTGGCGCTGGAGACTCGGCAGGTGCTTCCGTCCAACGGGGCAGAGCAGGGTGTCCTGGCGCTCCTCGGCGTCGATCCGCGCCACATCGACGAGGTGGCGCTCGACTGCGGCCTGCCGATCGGCCAGCTCAGCGCGGTATTGCTCGAGATGCAGCTCAAGGGATTGGTACGCAATGTCGGCACGCAGCACTACGTGCGTGCTTGAAAGCGGGGGAACGTGCAGGGTTCACACGGGGCACCGACGCTCCACGCCGTCATCCCGGCCGGTGGCAGCGGCACGCGGCTCTGGCCCGCCAGCCGCGCCAGCCAGCCCAAGTTCCTGCTCCCCCTCCCCGGTCCCCGCTCGATGCTCCAGAGCACGGTTGACCGGCTGGCGCCGATCGTTCCCCTGGAGCAGATCCGCATCGTGACGGGCGCGGCGCACGCCGTAGCGGTGGCGCGCCAGCTCCCCGAGATCCCGGCCGCCAACGTGATCCTCGAGCCGAGCCCGCGCGGCACCGGCCCGGCCATCGGCCTCGGCGCGGCGTTGATCGCCCGCCAGGATCCGGACGCGATCATGGGCTCCTTCGCCGCCGACCACCATGTCGCCCGGCCCGACATCTTCCGGCGCGCGGTGCTGGTCGCCGCGGAGATCGCCCGCGATGGCTATCTGGTCACCATCGGCATCACGCCCAGCTACCCGGAGACCGGGTATGGCTACATCCGCGCCGGCGACGAGCTGGCACGGCTCGACGACTTCGGCGTGCACCAAGTCGAGGAGTTCAAGGAGAAGCCGGACGCCGAGACCGCCCGCGCCTACGTCGAGAGCGGCCGCTACCTCTGGAACGCCAGCATGTTCGTCTGGCGCGCCGGCACGCTGCTGGAGGCGATGCAGCGGCTTCTGCCCGATGTCTACGAGACGCTGATCGCCATCGCCGACGCCTGGGAGACGCCCCGCCGCGAGCGCGTGCTGGAGGCGCTCTGGCCAAGCTTGCGCGATGTGACCATCGACCACGGCATCATGGAGCAGGCCGACCGCGTGGCCGTGGTGCCCGCCAACCTCGGCTGGACCGACCTGGGCGATTGGCACAGCCTGGCCGAGATGCTGGCGGCGACCGCCGACGACAACGTGGTGGTCAGCGGCACGCATCTCTCCGAAGACACACACGCGACGCTCGTCTTCGCCAACCGCCGCGTCATCGCCACCCTCGGCGTCAAAAATCTGGTCATCGTCGACACCGACGACGTGGTGCTGGTCTGCGATCGCGCCCGCGCGCAGGAGGTGCGCGGCCTGGTGCAGCGGCTGAAGGAGAACGGAGCGCTGGACCTGACCTGAGTTGCAATGAGGCGCGGAATCGACTACGCTTAATGGTTGCCCGCAGCCGAACGGGATTGCCATTTGCTCCTCGCCGCCGCGGCGGAACGGTGCCTGCGACCCGCGGCCGGCGTAGGCGTTCATTAACGTGAGGAAGCAGGATTCGAACCATTCGACCCAGTGGAGCGTCGCTGGACCTCCGGGACGCTCTAGATTGAACTAGCGATGACCGAAGAGCAGAAGGCCGCACCGAAGCGCGCTGGCGCCAAGTCCGCCGCCACGACGAAGAGCGCGAAGAAGGCGCCGGCCAAGACGAACAAGACCACGACGACGAAGAGCGCGAGCACCAGCGCCAAGACGAGCGCCAACGGCGCCAGCCGGGGCGCGGGCACGCTGGTGATCGTGGAGTCGCCGACCAAGGCCAAGACGATCGGCAAGTACCTGGGGCGGGGCTACACCGTCAAGGCGTCGATGGGGCATGTGCGCGACCTGCCCAAGAGCCGCCTCGGCGTCCAGGTGGAGGACGACTTCACCCCCGATTACCTGGTGCCGCGCGACAAGTCGAAGGTTGTCAAGGATCTGCGCGACAGCGTCAAGAACGCGCGCGCCATCTTGCTGGCCACCGACCCCGATCGCGAGGGCGAGGCCATCGCCTGGCACCTGATCGAGGCCACCAATGCGCGCGACAAGAGCGTGCAACGCATCGTCTTCCACGAGATCACGCCCGAGGCGATCAAGAACGCGCTGAGCGAGCCGCGCGACCTCGATATGCGTCTGGTCGACGCGCAGCAGGCGCGGCGCGTCCTCGACCGCCTGGTCGGCTACGAGATCAGCCCGCTCCTCTGGCGTAACGTCAAGCGCGGTCTCTCGGCCGGGCGCGTGCAGTCGGTCGCGCTGCGGCTGATCGTCGAGCGCGAGCGCGAGATCCGCGACTTCATCTCGGTGGAGTACTGGACGCTCGACGCCGAGCTGGCCAAACGCGAGAGTGGCCGCAAGAAGGCGGCGAGCTTCCTGACGACGCTGTCGCGCGTCAACGGCGAGAAGCCCGAGCTGGCGACCGAGGCGCAGACGGCGGCGATCGTCGCCGCGCTCCAGGGCGCGGAGTTCGTGGTCGCCGGCGTGCAGACCAAAGAGACACAGCGGCGCCCGGCCGCCCCCTTCACCACCAGCACGCTGCAGCAGGAAGCCTCGCGCAAGCTGCGGCTGCCGGTGCGGCGCGCCATGCAACTGGCGCAGGAGCTCTACGAGGGCGTCGAGCTGGGGCAGGGCGGCGCCCAGGGGCTGATCACCTATATGCGCACCGACTCGACCAACGTGGCCGGCTCGGCGCAGGCGCGCGCCCGCGAGGTCATCGCGCAGCGCTACGGCCAGCAGTATCTGCCCGAGCGCGCGCCGGTCTACGTTCGCCGGGCCAAGGGCGCGCAGGAGGCGCACGAGGCGATCCGGCCCACCGACCCCGCCCGCACGCCGGAGTCGGTGCAGCCCTTCCTCAGCCAGCCGCAGTACCGGCTCTACCGCCTCATCTGGCAGCGCTTCATCGCCAGCCAGATGCGCAACGCCATCTTCGACTCGACCGCGGTCGATGTCGACGCCGGGCAGCCGGGCGCGGACAAGCCCTACCGCTTCCACGCCACCGGCTCGGTGATCAAGTTCAAGGGCTTCATCGAGGTCTACCGCGAGGGGCGCGACGACGAGGAGTTGGACGACCTCGACCGCGCGGCGCTGCCGCCGCTGGCCGCGGGGGAGCCCCTCGACCTGCAGCAGTTGATCCCGGAGCAGCACTTCACCCAGCCGCCGCCCCGCTACACCGAGGCCAGCCTGGTCAAGTCGCTGGAGGAGCTGGGCATTGGCCGGCCGAGCACCTACGCGCCGACGATCGCCACGCTTGAGGCGCGCTACTACATCACCAGGGCGGAGCGCAAGCTGACCTCGACCGAGCTGGGCGAGATCGTCAGCGATCTGCTGGTGGCGCACTTTCCCGACATCGTCGATGTCCAGTTCACCTCGCGCATGGAGGATGAACTGGACGAGATTGCCTCGGGCG
>DASSHC010000271.1:0-2326 GCA_035693105.1 Thermomicrobiaceae bacterium | reverse complement strand
CGGCCGTGCGCGCCGAGGAGCAGGAGCGGCTCGCGCGCATGCGCGGGATGCTCGCCGACGAGGAGCGCCGGGCCGCCGGCGCGACGACCAACCAGGAGCAACGATGACGACGACGAACGACGACGCGCCCGAGCAGGCGCGCGGCTACGAGTGGACCGCGCTGTCGGTCACGACGCTGGGCGCGCTGCTGGCGGCGCTGCAAGGCTCGGCGCTGCTGATCGCGCTGCCCGACATGCTGGCCCAGCTCAACGCCAGCTTCCTCACCATCATGTGGATCCTGCTCGGCTACCTGCTGATCACCACCGCCACCGTGCCGGTGGTCGGCCGGCTGGCCGACATGTTCGGCCGCAAGAATCTCTACAACGCCGGCTTCGCCATCTTCACCCTCGGCTCGCTGCTGGCCGGGCTGGGGCAGACGCAGTTCCACGGCGTCGACGTGCTGGTCTTCCGCATGATCCAGGGGCTCGGCGGCGCGCTGCTCTTGGCCAACAGCACCGCCATCGTGACCGACGCTTTCCGGCGCGGCAACGTCGGACTCGGCCTGGGCGTCAACCAGATCGCGGCGGCGGCCGGCTTCGTGCTCGGCCCGGTGGTCGGCGGCCTCTTGACCGCCATCTCCTGGCGCTACGTCTTCCTGGTCAACGTGCCGTTGGGCGTCGTCGGCACCTTCTGGGGGATGCACCGCCTGCGCGAGCCGGTCAAGCTCCCCAGCCACCAGCGCTTCGACTTCCTGGGCAGCACCGCTTCGGTGGTCGGGCTCGGCGCGCTCCTGCTCGGTCTCAGCCTCTATTCGTTCCCGATGTGGAGCCCGATCGTCACCGATCTCTCCTTCATCATCGGCATCATCGGCCTGATCGCCTTCGTCGCCATCGAGCTGCGCGCGCCGCAGCCGATGCTCAACGTGCGGCTGTTCAAGGATCGGCTCTTCGCCTTCGCCAACCTCAGCAACCTGCTGAACGGCGTGGCGCGCGGCGCGGTTCTCTTCCTGCTGATCTTCTTCCTGCAGGGGCCGTTCGGCAAAGACCCGCTGACCGCCGGCATCATGATGGCGCCCTTCGGCCTGGCCTTCATGCTGATCGGGCCGATCAGCGGCTACCTCTCCGACCACCACGGCGCGCGTGGGCTGGGCACGCTCGGACTGCTGGTCTCGGCGGCCGGGCTCTTCGGGCTGGCGACGGTTACGGACCAGACGCCCTACTGGCAGCTCGCGCTCTGGATGGCGCTGATGGGCGGCGGCTCCGGCTTCTTCAGTTCACCGAACACCAACGTGATCATGACCTCGGTGCGGCCCGAGCAGCGCGGCATGGCGGCCGGCGCGCGCACCATGCTCTCGAACACCGGGCAGATGCTGAGCATCGCGATCGCCTTCCCACTGGTGCTGTCGCGCATCCCGGTCGACGTGATGATGCACGTTTTCATCTACGGCGGCGGCATGGGGAACAACCCCGGCGCGCTGCACACCTTCCTCAGCGGCCTGCACGAGGCGTTCATCATCTCGGCGGCGGTCAGCATCATCGCCGCGCTCGCCTCGGTCCTGCAGCCGGCGCACTCCCAGGCCGGCGCCATCACCGCGCCGCTGGCGCAGCCCGCTCCCGCGATCGAGGACTGAGGGGGCACGGGCCTCACGCACGACACCCGGGCGTGCTCCTGTAGGGGCAGACCCCTGTGCCCATCCTTGCCCTGCTCCCCCTTCGCCGAGGCCAGGGGGAAACGCGCAACCTCGGTGGCGGGCCAGTTGGATCAGCGCCAGCCGAGCGAGGGCAGACACAGGGGTCTGCCCCTACAATCCTTCCGTCCCCCCTCTCCCGGCATAGACGCCGTCGTGAGCAGGGCTCACTCTTGGGGTGCGATGAAGCCGGCCCACTGCCGGTCCACGTTCTCGCCCGGCGTGCGGTAGATCACCACCACCACCGCCTCGCCCGCGCTTCCGTTCACGGTCTCGATGTCGACATCGGTATCCGGGATGTTGCGCTCCGCCAGCTCCTTCAGAAAGGTATTGACCCCATCCTCATCACCCGGCCGAACCGCGAATGCCTTGATCTTGCGCACGCTCATCTCTTTCACAACGCACCACGCATCACGCACCACGCACCACGCACCACGAAAACCGGACTGGGCACGGCCCACGCCGGCTACCGGACCCTGGATCGGCCGGTCTCCCCCGGCGTTGGCCGCGTCAACGGGCGCGCCACGCGCATGATACAACGTCGCAGCCCGCCTCTCCGCGTCGGGCGTTGGGCGCTGTGCGTTGTGCGTTGTGCGCACGCGGTGCGCGGCTGCCATAATGGGCCGTTGTCCGTCGCCCGGCCGCGGCACGGATCACTAG
>DASSHC010000270.1:0-8390 GCA_035693105.1 Thermomicrobiaceae bacterium | reverse complement strand
GGTCAGTAGTGGACCCAGACCTTGGTGCCGGTGGGCGCCCAGTGATAGAGCCAGTCGGCGTCGGGGATGGGCATGTTGACGCAGCCGTGGCTGATCGGGTAGCCCCAGTTGGCGTGCCAGTAGGCGCCATGGATGGCGTAGTCTTCGTAGAAGTACATCACCCAGGGTACGTCGGGCAGGTAGTAGTAGTCGTCGTCGCCGGCACGCCCGCCGGACATGTCCTGCTTGTCGAGCTTCCAGTAGATCGCGAAGGTGCCGGTCACCGTCGGGTGCTGATCGGTGCCGCCCGAGACGTAGGCGGTGTAGACCGCCCGATCGCCCTCCCAGGCGGTCAGCGTCTGCGGCGTCGAGAGATTGACTTCGATCCACTTGGACGGATTGCGCTTGCCGTCTGGCCAGACGGGCGCTCCCGCCGGCTGGGCCACGCCCGCTGTGCTCAGCCCGGCCTTGGCCGCGCTGTAGGTGCCGAGCAGGCCCAGCTCGACCTCGTAGTGCGTACCTTTGAATTCGGGATGGTATTCGAAGCGCCCTCGCTCGAAGTACTGCACGGTGTAAGTATTGCCGTCGCTGGCGTTCTTCTCGCTGAATTCCTCGGAGAGTGGGTAGCCGAAGACCGGCAGCCCGCCGTTCTCTTCCCAGTAACTCTTGAAGCCATAGGAGAGGAAATGACCGGTGGCCGCGAAGTAGCTCCGGTCCTTGCTGTCGTGGAATGGACCCGACGGTGTGATCCGCCTGAAGGCGGCATCGGCGCGCCCGGCGGTCTGCTCGCTGCCGAGCAGGCCCAGCTCGACCCGCCAGTTGGGGTCGTTGTCCGGGTGATACTCGAAGCGCGCGCGCTCGAAGTACTGCGTCTCGACGCCGTCGATTGTCTGGACCTCGGTGATCGGGAAGCCGAAGCGGTCGAGACCGCCGTTGTTCCACCAGTAACTCAAAAATGGCTCGGAGACCTCATGCCCGGTCTGCTCGAAATAGACCCGGTCGGCCAGCGACTGAAACGGGCTCGGCTTCGCCGCCGCCGCCAGCGGCAGCATCCCCAACAGCAGCCCGGCCACCAGCACGCCGAGCGCAAGCGATCGACTCATCGACGCGGACCCTCACTCTCCCTGCGACGCCCTCATCCTCGGGCCACACTGGTTAAACACGCGGAGAGGCAATAGGTTACAGCGCAGTGAATCGTTCTCCGACGCGTCGCGACGGTGTCGTCCGGTCACCACCGTCACAGGGGGTGGTGACCGGCGGTGGAATCGGGGAAATCGACGGCATCGAGGGGGAGCGTGACAGGCGGTTCCGATTCTGAGGTACCCCGTACGGGATTCGAACCCGTGATCTCCGCCTTGAAAGGGCGGTGTCCTAGGCCGCTAGACGAACGGGGCCGGACCATATCCTGTAAAGGATACCGAGGCGAGCGGGGCCCGTCAAACCGTCGCCGTGTTGCGGGCGGCGCCAGCCAGGCGATCAACTCGGCCCGGCTGGTGTAGGCAAGCCAGCCGGCGAGCAGCGCGGCGTATGCCAACAGTGTGCCGCTCCAGCCGAGGAGCATCGTCTGCGTGCCGCCGGGGCTGAGTGTGGCGGTCGTCTCGGCCACCAGCACGATGGCGCGGGCCGGGAGCCAGGTGAGGGCGCCCAGCAAATCGGCCAGCAGCGGGTGGACCCAGCTTGCCAGCGCCACCAGCACGCCGCCGGCCATCACCGGCGCGATGAGCGTTTCGACCAGGACGTTGCTCAGGGGCGAGAGCGGGGCAAAGCTGCCGAAGTGGTGCAGTGTCAGCGGCGCCACCGCCATCTCGGCGGCGGCCGGCACGGCCAACGCCACCTGCCAGCGTGGGCGGCCGGCCAGCCGCGGGGCGATCAACGCCAGCGCCACGGTGGCGGCCACCGAGAGCTGAAAGCCGGTGTCGAAGCGCAGCGCGGGCCGAACCGCCAGCACGGCGGCGATGCCCCAGAAGAGGGCGGCGATGATATCGGCCGGGCGGCCGCGCCAGCGCGCCAGCAGAAAGAGGCTGCTCATCGCCGCCGCGCGCACGACCGAGGCGTCAAGTCCCACCAGGAAGGCGTAGAGCCAGATCCCCCCAAGGAGGAGGCCGAGGCGGGGCAGCCTGGGCAGCCGGCTGCCGCGAACCAGCAGGACCAGCGCCGCGGCCACCAGCGCCAGGTTCCAGCCGCTGACGGCGGTGATGTGCGTCAGACCAGCGCGGCGGAACGCCTGTCGCGTGGCATCGGTCATGCCGCTGTCGTCGCCGGTGACCACTCCGAGGGTCAGCGACCCGGCCGGCTCGGGGATGTGCTCCATGATGGCGTCGCGCAACTCGTCGCCCAGCCGGTTGCGCAGACGCATCGGAAGACTGGCGCGCGAGCCCTCGACCTCCAGGCTCGTAACGAAGAGTGCCGGCGGGTCACCGCTCGTCCCGGCCGGCGACAAGCTGCCTCGTACCAGCACGATGTCGCCCTGTCGCGCCTCCGGCAGCGCCGGGAGGCTGGCATCGATCGTCGCCTGCGACTCCAGCGGCCGCAGCCGGGCACGCACCCGGCCCGACGCTGGCCGGGGGCGCCCGACCACCTCGGCGCGCAGCGCGAGCGGGTTGCGGCTGGGGAGTTCCGGCTGGACGGGTGGCACGGCCCGCCCGCGCCAGAAGCCGGCGAGGGTGAGGCAGAGAAGCAAGAGCGTCAGGACGCGCTGGCCCCGCGTTCTCGCCAGCAGAAGAACCAGTCCCGTGAGCGCAACCAGGCCCGCAAGAACCGGCAGCCCCACACCCGCGTCCCGCAGCAGGATGCCCAGCAGCCAGGCGAGCGGCAATGCCAGCCCCGGCGTCATGGACCGACGGTCGCGATCTCGCGCCAGTCGGCCACCATGCGCGCCGAGACGCCCTGCACCGCGTCCAGGTCGTCGAGCGAGGCGAAGGGCCCGTGCGCTTCGCGGTAGTCCACGATGCGCTGGGCCAGCACCGGGCCGACACCCGGCAGCGCCGCCAGCTCCGCCGCGCTGGCCGTGTTGACGTTGATCGGCCCCTGAGGAACCGGTGTCGCCCGGATGGCGGCACTGGTTGCCGCGGGCGTGCCGAAGGCGCGCTCGGGCACGATCACCTGCTGGCCGTCGTGCAGCACCGCCGCCATCGGCAGCCGCGCCAGATCGGCCCCGTCCAGCGCCCGCGCCTGGTCCAGCGCGTCGGCAACCCGCGCGTGGGCGGGGAGCGTGTAGAGGCCAGGCCGCGCGACCGCGCCGCCGACGTAGACGGTGATCTGGGCGTCGGCCGCGACCGGCTCGACCGAGAGTACCAGCTCGGGCGCGCGCCGTCCCGCCACCACCAGCGTGATGATCGCCGTGGCCAGCGCGATCGCGAGTCCAAGCATGAGCAAGCGCAAACGCGACATCTCCATGGCGCGAGCCCCTCCCTGCCGTGCGCCAGATGGAATGCGTACACGCGAGTGACCGCAATGTACTCGCTTTTGCCGCGATTGCATAGAGCGCCTGCGCACAGACGGGCGGCTGGTATAATTCAGTGCGATGATTGACAGGGCCCGTCCCGCCGACCGGCCCTCTTTGGCGTGTCGGAAGGCGGCTCCGCGGTGTCTCTCAAAAGCCTGCTCCCCCTGCTGAATCGCGACCCCAGCTTGGCCGCGCTGCGTGGCCGGCTCGATCAGCTTGGCCCCGGGCAGGCCGTGAGCGTGCCCGCGTTGCCGGCCGCCGCGCGCGTCGCCGCGCTAGCCGCCTTGCTGGCCGAGAGCCCGCGTCCGGCGCTGGTCCTGACCGGGCGGCTCGACGCCGCCGAGGAGCTGGCTGCCGCGCTGGCCGAGTACCTGCCGGCCGAGCGGGCCCCGCTGAACTGGCCGGTGCCTGAGGCGCTCCCCTACGAGCAAGTGCCCGTCGACCGCGTCGCCAGCGCGCGGCGAGTCGACATCCTGACCCAGCTCCTCGATCGCCAGCCGGTCGTGGTGGTGGCTCCGGCGCGTGCGCTGGCCCAGCCTATCGCGCCGCCGGCCGAGCTGGCGCGGCAGCGGCTGACGATTCGCGTCGGGCAGCGGCTACGCCAGGACGTGCTGATCCGCGACCTGCTCGACCAGGGTTACGAACTGGTGTCGCTGGTCACCGAACCGGGGCAGGTCAGCCGGCGTGGCGGCATCGTCGACCTTTTCCTGCCGAGCGGCGACGACGCGGTGCGCATCGACCTCTTCGGCGATGAGGTCGATGCCCTGCGCCTCTTCGATCCCGACACGCAGCGCTCGATCAAAGCGCTCGACGCCTTCGAGGCGCTGCCGGCCTTCGAGGTCACGCTCGACCGTCGCCGCGAGGCGGCCGAGCGACTGCGCGCGCTCGACGAGGGCACCCTCCGACCGGAGGTGGCCGAGGAGTGGGCGCGCACTATCCGCCGGCTGGAGCACGGCGACCCGCGCACCGGGCTCGACCTGGTCGCCCCCTACCTGCTGCCCGAGCCGGCCTCGCTCCTTGACTACCTTCCCGAGAACCACCTGCTGGCCGTGGTCGAGCCGACCTCGATCCAGCTCTCGCTGAATCAACTGGCCACGCAAGCGGCGGAGCTGCGCGAGGGGCTGGTCAGCGCGGGCGAGCTGGTGCCCGACCTGCAGCGGCCCTATCTCACCTGGGAGCAGCTCGGGCCACGCATCGGCGCGACACGCCAGCTCCTCTTCGGCGAGCTGCCCACCGGCTGGTCGCCCGCGCTGGCGGCCGCGCTCGACGCCGCGCCCGGCTTTGCCGGCGAGACGCCGATCTTCGCCGGGCGCATGGACGCCTTCTACGAGGCCCTGGAGGAACACCTCATCGACGACTGGACGATCGTGCTGGCCAGCGAGCAGCCGCAACGGCTGGTCGAGCTGCTGGAGAGCCGCGAGATCTTCCCGCGCGTTACGACCGAGCGCGACGGTCGCGTGCCGCCGCCACCGAAGCCCGCCAGTGTCGACGTCACGCGCTCGCGCCTGACCGGCGGCTGGCAGCACGACGGACTCAAGCTGCTGGTGCTGACCGATCGTGAGCTCTTCGGCTACCGTCACGTCAACCGCCAGCCGACCCGGCGCCGGGCGGTCGCGCGCCAGGTGCTCGAGCACCTGGAGGTCGGGCAGTATGTGGTCCACATCGAGCACGGCATCGCGTGCTACGGCGGCATGGTGCGCCTCGACGTCAGCGGCGTCGAACGCGAGTACCTGCTGCTGGAGTACGCCGAGAACGACCGGCTCTACCTGCCGGTCGACCAGATCGACCGCGTCACGCCCTACGAAGGTGGCGGGATCGAGCCGAAGCTGACGCGGCTCGGCTCGCCGGAGTGGGCGCGGGTCAAGCAGCGCGTGCGCCAGGCGGTGCGCGAGATGGCTTTCGAGCTGCTGCAGCTCTACGCCGCCCGCGAGTCCGCACAGGGTCAGCCCTTGCCGCCCGACGGCGGCTGGGACCGCGAGTTGGAGGAGTCCTTCCCCTACGCCGAGACCGCCGACCAACTGCGCGCCATCCAGGAGGTCAAGCTCGACCTGCAGCAGACGCGGCCGATGGACCGCCTTGTCTGCGGCGATGTCGGCTACGGCAAGACCGAGGTGGCGCTGCGCGCGGCCTTCAAGGCGGCTAACGCCGGCTTTCAGGTGGCGATTCTGGTGCCGACGACGGTGCTGGCTCTGCAGCACCTGCGCAGCTTCCAGTCGCGCCTGGCGGCCTTCCCGGTGCGCGTCGAGATGCTCTCGCGGCTGCGCAGCAAGACGGAGCAGGCACGCATCGTCCAGGGGTTACAGGACGGCGAGATCGACATCGTGATCGGCACGCACCGGCTGTTGCAGAAGGACGTGCGCTTCAAGCGGCTGGGGCTGCTGGTGATCGACGAGGAGCAGCGCTTCGGCGTGCAGCACAAGGAGCTGCTGAAGCAGGCGCGCACCGACGTCCACGTGCTGACCATGACCGCCACGCCCATCCCGCGCACGCTGCACATGGCGCTCAGTGGCATCCGCGATCTTTCGGTGATCAACACCCCGCCGCGCGACCGCACGCCGATCCGCACCTTCGTGACGCCGGGCAACGACATGCTGATCCGCGAGGCGATTTTGCGCGAGCTGAGCCGCGGCGGGCAAGTCTACTTCGTGCATAACCGGGTGCAGAGCATCTATCACGTGCTGCAGCGGCTGCAGAAGCTGGTGCCGGAGGCGCGCTTCGGCGTCGGCCACGGCCAGATGGACGAGGGCGAGCTGGAGCCGGTGATGCTGCGCTTCATCGACCACGACTTCGACGTGCTGGTCTGCACCACGATCATCGAGTCGGGCGTCGACATCCCCAACGTCAACACGGTGATCATCGACCAGGCGCCGAACTTCGGCCTGACCCAGCTCTACCAGTTGCGCGGACGCGTCGGGCGCGGCACCCACCGAGCCTACGCCTATCTTCTCTACGACGACAAGAAGCCGATGAGCGAGGAAGCCGTGCGGCGGCTGGAGGCGATCCAGGAGGCGACGGAGTTGGGGGCGGGCTTCCAGATCGCCCTGCGCGACCTGGAGATCCGCGGCGCCGGCAACATCCTCGGCGCCGAGCAGAGCGGCCACATCGCCGCGGTCGGCTTTGACCTCTACACGCGCATGCTGGCTATGGCGGTCGAGGAGGTGCGCCAGGGCCGCCCGATCGAGGAGCCGGAAGCGGTCTCGCTCGACCTGCCGATCGACGCGGTCATCCCCGAGGGCTACGCCGCGTCGGAGGAGATCCGCATCGAGCTCTACCGCCGCTTAGCCTCGGTGCGCTCCTACGGCGAGCTACGCGACCTGCAGGAGGAGCTGATCGACCGCTTCGGGCCGCTCCCGGATCCATTGATCCGGCTGGTGGAGCTGGCCCGGCTGCGCATCCGCGCCAGCACGCTCGGCATTACCTCGATCTTGGAGCGCGAGGGCGAGGTCTACATCCGTCCAGTGGTCGGCTCCAAACTCGACCAGCGCACCCTGCGCCGCGAGCTGGGCGACGGCGTCACCGTCACCCCCAACCAGGTGCGACTCTCCCTCAACCGGCTGCACGCCGACATCTGGGAGGCCGTCACCCAGGTCATGCGCGCCATCGAAAATGCCGAAGCGACGGTGCTGGCCGTGGCGGGGTAGGGGCGGGGGTGGGAGTCCGCGGCCTTCCGAAGGCGTTCCCGTCAGCGACGGAGGGCAGACACAGGGGTCTGCCCCTACCAGATGCAGGAAGTGTGCCCAACTTGTAGGGGCGGACCTCGAACGGAGCTATGTTCGCCCTGTTGCCCTACACCGCACAACGTTGGTCGGTGCTACGCTGCCGGCACCTCGCGCATCTGCCACGACACGACTCCTACCTGACCGTCAACTCGACGCATGGTGCCCTGGATGTCGACCGTGCGCGGGGCGGCGCCCTTCACCGCCACCGTGTGTCAGGAGTAAATGTCGGCGCGTTCGAGATCCCATTGCCGCGACAACTGCCAGCGGCCGAACTGGGCCAGAAAGCTGACGTGGCCATCGACCAAGATCGTCTTGCCGTTATCCTCGTAAGCCAGGGCAGCTTGTGCATCGATGAGGTCAGCTTTTGCCTAGGTTACGCCGCAGCCCGACCGGCTCGACGCATCATTGATCGCCGTGGCGACCGGCGTGGCCGTGGCCGGTGTTGGCGACTGGAAGACCTCGGCGGGGAGCGTGAAGTCGAAGCGGTACGGCCCAGGACCGGGCGGGGGGCTGAGCGCGACGCCGGCGAGCGCGCCGAGCCGGGCGATATCGAGCCGCAGCATCAGGCTCTGCTCCAGCGACGCCTGCCCCAGGTCATAGCGGAGCAGGCACTCGACATCGTTCCCGACTACCGAGCAGTCGTCGCCAGCCTCAGGCAGCGCCGCCGCACCCGGCCTCGCCAACGACATGTGATTTGCCTCCGGATAGAGCATCACGGCCGTGTCCGCCGGCTCAATGACGGTGAGAAAGAGGACCAGGTGCTGGCCGTCGAATCCCGCCCAGCGCAGCGTGACCGGCACGCCAGCGACCGTCTGTGTCTGGTCGAGCGAGCGGCCGCGCCCCTGGTCGTAGGCACGTTTGACCGCCGGGTTGGCATCGAGGATCGAGGGTGGCGCGGCGGTCGCGGTCGCGGCCGAAGGGACGATGGCGGCGGGCGCTCCCGGCCGCGATCCGAGGAGCAGAACCAGGAGCCCGGCGACGACAACCAGTGCCAGCAGCCAGCCCGACCTCATTCCTTGAGATGGACTACCGTGACGCCGGAGCCGCCGTGCTCGACGTCGGCCAGCTCGAAGCGATCGACCGCCGGGTGTCGCTTGAGCGCATCGTGCACGGCCGAACGCAGCGCGCCGGTGCCCTTGCCGTGGACCAACCGCACCCAGGGGAGCGAGGCCAGCGCGGCGGAGTCGAGGTAGCGGTCGACCGCGTCCTCGATCTCGTGGACGCGCATACCGCGCAGGTGCAGCTCC
>DASSHC010000269.1:0-14839 GCA_035693105.1 Thermomicrobiaceae bacterium | reverse complement strand
GGTCGCGCAGGTAGAGCAGGAAGGCGGCGATGGCGTTGGGGACGGCGCTGCTCTGGATGCGGAAGATGCGGTGCCCGCCCACCGTCGTGCCGTGCACGTCGAGCCGCCCGGCGAAATCCGACGGGTCCACCACCTTGACTTCCAGGAAGAAGACATCGGCCGAGGGGATGTTGTGGTGCTCGCACTCCTGCTGCAGCTTGTCGGCGTACTCGCCCGGCCACTGATGCTCCGGGTCGTGGGCGATCACCCGTAGCGTGCCCAGGCCGGCGGCGTCGGCGATGAAGCGCTCGGCCGGCGGGTCGACCTCGATCTCGGTCACACGCAGCTCGCGCACGCGCCAGACGCGCGAGACGAGCGACATGATCACGATGGTGCCGATGAAGAAGACGGCGATCTTGACGCCGTCGGGCCGCTCGAAGACGTTGGCGATGGTGGTGTAGACGAAGACCGCGGCGATGAAGCCGAAGGCCAGAATCAGCCAGCGACGCCGCAGATCGGCCACCGAGAGCGTCACCGCGATGGCGCCCGAGGTCATCAGCACCAGCACGCCGGTGGCGTAGGCCGCGCCCTGCTTGTCGACGCTGGCGTCGAAGATGAGCGTGATGGCGAAGGCGATGGCGATGAAGATGACCACCAGCGGGCGCACGGCGCGCGTCCACTCCGGCGCCATGCCGTAGCGCGGCAGGTAGCGCGGCACCAGGTTGAGCAGCCCGGCCATGGCCGAGGCGCCGGCGAACCAGAGGATGAAGATCGTGCTCACGTCGTAGACGGTGCCGAAGGCACTGCCGAGATACTGGTGCGCCAGGAAGGCCAGCGCGCGCCCGTTGGCCAGGCCGCCCACCTGGAAGGCCGCGCTGGGGATCAGCACGATGGTGACGAAGGAGCTGGTGATCAGGTAGAAGCTCATCAGCACGGCGGCGGTGCGCAAGAGCTTCTTGGTGTTCTTGATCCGGCCCTCCAGCGAGTGGACGTCGGCGCCGTCGCCGCGCACCAGCGGCATCACCGCCACGCCGGTCTCGAAGCCGGAGAGGCCCAGCGCCAACTGCGGGAAGACCAGCGCGGCGTAGACCACCAGCAGGAGCGGGTTGGGGTGCTCAACGGAGAGCGCGTGGTGCCAGGCGGTGACCAGCGCCGGGTGCTGCACGACATGCCAGAGGCAGACGGCGATCACCACCAGGTTGAGCGCCAGATAGGAGAAAACCAGCACCACCGCGATGCTGATCGCCTCGGCGAAACCCTTCAGAAAGATCAGCCCGAGAACCAGGAGCAGCGCCAGGGTGATCAGGATGTTGTGGCCGTGCAGCAGTGCCGGGGTGAAGGGATTCTCGACCACGTGCGCCGTGGCGTCCGCTGCCGAGAGCGTCATTGTGATCATGAAGTCGGTGGCGGCGAAGCCGAGCAGCGCCAGGACGAAAAACTTGCCCTTCCACCAGCTCAGCAGCCGCTCCAGCATGGCGATCGAGCCCTGCCCGTGGGGGCTCTCCTCGGCCACGTGGCGGTAGACCGGCAGCGCGCCGAAGAGGGTCAAGAGCACCAGCACCAGCGTCGCGATCGGAGCCAGCGCGCCGGCCGCCAGGGCCGCGATCCCCGGTTGGTAGCCGAGCGTCGAGAAGTAGTCGAGACCGGTCAGACACATCACCTGCCACCAGGGACGCGTCTCGTGGTGCTCCTCCTTCTCGTACGGCCCCGCCATCTCGTGAGCGTAGCCTTGCAGCAGCCAGCCCTTGAGATCGCGCGCCACATGGTGGTGCTCCGTCGTACCGGTCGCCAATTCATCCCCTCTCGCGCGACCGCAGTCCGATCAGGTCGCACGCCTGCGGATGCGCGCGGTATTGTAGTGCAAAGCACTTGCCCGCGCTCGGCGCGGAATCCTACACCCCAGGGCAAGCTTGCGCCCGCGCGCAACTCCCCGCCGCGCACCTGAGCGATCTGCATGCGCCGGTGCATCGCTTGACGACCTTTTGGGCCTATGCGAAGATAAGAGCGTGCCAACGATCCCGACGAACTGCCGGTGCTGGACCGGGCCAGACGGTTGCCGCGTGGAAGTGGAGGGCCATTTCAAGCAGGTGCGCCACACCTGGCTGAACGATCAGCCCCGGCCACCGTTGGGATGCGACGGAGTGGGTGTCGTGATTGGAGGAGGATCTATGCCTCAAGACGCACGCTTCGACGATCTGATGCGCGCCGCCGCCGGCGGTCACCTGAGCCGCCGCGCCCTGCTCAAGCGCGCGGCGGTGCTCGGCCTCAGTGCCCCGGCCATCGCCGCCCTGCTGGCCGCCTGCGGCACGTCGGCTAAAAAGGTCACCACGGTCACCGGCACGGTGGCTCCGGGTGCCACGGTCCAGCCGGAGGCGACCACGGCCACGGGCGGCGGCCAGGCTACCAGCACCAGCGCCCCCGCCTCGCCGGTGACCAACCCCAGCGCGGCCACGCCGCAGGCGTCCGAGGCATCCGGCCCGGCCGGCGGCAAGGGCGATTTGAAGCTCCTCTGGTGGCAGGCGCCCACCCTGCTCAACCCCCATGTGGCCCAGGGGACCAAGGACTTCGACGCCTCGCGCATCGTCTACGAGCCGCTGGGCGACTTCGACACCAACAGCAAGATGGTGCCGCAGTTGGCCGCTGAAGTCCCCAGCCTCGACAACGGTATGGTGGCCAAGGACGGCAAGAGCGTCACCTGGAAGCTGCGCCAGGGCGTCAAGTGGCACGACGGCCAACCCTTCACCGCCAAGGACGTGGCCTTCACTTTCAAGTTCGTCAGCGACCCCAAGACGGCCGCCACCACCGCCGGTGTCTACGTCAACGTCGACTCGGTCGATGTGGTGGACGACTACACGGTCAAGGTCAACTTCAAGCAGCCGGAGCCGGCCTGGTACTACTCCTTCACCGGCGCCAACGGCATGATCATCCCCGAGCATGTCTTCTCGGATTACGTCGGGGCCAATTCGCGCAACGCCCCGGCCAATCTCAAGCCGGTCGGCACCGGCTCCTTCCAGATCGTCGAGTTCAAACCCGGCGATGTCGGCACCTTCAAGCTCTTCCCCGACTACTGGGACAAGGGCAAGCCGCACTTCGACAGTATCACCATGAAGGGCGGCGGCGACGCCGCCAGCGCGGCCCGCGCGGCCCTGCAGACCGGCGAGTCCGACTGGTCGTGGAACATCCAGGTGGCGCCGACGGTGCTCAAGTCGATGGAGTCGGCCGGCAAGGGCAAGGTGGTCACCACCCCCGGCGGCGGCACCGAGCGGCTGCTGTTGAACTGGTCGGATCCCAATACCGAGGTCAACGGGGAGAAGTCGTACTACAAGAATCCCCACCCGCACTTCAAGGTGCTGGAGGTGCGCCAGGCGATGGCCAACGCGGTCGACCGCAAGACCGTGTCCGAGCAGCTCTACGGCCCCGGCGGCGCGCCGACCGGACAGACCCAGAACGCCAACACCCCCTACATGTTGCCCGACTCCGACCCAGCCGTGCAGTGGAAGTTCGACCTCAAGGCGGCCGGCGATCTGCTCGACAAAGCCGGAGCCGCCAAGGGTGGCGACGGTATCCGCACCCTCAATGGCCGCAAGATGTCCTGGGTCTATCAGACCTCGGTCAACGAGGTGCGCCAGAAGAACCAGGAGATCGTCAAGCAGGCGCTGACGCAGCTGGGGATCGACGTGCAGATCAAGTCGGTCGACTCCTCGGTCTTCTTCTCCGGCGACCCCGGCAACAACGACACCTATAGCCACTTCTACACCGACCTGGAGATGTACACCAACGGCGCCGGCATCTTCCCGCTCAACTGGTACCGTCGCTACCTCTCGGCCGACCCGGACACCGACGTCGCCCAGAAGTCGAACGCCTGGGCCGGCACCAACGTCGGCCGCTACCAGAGCGACGCCTTCAACAAGCTCTGGGCGCAGGCGCAGACCGAGATCGACCCGCAGAAGTCGACCCAGCTCTTCCAGGACATGCAGCGCCAGATCCTGACCGACGTGGCCGAGATCGGCATCGTGGCGCGCAACGGCGTGGCTTGCGTCAGCAACTCGCTGACCGGCTATCAGACGACGCAGTGGGCTTCCGACGTCTGGGATCTCAAGAACTGGACGCGGACGTCCTAGCGCGGCCACGCGCGCTCGCGGCGGTGGCCGGCTCAGGGGGTGAGCCGGCCACGTATCTGACGGAGGGTGACCATGCGCGCCGAGCGGGTGCTGGAGACCTGCCTCTATGCCGCCGACCTCGACGCCGCCGAGCGCTTCTACCGCGACGTGCTCGGGATGGAGGTCGAGTCGAAGATGGCCGGGCGTCACGTCTTCTTCCGCTGCGGCCCCGGCGTCTTCCTGGTTTTCAACCCGGAGGCCACGCGCCAGGCCGGCGGCCCGGTGCCGGGGCACGGCGCGACCGGCCCCGGCCATGTGGCCTTCGCCGCTTCGCCGGAGGAGCTGCCCCGTTGGCGTGCCCAGCTCGCCCGGCAGGCTGTGCCGATCGAGCAAGAAGTGCACTGGCCAGGCGGCGGCGCGTCCCTCTATTTCCGCGACCCCGCCGGCAACAGCGTAGAGCTGGCGACACCCGGCATCTGGGGGCTGGGGTAGCCGCGGACAGCGTCCGAACACGTGCGGGGGCTTGACGACAATTCCATTCTATAAGAAGATGGGGCGAAGCCGTTGCACGCTGGCACAACCAGACGACCGGTCCTTGACGTATGTCACGTGAGACCCACAACCGATCCAGCCCCTGCGAGGTGGTGCGGGAGCTAGAGCGGTTGGGTGTTTGCCGGTTCCCAGCGTGCGAGCGATCGTAGTGGAGGAGGAGTTATGCCCCAGGATCCACACTTCGACGAACTGATGCGAGCCGCGCGCGAGGGGCGCCTGAATCGCCGCACCCTGCTCAAACGAGCGGCGGTGCTCGGCCTGAGCGCACCCGCCATCGCCGCCTTGCTGGCCGCCTGCGGCAGCAGCAGCTCGAACAGCACCAGCACCAGCGGCACGCAGGCCCCGGCCGCCTCCACCCAGGCCGCGGCCACTACCGCCACGGGCAGCGGCCAGGCCACCGCGGCCGCCACCACCGCGCCCGCCGCCTCGCCGGTGACCAAACCGGCTGCAGCCACGCAGGAAGCCGCCTCCGGGCCAGCCGGCGGCAAGGGTGATCTCAAGCTCCTCTGGTGGCAGGCGCCCACCATCATCAACCCGCACATCGCCCAGGGGACCAAGGACTACGATGCCTCGCGCATCGTCTACGAGCCGCTGGCCGACTTCGATGCCAACAGCAAGATGGTGCCGATGCTGGCGGCGGAGATCCCCAGTCTCGACAACGGCCAGGTGGCTCAGGACGGCAAGAGCGTCACCTGGAAGCTGCGCCAGGGCGTCAAGTGGCACGACGGTCAGCCCTTCACCGCCGCCGACGTCAAGTTCACCTTCGACCTGGTGAGCGACCCCAAGACGGCCGCCACCACCGCCGGTGTCTACCTCAACGTCGACTCGGTCGAGGTGGTGGACGACAATACCGCCAAGGTCAACTTCAAGCAGCCGGAGCCGGCCTGGTACTACTCCTTTACCGGCGCCAACGGCATGATCCTGCCGCAGCATATCTTCAAGGACTACACCGGCGCCAACCTGCGCAACGCCCCGGCCAACCTCAAGCCGGTCGGCACCGGCGCCTTCAAGCTGACCGACTTCAAGCCCGGCGACGTCGGTACCTACGAGATCAACAAGGATTACTGGGACAAGGGCAAGCCGCACTTCGACAGCATCTCCATGAAGGGCGGCGGCGACGCCCCGAGCGCGGCCCGCGCGGCCCTGCAGACCGGCGAGTCCGACTGGTCGTGGAACATCCAGGTCTCGCCGACGGTGCTGAAGTCGATGGAGTCGGCCGGCAAGGGCAAGGTCGTGAACTGGCCGGGCTCGGGCACCGAGCGCTTGGAGATCAACTGGTCGGACCCGCAGACCGACGTCAACGGCGAGAAGTCGTACTACAAGAACCCACACCCGCACTTCAAGGTGCCGGAGGTACGCCAGGCGCTGGCCAACTCGATCGACCGCAAGACGATCGCCGATCAGCTCTACGGCTCGGGCGGCGCGCCGACCGGCCAGACCCAGAACGAGAATACCCCCTACATGCTGCCCGACTCCGATCCGGCGGCGCAGTGGAAGTTCGACCTCAAAGCGGCCTCCGACCTGCTGGACAAGGCGGGCGCGCAGAAGGGCGGCGACGGCATCCGCACCCTCAATGGCCGCAAGATGTCCTGGGTCTACCAGACCTCGGTCAACGAGGTGCGCCAGAAGCACCAGGAGATCGTCAAGCAGTCCCTAGGCACAATCGGCGTCGAGGTCCAGATCAAGTCGATCGACGCCGCGGTCTACTTCTCGGGCGACGCCGGCAACCCGGACACCACCGGGCACTTCTACGCGGACCTCGAGATGCACACCAACGGCTGCGGCATCTTCCCGCTCGAATGGTACAAGCGCTACCTGTCGGCCAATCCCGATGAGGACATCCCGCAGAAGTTGAACTCCTGGGCGCCGCCGAACATCTTCCGCTACCAGAACGCCGACTTCAATAAGATGTGGGCGCAGGCGCAGACCGAGCTCGATCCGCAGAAGTCGATCGCGCTCTTCCAGGACATGCAACGGCTGGTCCTGAAGGACGTGGTCGATATCGGCGAGATCGCGCGCGCCAACGTGGCCTGCGTCAGCAACCGCTTGAAGGGCTACAACCCGACGCAGTGGGCCTCCGACGTCTGGGATATCAAGAACTGGACGACGGCGTAGCGAGCCGGTCTAGCGGCGATCTTCCTCAGGGGGCTGCCACGGCAGCCCCCTCGTTCATGCCTCGAACATGCCCCAGACCGCACCGCCACGGCGCGGCAGCTCTCGAGGACGTTGGCTGGCGTGTGAGGACGGATCCCTCGACTTCGCGCAGGATGACAGGGTTCGTTGACAGGCGTACGACGAGATGTCGTCGTACTGGTCCGCCACATACTGGACCGGTCACCCCAAGTGCAGTCGAAAACCCCAGCGCACCCCATCACTGATCCCCCATCTTCCACCATTCCATCCCGCGCCGTCCGCGAGCCAGCGTGAGATTGTGCGCCCGCGCGGACAGATTGCGGGGGGTTGGCGGGTATCTTGCTACGGCAATCCGCAATACGAGCCCCACTGAAATGGCTCGCTTGACGGTAGCGAGACTGCTATAGCAGTATTGCGTTATGGCTGTGACCCGATTGGTTGCCCGATCGGTGGGCCGGAGAAGGAGGCGACCCGACGCGAAACCTGACGACGAGTCCCGATCTGTTGACCCCCTGGAGGAGATGAGGAGACGATGAATCAGGATCCACGCTACGATGAGCTGCTGCGCGCCGTGCGCAGCGGCCGGATGAGCCGTCGCGGACTGCTCAAACGCGCCGCGGTGCTGGGGCTGGCGGCTCCGGCCGTCTCCGCCCTGCTGGCGGCCTGCGGCGGCGGCAACAACAGCAGCACGTCGAGCAGCGGCACGGGCACGACCAGCGGCACCAGCACGACGGGCGGCACCGGCGGCGCGGCCAGCTCGCCGGCCTCGCAGGTGCCCGCCTCGCCGGTCTTCAACCCCAGCGCGGCCACGCCGCAAGCGGCCGGCGCTACCGGCCAGCGCGGCGGCAAGGGCGAGCTGAAGCTGCTCTACTGGCAGGCGCCGACCATCCTCAACCCGCACCTGGCCCAGGGCACCAAGGACTTCCAGGCCTCGCGCGTCACTCTGGAGCCGCTGGCCGACTTCGACAGCACCACCAAGATGGTCCCCTTCCTGGCCGCCGAGATCCCCAGCCTGGACAACGGCACCGTCGCCCAGGACGGCAAGAGCGTCACCTGGAAGTTGCGCCAGGGTGTGACCTGGCAGGACGGCCAGCCCTTCACCGCCAACGACGTCAAGTTCACCTTCGACTACGTCTCCGACCAGGCGACCGCCGCCACCACCTACGGCAGCTACGTCAACGTGGACTCGGTCGAGGCGGTCGACGACCACACCGTCAAGGTCAACTTCAAGCAGCCGGAGCCGGCCTGGTACCAGCCCTTCACCGGTGAGAACGGCATGATCCTACCCGAGCACATCTTCAAGGACTACAAGGGCGCGACCGCGCGCCAGGCGCCCGCCAACCTCAAGCCGATCGGCACCGGCCCCTATCAGGTGACCGACTTCAAGCCGGGCGACGTGGTCGTCTACCAGATCAACAAGAACTACTGGCAGGACGGCACGCCGCACTTCGATGGCGTGACCATGAAGGGCGGCGGCGACGCCACCAGCGCGGCCCGTTCCGTGCTGCAGACTGGCGAGCAGGACTACGCCTGGAACATCCAGGTCGAGCCCAACGTGCTCAAATCGATGGAGTCGGCCGGCAAGGGCAAGGTGCTGACCTGGATCGGCGGCGGCACCGAGCGCCTGCTGATCAACTGGTCGGATCCGCAGACCGATCAGGAGGGCCAGAAGTCGTACTACAAGGTGCCGCACCCGCATTTCAAGGTGGCCGAAGTGCGCCAGGCACTGTCCAACGCGGTCGACCGCAAGACCGTGGCGGAGCAGCTCTATGGCCCCGGCGGCACGGCGGCGGCCCAAACCCAGACCGACAACACGCCCTACATGCTGCCGGACTCCGACCCGGCGGCCCAGTGGACGTTCGATGTCAAGGCCGCCAGCGCCCTGCTCGATAAGGCCGGGGCGAACAAAGGCTCCAGCGGCGTGCGCGAGCTGAACGGCCGTCCGATGAAGTGGCTCTACCAGACCTCGGTCAACTCGGTGCGTCAGAAGACGCAGGAGATCGTCAAGCAGGCCCTGCAGCAGATGGGCTGCGACGCCGACTTGAAGTCGATCGACTCCTCGGTCTTCTTCTCCGGCGATGCCGGCAACAACGACACCGACGCCCACTTCTACGCCGACCTGGAGATGTACACCAACGGCTCGGGCGTCTTCCCGCTCGACTGGTACCGCCGCTACCTCTCGGCCGACCCCGACACCGACATCGCTCAGAAGTCGAATGCCTGGGCCGGGCGCAACTACGGCCGCTACCAGAGCGACGCCTTCAACAAGCTCTGGGCGCAGGCGCAGACCGAGATCGACCCGCAGAAGTCGACCCAGATCTTCCAGCAGATGCAGAAGCTGGTGCTGAGCGACGTGGTCGAGGTCCCGATCGTGGCGCGCAACAACGTGGCCTGCGTCAGCACGCGGATCAGCGGCAACAACCCGACCCAGTGGGCGGACGACACCTGGGACATCCGCGACTGGACGGCGCAGTAGGGCCGACGGGCCCTCGCCCCAACCCCTCTCCCCCGCGGGGGAGAGGGGCACTGGCCATCGATGAGGTTGGGTGCCGCGTGCAGACGGATCCCTCGACTGCGCTCGGGATGACAGGGGGAGTAGCGGGCGAACGACGACGATCTATGTCGTCCGGTAGGCCACTCCCCTGCCGTGTCATCCTGAGCGAAGTCGAAGGATCCGTCCGCACACAGGCTACGGTCTCCTATGAAGCTGAAGCCACCTCCCCTCTCCCAGAATTGGGAGAGGGGCCGGGGGTGAGGGCCCGTGCCTACGGCAGCGTCGCCAAAAAGCGCGGCGCGCGGCGGGCGCGGGTGGCCTGCTCGAAGGCGTAGGCCAGCCGGATCAGCACCGGCTCGCTCCAGGCCGTGCCCATGAAGCTGATGTTGACCGGCAGCCCGAAGCTGAAGCCGGCCGGCACCGTGACGATCGGGTAGCCGGCCAGCGCGGCCGGCGTCGAGCTGCCGCCGATGCTGTGGTCGCCGTCGATCAGGTCGGTCTTCCAGGCCGGCGCCCCGGTCGGCGCTACGAGCGCCAGCAGGTCGTGCTGCTTGAGCGCGGCGTCGATACCCTCCGCGCGCGACAGCCGCTGGTTGAGCGCCAGCGCCTCTTGATACGCGGCATCGGTCAGCGGCCCCTTCTCCTGGGCGGCCAGCATCTGCTCCTGGCCGAAGTAGGGCAGCTCCTGCTCGGCGTGGGCCAGGTTGAAGGCGATCACGTCGGCCAGGTTGTGAATCTGCGGATCGCCACGCTCGGCCAGGTAGGCGTTGAGGTCGGCCTTGAACTCATACAGCAGCACCTCGCGCTGGGTGTTGTTGCGGCGCATCTGCTCCAGGGTGGGGATGTCGGCCGGATCGATCAGCTCGGCCCCCGCCGCTTGCATGGCCCGCAGCGCCTGCTCGAAGACCGCGTCGCTCTTGTCGCTGAAGCCGGTCATGCCGCGCGCCACGCCGATGCGCGCCCCCTTGAGCGCATTCGCGTCCAGGAACTGGGTGTAGTCGCTGAAGAAGTGCCCCTCGCTGGCGGCGGTGGCCGGATCGCGCGAGTCGACGCCGGTCATGGCGCCGAGGACCGCGGCGGCATCGGCCACCGTGCGCGCCATCGGGCCGATCGTGTCCTGGCTGTGCGAGATCGGGATAACGCCGGCACGGCTGGTCAGGCCGACGGTCGGCTTGATGCCGGCCACGCCGCTGGCGTTGGAGGGGCAGACGATCGAGCCGTTGGTCTCGGTGCCGATGGCCACGGCGCAGAAGTTGGCCGAGACCGACGCGCCCGAGCCGGAGCTGGAGCCGCAGGGGTTGCGGTCGAGCGCGTAGGGGTTGTTGCACTGCCCGCCGCGCCCGCTCCAGCCGCTGGAGGAGTGGTTCGAGCGGAAGTTGGCCCACTCGCTCATGTTGGCCTTGCCCAGCAGCAGCGCCCCGGCCCGCCGCAGCCCCTCGGCGATGAAGGCGTCGCGCGCCGGGCGCGAGCCGAGCAGCGCCAGCGAGCCGGCGGTCGTCTGCATGCCGTCGGCGGTGTCGATGTTGTCTTTGAGGATGACCGGGATGCCGTGGAGCGGCCCGCGGGGGCCGCGCGTGCGCCGCTCGTCGTCGAGCTGGGCGGCCAGCGCCAGCGCGTCGGGGCTGACCTCCAGCACCGAGTTGACCCGCGGCCCGCCCTGGTCGAGGTCGCGAATGCGGTCGAGGTAGTAGCGCGCCAGCTCGGCCGCGCTCAGCTCGCCGGCCGTCATGGCCCGCTGCAGATCGGCCACCGTCGTCTCTTCCAGGTTCGCCAGCCGCTCGTGCCCACTCATACCAGCCATCCCTTCAAGTACTCGACCGTTCAGCCGCGCGCCGCTTCCACGCGCTCCAGAAAATCGCTCAGCACCGTCAGGTAGCGCTCCGGCTCCTCGGCGTGGGACATGTGCGAGCTCTCCTCGAAGATGACCCACTCCGAGCCGGGGATGCCCCGGTGCACCGTCTCCGCGATCAGCGGCGTGGCCTCGTCGTGGCGGCCGGAGGTGACGAGCGTGGGCACGCGGATCTCCGGCAGCCGGTCGATGATGTCCCACTCCTTGAGCGTGCCGACGACGTGGAACTCGCTGGGGCCGTTCATGGTGTGGTAGACCTCGGGATTCCGCTCCAGTTGTGCGAACGTGCGCTGCACGTAGTCCGGCATGGGATCGAGCCGGCAGACGTGCCGCCCGTAGAAGACCGCCATCGCCTGCTGGTACTCGGGCGAATCGGTCGTGCCGGCCGCCTCGTGCCGCAGCAGCGTCGCCTGCACCTCGGGCGGCAGCTGTTCGCGCAGCCGGTTGGCCTCCGCCACCCACTGGCGCATCGAGGCCGGAGAACTGGCGACCGTCAGGCTGGCCAGCCCGGGCGGCTGCGTCAGGGCGTACTCCATGCCCAGCATCCCGCCCCAGGACTGTCCCAGCAGGTGCAGCTCGTCGAGCCCCAGCGCGGCGCGTACGGCGTCGATCTCCTCCAGGAAGAGCCCGACCGTCCAGAGCGCGGGGTCGTGCGGCTGCTCGGAGCGGCCGCAGCCGAGCTGGTCGTAGAAGATGACCCGCCGGCCGCTGGCGGCCAGCGCCTCCAGCGGCTCCAGGTAGTCGTGCGCCGCGCCGGGGCCGCCGTGGAGCGTCAAGAGCGGCAGCTTGCCCGGCTCCTCCCCCTCGCCCGCCACGCGGTACCAGACCTGGTGGCCGCGAAAGGGGAGCGTCCCCTCGCGGCTGGGCAGCCCGCTGGTCATCTCGCCCTCCTCCGCCACTGTGTCTGCCCGCCTCTGCTGCTGCCTAATGTGCGGGGCCGTATGGAACGATTGCGGCGCTTCGTGGAACCTCGGCGCCCACGTCGCGCGGGGTTAAAGCCACCGCGCTAGCCTTCACGAAGCCCACTGAAGGGGCTGGGGTTTGGATTGGTTGTGGTCCAAGCATCCTCAGCCACAACCAGCTTCGTCCTCGATCGCCCCAATAGACAAGGTTTGTCTCAGACCGCAAAGGAATGGCCGGCGTATGGGCTAAACTCAGCCCCTTCAGTGGGCTTCGCTTTGTTAGCGCGGTGGTTTTAACCCCGCGCGTCGTGCGGCGCCGAGGCTCGTCCAAGGCCACACCCACCAAGCCCGCTCATCCCCCGCCACGCAGTGAAGGCCGCTCGCCTTCGTCCGTACCCGCGACTCTAGCCCGCCCGCCCGCAGCCGTCAACGCGCCGCTCCCGGTTGACAGCCGCGTGCCGAGCGCCGAGAGTGGGCGCGGCTCACGCGGGGCCGCTGGGTACACGGGGAGTGAGGAGCGCTGGTCATGGCCGAGCTTGACGACGTCTATCGCTATATCGACGACCACCGCGAGGAGTACATCGCGCTGGTGCAGCGGCTCTGCCGCCAGCCGAGCATCTCGGCGCAAAACGTCGGCATCCAGGAGACCGCCGCGCTGGTGAAACAGGTGCTGGAGGACGCCGGGGCCAGCGCGCGCATCGTGCCGGTCGCCGGCGGCAACCCGGTGGTCTACGCCGAGGCCGGGCCGGAGGGCAAAACCCTCTCCTTCTACAACCACTACGACGTGCAGCCGCCGGAGCCGCTCGATCTCTGGGACGTCGACCCCTTCGCCGCCGAAATCCGCGACGGACGCATTTACGCCCGCGGCGTGGCCGACAACAAGGGGAACATCGCCTCGCGCGTGGCCGCCATCGACGCCTACCGCACGGTGCGCGGCGAGCTGCCGCTGCGGGTCAAATTCATCATCGAGGGCGAGGAGGAGATCGGCAGCCCGCACCTGGAGCGCTTCACCGCGGAGCACCCCGATCTGGTGCGCGCCGACGGCAACATCTGGGAGAGCGGCAGCAAGGACGTCGAGGGACGCCCGATCATCTCGCTCGGGCTGAAGGGGATCTGCTACGTCGAGCTGCGCGTGCGCTCGACCGCCCGCGACCTGCACTCTTCCCTCGGCGCCTCGGTGCCCAACGCCGCCTGGCGCCTGACCTGGGCGCTGGCCTCGCTCAAGGGGCCGGACGAGCGCGTGCGCATCCCCGGCTTCTACGACAAGGTCGTGCCGCCGACCGCGGACGACCTCAAGGTGCTCGAGTCGCTCCCCGATACCGAGGCCAAGCGCCGGGAGCTCTACCAGATCGACCAGTTCGTCACCGGGCTCTCCGGCCGGGAGCTGAAGCTCAAGGAGTACTTCCAGCCGACCTGCACCATCTGCGGGCTGGAGAGCGGCTACACCGGCCCCGGCGCCAAGACGGTCATGCCGGCGCAGGCGATGGCCAAGGTCGACTTCCGCCTGGTGATCGACCAGGACCCGGAGGAGATCCGCGCCCTGCTGCGCACGTACCTGGACGACCAGGGCTTCAGCGACATCGAGGTCGTGCCCTTCAGCATGGAGCACCCGGCGCGCACCTCGCCCGACGCCGAGATCGCCCAGGTCGCCATCGCGGCGCACCGCGAGCTGGACGACAAGGAGCCGATCGTGGTGCCGACCAGCCTGGGCACCGGCCCGGCCTACGTGCTCGCCTACCAGTTTGGCATCCCCTTCGCCTCCTCCGGCGTCGGCCACGCCGACTCGCGGGCGCACTCGCCGATGGAGAATATTTATGTCGAGGATTACCTCCTCGGCATCAAGCGCGCCGCCCGCATCATCGACGGCTTCGCCCCCACCCGATAGGGAGGGTTCCACCGGGCGGGTCACTGACCCGCCCCAACAATTTAGAAGCGGAGTGGCCGAATGGGGGGTGAGAAACCCGGCCGTTCCCGCAGCATCTGCTCTATGCGCTCAGGAGTTCGCACGGGCACCACGTACACTGGGAGCCGCTCTTCGACTTGTAGCTCGAGCACACGATTGATTACCAGGTCCATCACCTCGTCCGGATCTTCCAGATCGACCGTCGCCGTGATGTAGGTTCCCTCGGGATCCTCACCACCTGGCCCGATATCGAATTCCGCGGCGGGGTAGCGGCTCCTGATGAGGTTCTCCAGCTCAGCCACCGCCTGCAGAATACGTGGCTCAAGTTCGTTGAGGCGTTCGGAGCTCATGCCGGTTCTCCCCCTTGCGCTTGGATAGTCTGAACAAAAATGCGGGAGTCCCGCAACACTCGCTGTGCTTGCGTCTGACTCAAAAAGTCTCGCTTATAGTCTGCCGCTTCACGCTTACTGTACGCCTGCGCCAGGGTTGGGCGGAACGCTGTGGGGAAGCGCTTACGGCGGTTGATGAGTTCACCCACAAAGAGCGCCTGCAAGTACGTCGTGGCTCCAGACGGTGCGAGTACCTTGCGGGGTGAGTCCAGCCGCGAAGAGGGCCGCCACAGCAGCCTGAAAGCAAGCGTAGTAGCAGCGATTGGCACAGTTGTTGTAGCGGCCGTTGGCGAACTCGCTCTCCGCGCCAGCCAGGCTCTCCACCGCCTTCGTCAGGTAGATGACAACCCTGTTGTCTATACCAGTCATCCCTCATCCACCAGTCGAGACGGCGCGCGTGGAAACGGTGTTGACCCGCTCATCTGCTCTCCTCGCCGAGACTATCACATTCCTCAGAACTCGCGTCGCCCGCAACATCGTCAGCTTCACCCGCGCCGTTAGGACGCATTGCGAGCCGGTGTCATACCCTCCCCGACAG
>DASSHC010000268.1:0-5654 GCA_035693105.1 Thermomicrobiaceae bacterium | reverse complement strand
AAAGCTCAGCCCCATCAGTGGGCTTCGCGGATTCAGCGCGGGAATTATGGCGTTTGCGGCAATAACCTGGCGTACGCCATCTCGCTCCTAGCCTGTTTCAACAGGCTTCGTCTGTTAGCGCTGCGGCTTTAGCCCAGCGCGGCGTGGGCGACGGAACTCCAGGATAATTCCGCAAACTCCATTAACCCCGCGCGTCACGCGGCTCGACGCTGCATGGAACACAGCCACCCCGAGCGCGCGGGTTGCCGCTCCTCCCCTACTCGTAATACTCCGGCGACTTCTTGAGCTGCTTCCACTGCTCCGCGTCGTGGCCGCGGATGGTGAGCGCCACGCCTTCGCGCTCCGCCAGGTCGACCAGCTTGCGGGTGCTGCGGCGAGTGCCATCGACGTCGTTGTCGTAGCTGCCGGTCGGCCGCTCCTCGGGTGCGTAGCCGGTGAAGTCGCGCGGGATGGCGTCGATCGCCAGCAGCACTGGCCCGGTTTGGGGCAGGCGCACCAGCACCGATTGGTGCCCCGGCACGTGTCCGCTCGACTCGATCAGCTCGATGCCGGGGAGCAACTCGGTGTCGCCGCTGACGGTGCGGTAGTTGAGACTGGGGTGCTCCCAGTGCGCGCGAATGCCCTGGAAGCGCGGCATGCTGCGCGCCGCGTTCAGATGCTCGTCCTGGACGATGAACTGCGCGTTAGGGAAGAGGTCGTGACTGCCGGCGTGGTCGACATCGAGGTGCGTGGCGACCACGTAGTCGATGTCGTTGGGCGTCAGGCCGATCTCGCGCAACCGGTTGATGACGAAGTCGGTCTCGGGTAGGCGCGCTTCGGGGCCGGTGTAGTCCTGCGGGGGGTAGCCGGTATCGACCAGCACGTTTTGACCGTCGTCGGTCTGGATCAGATAGGCGGGCACGGGCGAACCGCCGCCGCTGAGTCCGAGCTGCATCACGTACAGGCGCATGCTTCACCTCCTCGTGGAAAGCATCCATCGACCGGCGCATCTTCGCATTGCCGAGCCCAACACGCAAGCGCGGCGAGGAGCCGGCAGTCCGCAAAACCCTGATACGATGCGAATCAACCGACCTGATCGTTTGGTTGCAGTTGTTCTGCGCGGGTGATATACTCTCCCGGAATCCTGGCGGCTGGCACCGGCATACATCGTGCAGGACAGGACGGATGCCAGGACGGAAGCGGTCCCGTGCGGATCGCACGGCACGCTCAAAGGAAGTGAATCGATGCTGATCGTGCGGAGGCGGAGCGGCCGGGAATTGAGCCGGATTCAGCAGGAGATGGAAGAGTTGTTTCGCTCGATGGTGGTCGGCTCGCCGTCCCTCGCGCGGACCAGCTTCGGCCGTTGGCGGCCGCGCGTCGAAGTCTACGAATCCGACGGTGCCCTGGTCGTGACGGCCGAGGTGGCGGGTATCTGCGAGCAGGATCTGAGCGTCGTGGTCGACGACTCGGTCTTGCGCATCAGCGGCGTACGCCCGAATCCCGCCAAAGACCACAAACGTACCTACTACGAGATGGGCATCCCCTACGGGCCGTTCGAGGCGGAGGTCTTTCTCCCCTTTACAGTTGTGCTCGACGCGGTCGAGGCAATCTACGACAACGGCTTCCTGCGTGTGACGCTGCCGCGCCCACAGGCCACGAGGATCGTGCCGCGGGCGACCACGGCGTCAACGAGCAAGCAGGAGAGGTAACAATCAATGGTCGAGAAATTCAAGATAACCGACGAGCCCCAGGAGGAGCGCGAGCCGCGCGAGGAAGAGACCCTGGAGCCCGAGCGCGCCGAGCAGGCCGGTGACGAGACCGAGCCGCAGACGCCCGACGTGCTGCCGATCCTGCCGCTCAAGGGGACGGTCGTCTTTCCGATGACGCTGGTGCCGCTGGCCGCCGGCCAGCCGCGCTCGCTGCGCCTGATCGATGATGTCGTCTCGGGGAACCGGCTGGTCGGCCTGGTGCTGCAGAAGGACCCCGAGCAGAAGACGGCCGGCCCCGGCGACACCTACACGATCGGCACCGTGGCGAGCATCCACCAGATGATGCGCGTGCCCGACGGCACCGTGCGGCTGGCGGTGCAGGGCCTGCGGCGCATCAAGATCCTGGACTGGGTTGGGGAGGAGCCATTCCTCACGGCACGGGTCGAGGATCTGCCGGTCGAGGTGGAGGACTCGGTCGAGGTCAAGGCGCTGATGCGCAATGTCGTCGATCTCTTCCAGCGCATGGTGGCGCTGGTCTCCAATCTCCCAGAGGAACTGGTGACCGCGGCGTTGAACGTCGAGGATCCGATGCACCTCGTCTACCTGATCGCCAGTAACCTGCGCATGGAGCCGGAGGAGAAGCAGGAGCTACTGGAGCTGGACTCGGCGCGGGCCAAGCTGCAGAAGCTGAGCGCCTATCTCAGCAAGGAGCTGGACCTCCTGGAACTGGGCAAGAAGATCCAGAAGGACGTCCAGGAGGAGGTGGGCAAGACCCAGCGCGAGTTCTACCTGCGCGAGCAGTTGAAGGCGATCCAGAAGGAACTCGGCGAGACCAACGAGCAGGAGGCCGAGACCAACGAGTTGCGCGCCAAGATCGACGAGGCGGGCATGCCGGAGGAGGCCGAGCGCGAGGCGCGGCGCGAGCTGGAGCGGCTGAGCAAGCTGCCGCCGGCCGCCGCCGAGTACGGCATGATCCGCACCTACCTCGACTGGATGGTGAGCCTGCCCTGGAACCACAGCACCGAGGGCGTGATCGACATCGCCCACACCCGCCAGGTGCTCGACGAGGACCACTACGACCTGGAGCGGCTCAAGGAGCGCATCCTGGAGTACCTCGCCGTGCGCAAGCTGCGCAAGGAGCAGGCGGGCGAGGAGGCCGAGGAAGGACGCGAGCCGATCCTCTGCTTCGTCGGGCCGCCGGGCGTCGGTAAGACCAGCCTGGCACAGTCGATCGCCCGCGCCCTCGGGCGCGAGTTCACCCGCATGTCGCTGGGTGGCGTGCGCGACGAGGCCGAGATTCGCGGTCACCGGCGCACCTACATCGGGGCCATGCCGGGGCGCATCATCCAGGCGATCCGCCGGGCCGGCGCCAACGATCCGGTCTTCGTGCTGGACGAGATCGACAAGATCGGCGCGGACTGGCGCGGCGATCCTTCGTCGGCCTTGCTCGAGGTGCTCGATCCGGAGCAGAACAACACGTTCCGCGATCACTACCTCGACGTGCCCTTCGATCTGTCGAAGGTGATGTTCATCGCCACGGCCAACGTGCTGGATACCATCCCGCCGCCCCTGCGCGACCGGATGGAGATCCTGACGCTGTCGGGCTACACCGATGAGGAGAAGCTCCACATCGCGCGCCGCTACCTGCTGCCGAAGCAGCTCAAGCGCCACGCGCTCAAGCCGGAGTCGATCCAGCTCGGCGACGACGCGATCCTCTACCTGACTCAGCACTACACCCGCGAGGCGGGCGTACGTAACCTGGAGCGCGAGATCGCGACGATCGCGCGCAAGGTGGCCACGCAGATCGCCGAGGGCAAAGACGTATCGCCAGTGGTCGGCGTGGAGCAGGTGCGTGAGTACCTGGGCAAGCCGCGGTTCTTCTACGAGATGCTCTCGGAGCGGACCGCGGAGCCGGGTGTCGCGGTCGGCGTCGGCGTCACCGCGGTCGGCGGCGACATCATGTTCATCGAGGCGACCCGCATGCCGGGACGCGGCAGCCTGAACGTGACCGGTCAGCTCGGCGACGTGATGAAGGAGTCGGCGCAGGCGGCGCTCAGCTTCGTGCGCTCGCGCGCCCGCGATCTCGGGATCGCGCCGGATTTCTTCAAGGAGACCGACATCCACCTGCACGTGCCGGCGGGCGCGATCCCCAAGGACGGGCCGTCGGCCGGCATCACCATGACGACCTCACTGGTGTCGCTCTTGTCGGGCGAGCCGGTGGCGGACAAGGTGGCGATGACCGGCGAGATCACGCTGCGCGGGCAGGTGCTGCCGGTGGGCGGCATCAAGGAGAAGGCGCTGGCGGCCGGTCGGGCCGGCATCACGACCTTCATCCTGCCCAAGCGCAACGAGCCGGATCTGGATGACCTGCCGCCGTCCCTGCAGGAGAACATGCGCTTCGTTCTGGCCGAGACGATGGACGACGTGCTGCGGGTGGCGCTGCCCGGTGTCTACGCCGAGCAGTCGAGCCCGCACGCCGTGGCCCACGACGGCGGCAACGAGCACCATGCGGTCGCCGCCGCCGCCCGCGAGCGAGGCGAGACGCGCGGCTAGCAGCTCAAGCGGCAACGAAAGCGGCCCCGGCCTTGACTGGGGCCGCTTCTTATCGACGGCGGATCGCGGCTCAGTCGGCCGCGGCGGCCTGGGCCGGTCGGGCGGCGCGGGCGGCTGCGACGAGCGCCCGGAAGGGGGAGAGATGCTCCGCGTGGGCGCGAAACATCATCTCGGGGTGCCATTGCACCCCGAGCAGCCAGCGGCAGCCGGGGTGCTCGACCGACTCGACGATGCCGTCGGGCGCGCTGGCGATAGAGCGCAGCTCCGGGCTGACGTCGCGCAGCGCCTGGTGGTGGAAGGAGTTGGTCCGCAGCTCGGTCGCGCCGTAGACGCGCGCCAAGAGCGAGCCGGGCGTGGCGGCGACGGTGTGGCTGGGCTCGGCAGCGGGGATCTCGCCGCGGTTCTGACGGTGCTCGATCTGGTCGCTGTGCTGGCCGGCGATGTCCTGAATCAGCGTGCCGCCGAGGGCGACGTTGAGCACCTGGATGCCGCGGCAGATGGCCAGCAGCGGGACGTCGCGCGCGACGGCCTTGCGCGCCAGTTCCAGCTCGAATTGATCGCGCAGGTCATGGATGCCGTAGGTGGCGGGGTGCTGCTCGCTGTCTCCGTAGACGGTCGGCCGGATATCGCCGCCGCCGCTGAGGATGACGCCGTCCAGCGCGTCGAGCAGCTCATCGACGTTGCCCTGCTGTGGCGGCAGGATGACCGGGACGCCGCCGGCGGCCTCGACTGCCTCGGTGTAGTTCGGGGAGAGCGCGTAGCGCGACCCGTGGTCGTCGCTCGCCGGGGACGGTGTGATGCCGATGAGCGGTTTGCGCATGCGGAGTTCCTCTCGCGTCAGGACGACTGCCGGTGTCCTCAACTCTCAGCGGTGATTATTCGGCGGGCGCGGATTCCGGTCAAGCACCCCTTGTCGCCGGCAGGAGGTGGGTGCTATACTCTGACCCGTCGTCACCACGACGACGACAGGCGCCGGTTGGGCGAAGCCAGTTGGTTGCCCTTGACGGGGCATGGCTGGTTGAGTATACTTATCGGTGCGTCTGTAAGAGGGAAGACTCCTCAGAGCCGCGAGGCTCGATGTGTAGCGATCCCCGGTACTTTGACAACTGAAGCGTGATCGAATGCCCCTTGATGCAATTCTGCACAAGGAAGCTGGATCGACAAACCAGTAGAGATGCACCGTGAAGGTGCTATTGATGGAGAGTTTGATCCTGGCTCAGGAACAACGCTGGCGGCGTGCCTAATGCATGCAAGTCGGACGGGAACCCCTTCGGGGGTCGACCGTGGCGGACGGGTGAGGAGCACGTGGGGAACCTGCCCAAGCGCGGGGGATAACCCCGGGAAACCGGGGGTAAGACCGCATGGGCTTGCCTCTTACGAGGGGAGGCAAGCAAATCCTTCGGGAGCGCTTGG
>DASSHC010000267.1:0-12128 GCA_035693105.1 Thermomicrobiaceae bacterium | reverse complement strand
GGACGACACTGATCATCGTCGTCCGCCCGAATCCACCCCCTGTCATCCCGAGCGGAGTCGAGGGATCCGTCCTCGCCCAGCACCTAACGTCCTTGAAGGGCAATCTCTTCGACCGCCTAAAACGCCGGTAAGGCGTTCAGGTCGCGGACGGCCAACTCCTCCTCGGGGGCGTCGAAACCGAGCGTTTCCAGATGGTGGACCAGCTCCAGGATGACGTCGTCGGGGGTCGAGGCGCCGGCCGTCACGCCCACGCGCTCGACCTCCTCCAGCCAGGCCGGCTCGATCTCCTCGGGCCGCTCGACGTGGTAGCTCGGCACCCCCAGGCCGCGGCCGACCTCGGCCAGGCGCGCGGTGTTCGAGCTCTTCTTGCCGCCGATCACCACGATCGCGTCCACTTCGGCGGCCAGCCGCCGCAGCGCGTTCTGCCGCTCGGTCGTCGGCTCGCAGATCGTGTTGCAGACGCGCAGCTCGCCGCCGTCGCGCGCCACCAGCGGCGTCAGCTCGGCGATGAAGGCCAGGAACTCGTCGACGTTCTTGGTCGTCTGGCTGACCACGGCCACCTTGCGCGGCGGGACCGCGCTCGGCTCGCCCTGGCCACGGGCCGCGCTCCAGGGCAACTGCTCGATGTGCTTGGCCGCCACGGCGCGCGAGGTGCCGGCCCAGGCGATCACGCCGCGCACCTCGGGGTGGGGAGCGTCGCCGTAGACCACCAGGTAGTAGCCCTGGCGCACCAGCTTCTGCGCCAGGCGCTGCACCTTGGTCACCAGCGGGCAGGTCGTGTCGATCAGCTCCAGGCCGCGGGCGCCGGCATCGGCCGCGCGCTCGGGCCCGGCCCCGTGGGCGGTGATCGCCACCCGCTGGAAGCCGCGCGTCTCGGCCTCGGCCACGGTCTCCGCCGTGTCGACGCCGTGCGCCCTGAGCCGCTCGACGATCTGCGGGTTGTGGATCACGTCGCCCACGGTGGCGACCGGCGCCTCGATTGATCCGGCCTTGGTGATAATGTCGAGCGCGCGGCGCACTCCCCAGCAATAGCCCATCTCTTCGGCCAGGACGATCTGCTTGCTCATCGCATGCGTTCCCTGCTCAGCTCACCACGATCAGTAGCGGATGATCGGCTTCCCGGCCGCGCGCGACTCGTCGAGCTTGCCGGCCAGCGCGGGCGGGAGATCGCGCGGGATCGTGATCGTGTCCGGGTTCCCGTCGCTGACGTAGAGTATACCGGGGTTGTCTTGCGCCCAGGCGAACCACTTGTCCAATTCGTCGCTCGTGCCGCGAATGCGCGGGATCCACATCGGATCCCAGTCTTTGTCCATCGGCCCGGGGCCGGGGTTGGCGCCGACCTCCAGCGCCGCCTTGGCGCTGTAGTGCTTGCCGTGGTAGTCGAAGCCCTCGAAGAGGGTGGTGTCGCCACCCTTGGGGTAGCTGCCGAAGGGGACCGCGATGACCTCCATCTGCGCCTGGGGCGAGAAGCCGCGCATCACGTCGACCGCGCCGGCCAACTCCGCCATGATCTGCTCGTCGGTCTCCTGCTTCATATCCTCATGGTGCACCGTGTGGTTGCCGATCTCGTAGCCATGGTCGATCAGCCACTGCACCTTCTCTTTCATGTAAGGCTGCTGGTCGTCGGCGTCGGGCCAGGCGAAGGGCTGGGTGGCGATGATCGAGAAGAGGCCGCCGCGGCCGAAGTCGGGGTGCTTGCCGAAGAAGTCCTCCAGGATGCCGACGGCGCAGTTGGGGTCGATCGTCTTGCTGCCGTCCGCCGCCACGATGTAGCGGAACTGGCTGACGGTGCCGTCGTCGAAGGTCAGCACCACCGGGCGCTTGCCGGCCGGGGCCTTGATGGAGTTCGTGATCAGGTCGTGAATCGGAATGACGTAGAAGTCGTGATCGTAGAGCCACTGGAGGTCGCTGCGGAAGGCCTCCGGCGTGGTAGCGAAGTCGTCGCTGGTGTCGTCGTCGATCTGGTGGAACATCAGCACCATGATCTCACCCAGCTCGTTCGGCTTGTCCTGCTGGAGCTGGGCGGCGGTCAGAGTCGCGACCGGCGTGGCCGGCGGCGTCGCTCGCGGCAGCGGCGTGGCGGTGGGGACCGCGGCGCTGGTTGCCGTGCTGGTGCCTACCTCGGCCGCTGAGACCGAGGGCGGTGTATGGCTGCTGCCCACGCCCGCCGCGTAGGCGACGACGGTGGCCAGCAGCAGCGCGCCCACCGTGGCCCAGATCGCGATCGTCAGGCGCCCGAGCGCCCCCGAACCGATTCCCATCCCGCTCCCATCCCTGTCCCTGTGCCTGTCCTGTGCCCACTGGCACTCAGCCCGACTCACGCACCCCCAGCAGCGGCAGCAGCTCGCGCAGGTCGCCGATCTCGAAGTCGGGCGGCGGGCCGCCCGGCCAGGCGCGGCCCCGCCGGTTGACCCAGACGGACTGTAACCCGGCGGCCTGGGCTCCGGCCACATCGTGCTCCGGCGAGTCGCCGACGTAGACCGCCTCCTCAGGCCCGACTCCGCCGAGCTCCAGCGCGCGCGCGAAGATGGCGGAGTCGGGTTTCCAGCTGTCCTCCTCCTCGGACACCAGGATGAAGGGGAAGAGATCGCCGATGCCGAGCAGGCAAATCTTCTCGCGCTGGATCGCGCTCGGGCCGTTGGTGATCATGCCGACGCGGGCGTGGCGGGCCACGGCGCGCACGACATCCAGCGCCTCGCCGTAGAGCTCCAGCCCGAGAAAGCGGTCGGCGCGGTAGAGGTCGATGGCGCGCTGGCAGCAGCCGGGGTCGGCCACGCCGGCGCCGCGCAGCACCTCGGCGAAGTGCGCCGTGCCGCCCACCTGGAGCGCGGCGGCTTCGACCAGCGCCTCCAGATCGACGGCCGGGTACTCGGCCAGCGCGCTGCCGAAGGCGCGACGCAGCCGCAGCCGGTGTGACTGGTAGTGATCGCAGAGCGTGTCGTCGAGGTCGAAGAGCACGAGCCTGGCGGTGAGCCGCTCGCCCGCTTGCGCAGCCATTTTCCCCCCACAGCCATCACCGCCGGTTGCGCGTTGGTCCCTGGTCCGGGTTAAGCCTACTCAGCCCCGCGAACCGGCGTCAAGCGCCGGCAGCAGGCGCTCGGCGAGGTAGGCGAGCGCGGCGCCGGCCGAAGCGGGCACCAGGAAGTCGGCGTGGCGATCGAGGGGGGTCGGCTCGTGGTTGACGATCGCCAGTGCGGCCCCGGCGCGCGACGCTTCCAGCGGCACTTTGGCGGCCGGGTTGACGCTGAGCGACGAGCCGACCACCAGCATGACCTCGGACTGGCGCGCCAGCTCCAGCGCGCGCTTCAGGTCGCCGGTCACCAGCGACTGGCCGAAGGAGATGGTGGCCTCCTTGACCACGCCGCCGCAGACGGGGCAGCGCGGCTCGCTGCCGTCGAAGGCGGCGTCGAACTGCGCGGCGGGGAAGAGGCGGCCGCACTCCAGGCAGCGCACCTGGTGCACCGAGCCGTGCAGCTCGATGACGCTCTGGGGTGGGGAACCAGCCTTCTGGTGCAGCCCGTCGATGTTCTGGGTGATGATGCTGCTCAGGAGACCGGCCTGCTGCAGGCGGCGCAGCGCCTGGTGGCCGGCGTTCGGCTGGGCCGCGGCCATGGCCGGGTAGCGCTCCTGGCGCCGCTGCCAGGCGCGGATGCGCGCCGCCGGGTCGGCCAGGAAGTCGCGGTAGAGCGTCGGGCTGGCCCGCTTCCAGATGCCGTTCGGGCCGCGGTAGTCGGGGATGCCCGACTCGGTCGAGATGCCGGCGCCGGTGAAGGCGACGGTCGGCTGGCGCTGGAAGATGGCGTCCGAGAGCTGGTCGAGCGTTGCTTGCTGATCCTGGGTCAACTGGGTCACGGATGTGTCTGCCTCCCAAACAATTCTATCGAACGCGTCAATTGTCGCGGCACGGGCCCTGCCAATACAGCGGCGCACCACGCGGTGCCCGGTGGCAACGCGCGCTCGCGTTCGGAGGCGTTCTGATGTCGCTCGCCCTGCCCCAACTGCTGGCAGGCCGCTACGTTCTGGATCAATTGCTGGGCTCCGGCGCCTTCGCCGAGACCTTCCGGGCCACCGACCGTCGCACGCAGCGCGCCGTCGCGGTCAAGCTGCTGCGCGAGCAGTTCGCGGGCGACCCGGATGTCGCCGCTCGCTTCGCGCGCGAGGCCGAAACCGTGCGCGCCGTCCACCACCCCGCCGTGGTGGCGGTGCTGGATCACGGAGGTGACGGTGGCCGCCTCTTCACCGTGCTGGAGCTGGTGGAGGGCGGCAATCTCAAGGAGTTCGTGCAGGCGCGCGCCCCGCTGAGCATCCCGGAATCCCTGGCGTTGATCCAGGGGGTGCTGCGCGGACTGGAGGCGATCCACCGCCAGCAGGTGGTCCACCGCGACGTCAAGCCAGAGAACATCCTCATGACCCGGGGTGGGATGCCCAAGCTGAGCGACTTCGGCATCGCCCGCGCCGCGAGCACGAGCGAGCTGACGCGCACCGGCCTGACGCTCGGCACGGCGGCCTACATGGCCCCCGAGCAGGCGCTGGGTGAGCCGCTGGGCCCGGCCGCCGACCTCTACGCCGCGGGCGTGGTCCTCTTCGAGTTGCTGACCGGCCAACTGCCCTTCCCCGGCGACGATCCGCTGCAGGTGATGTATCGCCAGGTCCACAGCACACCGCCGGCGCCGAGCACGCTCAACCCGGCCATCCCGCCGTCGCTCAACGCGGCGGTGCTGCGGGCGCTCGACAAGGACCCCAGCCGCCGCTACAGCAGTGCCGCCGCCATGTGGCGCGCGCTGCTGCGCGCCTGGAACGCCTCCCCGCGCGCGAGCCAGGCGGCGCCAGCGATGGCGGTGCGCCCCCTCTCCCGCGCGCGGACGGCCGGCGAACTTGGGCACGCGCGCTACGCGGTGGGCGTGGCGACCGCCGCCGCGCTCCTCTTGCTGGCCGCGCTCGGTGTCTCCAGCTACCAGCTCGGGTCGAGGACCCGCCTGGCGCCGGCCGCCACGACCGCAGCGAACGTGCCGGTCGTCGAGACCCTGCCGACGCCGACACCGTCGGGACCGCCGCCGGACGAACCGACGCCAGCCGCGGCGCAGGTCTTCGCGACGGCCCCGACCTGGACACCGGAACGGATGCTCACGCCCGAGCCGGTCGCTCTCCCGCAGCCGGTCGTGACCGTGCCGGACCCGGCCGCCGCGCCGGCCACCCACACGCCCGCTCCGACGCCCACACCCACACCGCCGGCACTGACTCCAGAGCCGACCCCAGTGGCCACGCCGGCGAACCAGACCGAGCTTGCCTCGGAACCGGTCGACTCCGCGAAGGTCACGGTTCAGAGCGACGCCCCGCCGCCGCAGCCCTGGCACCAGGGCAACGGCCCCTGGAAGGCGACGCCCGCGCCCGCCCAACCAGCCCACCAGCCCGCGGTCAGCCGCCCGGCCACGCGGCATAGCGACCCGCCTGCCGCCAAGAAGGCACCGCCGCCACCAAAGCCGCAAGCCGCCCCGAAGGCTCCGCCGTCACCGAAGCCGAAGGTCGGTCATGAAGCCTCACACGCTGCGCCCGACATGGGGCACGGGCAATCGCCTGGTCATGGGAAGAGCCAGGGCAAGGGCACAGGAAGCGGCCAGCCGCAGGGGCACAAATAGGCTGAAAGCCGATGCGAAACTTGTAGGGGCAGGCACGGGGCCTGCCCTCGTGGCTTACCGCTTGGTCCCATGTGCGCCACGCGTGTTGCCCAAGTTCCCCGTCGCCCCGCCGTAGGGCGACCAGGGCAGGCACGGGGCCTGCCTCTACGGCAGCGACACGCGTATCCTATGGGCCAACCCTACACGTTGAATAGGAAGTGGCAGATGTCGCCGTCCTGGACGACGTACTGCTTGCCCTCCAGGCGCAAGCGGCCGGCCTTGCGCGCCTCGGGCATGCCCCCAGCCTGCACCAGATCCTCGTAGCTCACCACCTCGGCGCGGATGAAGCCGCGCTGGATATCGGAGTGGATCACTCCCGCCGCTTCGACGGCGGGCGTGCCGCGGTGGATCGTCCAGGCGCGGGTCTCGTCGGGGCCGACGGTGAAGAATGAGATCAGGCCGAGCAGGTCGTACGAGGCGCGGATGACGCGCTCGCGGCTGGTCGCCTGGATACCCAGATCGGCCAGGAAGAGGGCGGCGTCGTCGGGGTCAAGCCGCGCGATCTCCTCCTCGATCTTGCCGGCCAGCGCCTCGATCGTTACCCCAGGGCGTCCGAAGCGCTCGCGCGCCGCGGTCACCAGCGCCTCGGCCTGGGCGCCGAGCATATCTTCGCCGACGTTGAGCAGGATCAAGAGCGGCTTGCCGGTCAGGAAGCCGAAGCCGCGCAGCAGTCGCTCCTCCTCAGGATCCAGCACCACCTCGCGGATCGGCAGCCCGGCCTCCAGCGCCTCGCGCAGCCGGATCAGCGCCGCCAGCTCGCGCTCGTTGGCCTCGCGCTCGGCGCCGCGCAGCTTGGGGATGCCGGCCTCCAGCCGGGGGATGCGCTTCTCGATCAGGCCGAGGTCGGAGAAGGTCAGCTCCAGGTTCATCGCCTCGAGGTCGCGCAGCGGGTCCACCGAGCCCTCGGGCGGGGGCACCGCCGCGTTCTCGAAGGCGCGCACCACCTGCACCAGCGCGGCCGCCTGGCTGAGGTAGCCCAGCAGCCGCCCGCTCAGCCCCTGCTCGTGGATGCCCTGGGCGATGCCGGCCACGTCGTAGTACTGCACGTCGGCCGGCACCTCGCGGCGCGGGTTGAACATGCGGGTTAGCACCTCGAGCCGCTCGTCGGGCACCTTGACGGTCGCCAGGTTCGGCTCCTCCTCGCCGGTGGAGAAGACGCCGGTCGGCGCCTCCGACTGGGTGAGCGCGTTGAAGACCGTGGTCTTGCCGCTGAGTGGGAAGCCGATGATGACCAGTTGCAGGGGCATGCGTCCTCCGTGGCAATCTCCGAATGAGCGCGGCAGACGCCGGCACCAACCGTCTATTGTGCCACGAGCAATCCGGGCTTAGCCGAGGAGCGGGTCCGGCAGGCCCAGCTCGGCGAAGGCGGCCGCGCGCAGCCGGCAGGAGTCGCAGGCGCCGCAGGGCCGCTCACCCCCCTGGTAGCACGACCAGGTCAGGGCGTAGTCGACGCCCAGCGTCAGCCCCAGCCGCACGATACCGGCTTTCGAGAGATGGAGGAAGGGCGCGACCACGGGGATGCTGATCCCCTGCTCGACGAACTGCTTGCTGGCCAGGTCGGCGGCGCGCTGGAAGGCGTCGAGGAAGGGCGCGCGGCAGTCGGGGTAGCCGGAGTAGTCGACCTGGCTGACGCCGATATAGATGGCGCTCGCTCCCACCACCTCGGCGTAGCCGGCGGCGATCGAGAGGAAGATCAGGTTGCGGGCTGGTACCCAGGTCGAGGGAATGCCCGCCGCCGGTTGGGACGGGATGTCGCCTTCACCCAGCAGCGACGAGCCGCCCCAGTCGCCCAGGTTGAGGCGCACGAGCTGCTGCCGGGCGCCGAGCCGCTCGGCCACCCGCGCGGCGGCCTCCAGCTCGCGCCGGTGGCGCTGGCCGTAGTCGACGCTGAGGGCGCAGAGGTCGAAGTTGCTGGCCTGGGCCAGCCAGGCGGCGGTGGTGCTGTCGAGGCCGCCCGAGAGGAGGACGACCGCGCGCTTGCGTTCCGGTCCGGGACTTGTCATGCTGTAGCACAATCCTCTCGTGCGAAGGCCGATGATGCGAGCAATCGATCAGGGTGGGAGTGAACGAGCGATGGTCGACGGGCAGGGGCATGAGCAGACGCACGGTCACGCGCCGGGGCGGCTGGCCGACCAAGCCTACTTCGGCGGCGCCTTCCTGACCGCGCTGGCGACGCTGGCCTGGCACCGGCGCTGGGCCGAGGCCAGCAACGGCACGCCCCGGCGCGGCCTCTTCGACGGCCTCTGCCACCTCGGCACCGCGCTGGCGGTGGCGCTGCCGGTCCTCCCCTACGTGCGCGACCGGGCCGGCTTCCTACGCCTGGCACTGCTGAGCGCGGTGATGATCGACCTCGACCACGTGGCGGCGGCGCGCTCGGTGCGCTTGGATCGCACCATGACGATGGCGCACCGCCCGGCCTCGCACTCGCTGCTGGTGCCGCTGCTCTGCGCGGCGCTGGCTGAACGCTGGCGCCCGCGGCGGCACCTCGGGCTGGCGGCGCTCCTCGGACTCGGCTCGCACCTGCTGCGCGACCTCGGCACCGGCGGCGCGCCGCTGGTCCACCCCAACCGGGTCATCTCGATGCCCAACCCGGTCGTCGTCTTCCTGCTCGGCGCGCTGGCACTGACCAGCCGCACCGCGACGCGGTTGGCGCTGGGCGCGCACCTGCTGCGCCCGCGCGGTCAGCATACGCCATGAGCGACGCGCACGGCACGCTGGGTGTCGTGCTGGCGCTGCTCTACCTCGGCATCGCCGCAGCCGCCTTCGTGCTGGCCAGCCGTGGGCCGGAGACGGAGCCACGACGTGCCACCCTGCCGCCCTGGCTGACCGGCACGGCGCACGCGCTGCTGGGCGTGCAGGTGCTGATGGGGATCATCCTCTTCGCCCGGCATCCCCACATCATGCCGGTCTCCCACGCCGTCGCCGGCATCCTGACCGTGGTGGCGCTGGGGCTGATGGCGCCGCTCGGCCGCCGCTACGGCCGCCCGCGCGGGCTCGCCTACAGCGCGCTGCTGGTCGCCATCCTCTGCGGAGTCGCCATCGCGATCGCGTTCAGTCGCTAACGCGTTGGTCAAGCACTGCTCTCCCTCAAGGGGACGACCGGCGATGATCCCTGCAGCCTCGCGGCCTCGGTCAGTCTGAACCTCCCCCCTCTGTCATTCTGAGCCGCAGCGAAGAATCTCTCCTAAAGCTGGAGCATCCGGATCATCATCAGGCAGAGGAGATCCTTCGGCTGCGGCCTCAGGATGACAGGGGAGGGCTCAGAGCCTATCCTGAGCTTGGCGAAGGACGGGATGACAGGTGGGGATGGCGGATCTCCCACGCACCTCCAGGTGGTCGAAGCCGGAGGCTTGGCAGAAGTGGGGATGGCCCGCATCCTTGGCGCACGCATCCACCAGGGAGGAGGCACGATGAAGGATTACGCGCGCTACAGCTACTGGCTCGACACCTGCGGCGACGACCTGACGCCGCGCGCCCCGCTCGACGGCTCGATCGCCGTCGACGTCGGCATCCTCGGCGCCGGGTTCACCGGCCTCTGGACCGCCTATCACCTGCTCAAGCGCGACCCGTCGCTGAAGGTCGCCGTCGTCGAGGCGGAGATCGCCGGCTTCGGCGCCTCCGGCCGCAACGGCGGCTGGTGCTTCTCCGGCTTCCCCATGCCGATAGCGAAGCTGCGCCAAAACTGGGGCGACGACGCGGCGCGCGCGGTCATGCGTCAGATGTACACGGCGGTCGATAACGTCGGGCAGGTCTGTCGCGAGGAGGGGATCGACGCTCACTACGCCAAGAGCGGCACGCTGGAGATTGCCCGCGCGCCGCACCATCTGCCGCATCTGCTACAGATGTACCGCGAATACCAGGAGTTGGGGCTGGCGGACCACTACGCGCTGCTCGATGTCGAGGGGACGGCCGAGCACCTGCGCGTGGCCGGTATGGAGGGCGCGCTGCTGCTCAAGGAGGGCGCGACGGTCCACCCCGCCCGGCTGGCGCGCGGCCTGGCGCACGCCGTCGAGCGCCACGGCGGCACGATCTACGAGCAGACGCGTGTCACCGATTTCACGCCGGGACCGGGGCCAACGCTGATCACCGAGCGGGGCAATGTGGCGGCGCGCGTCATCGTGCTGGCCGGCGAGGCCTATCTCTCGCAGTTGCCGCAGCTACGCCGCCAGATCATGCCGATGACCTCGCACCTCGTGATCACCGAGCCGCTGGGAGACGCCATCTGGCAGGAGATCGGCTGGGAGCGGCGCGAGGTGATCGGCAGCTCGGGCACGATGTCCGGCTACCTCAACAAGACGGTCGACGGGCGCATCGCCTTCGGCCCCTACCGCGGCGTCTACCCCTACGGCTCGCGCATCTCCGACGCGCTCGACCGCCAGGAGGCGATCTTCGCCCACGGGCGCGCGGCGGCGCTCGACTGGTTCCCGATGATCCGCGGCGCGCGCTTCACCCACGCCTGGGGCGGCGTCTTCGGCATCCCGCGCGACCGCATGCCGACCATGTCCTACGATCCGCGGACCGGCATCGCCACCGGCCGCGGCTATACCGGCGAGGGGGTGGCGACCGCGAACCTCTCGGGCCGCGTGCTGGCCGACTTGATCACCGGGGCCGACAGCGAGCTGACCCATCTGCCGATGACGGCGCACCGCTCGCCCGACTGGGAGCCGGAGCCGCTGCGCTGGCTCGGCGTCAACGCGGTGCGCAAGAGCCTGGCGCGGGTGGAGCGCCAGGCCGAGCAGACCGGGCGCTACCCGGACAAGCCGACCCTGGCCCAGCGGATCTGGCGGCGGTAGAGCGTCAACCACGCCGTCTTGGAGGTGGTTCGGCTCCCATTGGCTGGGGTTGTGCCATGCGAGGCCGATGAGAGATCCTTCGGCTGCGGCCTCAGGATGACAGGACAAAAGAGGCCGCTTTCCCTGTCATCCTGAGCCGCTGCGACGGATCTCCCAAACGTATCGGATGGCGGCGCGTGACGGGACCGATTTGCTACAGTTCGGTCACCACCGGCATGATCAGCGGGTGGATCTTCGACTGGCGGTAGATCGAGCGACTGAGCACACCCTTGGTGCGGCTGACCAGATAGCCGGTACTGAAGCCGCCCTTGGAGCGGCGGTCGAGGAACTTCTTCAAGTCGGTCTCGGCGCTGCGCAGCATCTCGCTGGTGATGTGCCCGTTGACGTTCTCCGCCGCCAGCGTCGGGCCTGCGATCAATTGGCGCGTCTCGTGGTCGAGCACCATGGTGGCGATGATGAAGCCGTTCTGGGCGATCTCCTCGCGCTTGCGCAGGATCACGTTCTTGGGCCCGAGGATGTCGACCAGGACGGCGCCGTGCGCCACCGTTCCCTCGCGCCGGCCGCTGTCGCGGCTGAAGCCAAGCACACCGCCCAGCTCCGGCAGGAAAATGCGCGACTGGTCGTAGCCCTCGCCGATCGCCAGCTCCTCATAGAGCACCAGATGGCGGTATTCGCCGTGGATCGGCACGATGAAGTGCGGGCGCAGGAGGCTGAGCATCAGCTTCAGCTCCTCGCGGCTGGCGTGGCCGGAGACGTGGATGGTGGGCTCCAGCGCGGCGTAGATCACCTTGAGGCCGCGCTTGAAGAGGAGATCTATCGTCTGGGACACGTCCTCCTCGTTGCCCGGCACCGGCGTGGCCGAGAAGATGACCGTGTCGCCCTTGCTCAGGCGCACCTCGGGGTGCTCGCCGCTGGCGATGCGCGAGAGCGCGGCGCTGGCCTCGCCCTGGCTCCCGGTGGTCAGGAGCAGCACCTTGTCGCGCGGCAGCTTGACCGCCACCTCCAGCGGCACCATCACGTCGTCGGGCGGCTTCAGGTAGCCCAGCTCGGTGGCGATGCGCGTGCTCTGCTCCATGCTGCGCCCGGCGATGGCGACCTTGCGCCCATGGCGGTAGGCGGCGCGGATCGCCTGGTCGATGCGGGTGATGTTCGAGGCGAAGGTGGTCAGCACCACGCGCCCGGTGGCCTCGCCGATCACGCGGAAGAGGGTCTCGCTGACGATCGCCTCGGAGGGGGTGTGGCCGGCGCGCTCGATGCGCACCGCGTCGCTCATCATCACCAGCACACCTTCGTCGCCGATCTCGCGCAGCCGCTCGGTGTTGGTCGGCGGCCCCAGCGGCGGGGTCGGGTCGAACTTGTAGTCGCCGCTGTGCAGCACCCAGCCGAGCTGGGTCTTGAAGGCCACGGCGAAGCTGCCGGGGATGCTGTGGGTGACCGGGATGAACTCGGCCTCCAGGAACTTGCCGAGCGGGTAGAGGCGGTCTGCCTCGACCACGCGCAGGTCGGCCTTGCTGAGCAGGCCGTATTCGTCGAGCTTGGCCTCGGCGTAGGCGATGGCCAGGGCCGAGCCGTAGATCGGGATCGGCGCGGCATCCTTGAGCTCCGGCACCACGAAGGGGAGTCCACCGACGTGGTCCTCGTGGCCGTGGGTCAGCACGAT
>DASSHC010000266.1:0-6191 GCA_035693105.1 Thermomicrobiaceae bacterium | reverse complement strand
CAAGCGCCCACTCGGTGATCCCATCGGTGCCGACCGCCTGATCCTCCTGGCAGCCGCCGCTGGCGATGCCCGACAGGGCGTCGCTGCAGTCATAGCGCACGGTGACTGGCTGGTTGGTCCAGGTGCCGGCGACGTAGGCATTGCCGTCGGCCGTCTTGGCGCTGGCGTTGATGGTCGGCGGCGTCTTGTCGATCTGGACGGGGCCAAAAGTAGTGGTGTTGTCAAAGTTGGAGTTCGCGACCACCGCGCCGCTGGCACTCGCAATGCCCTCGTCCGCAAAGACGTGGTCGCTCGAGCAGCTCAGGACGCCGCTGACCGGGTCTTCGCAGTCGTAGTGCACGGTGACGGTTTGGTCGGTCCAGGTGCCGGCGACGTACGGTTGGCCGTCTTCCGTGGTGGCGCTGGCGCTGATGGTCGGGGGGTTGTAGCCGTTGGGCCAGATAATCACCTGTCCCAGCACGTTGTTTTCGACGTTGCCCGAGTAGTCGCTGGCCCACACGCGGACCGTCGTGCTGATCGGGCCGTGGAAGGTCATGGGCGCGGGGCAGACGGCGATGTCGTCCGGGCCGTCGGCGTCGCCGCAGGTAAACGTGAGGGTGACATCTTCGGTAGCGGTCGTGCCCAAGATGTACGGGACGGCATCGCCCGCGCCGTCGGTAGTGACGGCGGTGACGTCGATATAGGGAGGTGTGCCGTCGGGCGGGGCCAGATGAGCCTCGTCGGTTTCGCCGGTCCAGCTCCGATAGTTGAAGGCGGTGGGGGGCAAGCCGAGGCCCGTATCGCCGTTCTGGTCCACGTAGAAGAAGTCGTCGCCGTGGCGATTTACCACGTAGAAGATCGACCCTGCCAGCACCTGTATGGAGAGCGAGAGACTGAGGTTGTGGTCGCTGTCTTCGACGACGAACCAGCCGCCGTCGAGCCAGGCGGTCTGCTGATGGCCGGCCCAGTCGAGATAGGTCAGTTGGCCGGTCTCCGTGGCAGATCCATCGGGAGCAAAGATCTTGAATTTGCGGTCGGTGGCGGTGTAGGCGGGGGCTGGCACGGAATGCGGGAAGTCGACCGTGTCGGGCTGGGAGGTGTTGTAGCCCGGCATCGTGGTGCGGATGAAGGCCATCCAGACTTCCTGTGTCCCTTGCTTGCTCTTCAGCAGCCCGGCGAGGTCGACGGGACTCTGAGCCGCGGCGATGCCTTGATCCAGTTCCGCGGGAATCTGCTCGTTCGCGCTGATCTCGATACTCCCGAGGATAATTGAGGTGACCGCCAGGATCAGGACGGCAGCGGGCCCGGCCAGCTCAGCGCCTGACACCGCGAGAGCTTCCGGCGCTGCCACGATCTCTCCGGACGCGGTGGTGGTAAACGAGATGGCAAAGTGATAGGGAAAGATGGCCGCGGTCAGCGCGCTGCTGACGTCGGGGACGAGGGCGAGGGTGCCGGCGGCGGCGCCGGCGGCAACGGCCCCGCCCAGCAGCCCCAGCGCGTAAGCGCCGCCCTGGCTAATACCGCTCAAGCCAGGATTCGTGTAATAGTCACGGTTCGCCAGGTACACGCCGTAATGCTCGAAATCCTGCAACGTCGGGGGGAAGGGGGGGCCGAACGCGATCTGGCTGGAGTTGCAATAGTCATACACGTCGTAGGTGCCGGCAAAGGGGCCCGGCGGATTGTAGCCGCAGGGATTGGCGGCCCAGGTGTTATACTCCTGTTTCGCGTCGCTGGCGGCCTTCCAGCGCTGCAATTCGACCAGGCTCGCCAGGTCATTGACGGCGGTTTGCTCGTCGACGGTGCGCTGGTCCGCCGGTGTGTTGATGATACTAACCAGCTCGGCGAAGACTGAGGCGCGCACCATGTCGCGCTGCCAGCTCAGCAGGCGATCGGAGTCGGTGGGAGGTAGGTCGTAGGTCTGCAGGATGTCGTCGATAAGCGGTCGTTCAATTCCGGTGTAGAAGTTCTCGCCCAGGGCGTTGCACTGCACGATTTGCGACGATGACTGGGGACAGAAGGTTGACGCGCGAGCCGCCGAAGGGGTCAGGGTTGCCTTCGTGAGCGGCGAGCCGGCCACGACAGCGACCACCAGCAGCACGGCCATCAAACGACGTATCAGCGATTGATAGCGAGGGGACATCGGGCACTCCTTCCGGTATTGGCCTCTCTGAGCCAAAGTCAAGAAAACGGGAACGGAATCGTAGGTACACGTGCTCTGGCTGGCGCTAGCCAGAGGCCGCGGTTCCGAGCGCATGGTGCTAGGGCGCCAGCCGTGCTCCGGCGCGGGCGACCCGCGCCATCGCCACGACGCGGGCCAGATCCAGCCGTGGCAAGACCCCCAGCTGCATCAGCAGGCCGAGCAGGTCCGCCTGCAGCCAAAGATCGACCAGGCACCCCTCCGCGAAGCGGCAGATCGCCACCCCCGTGACGGTCGCCGGCCGGCCGGGCGGCGCCAGCCCCAGCAGCGGGCCGGAGAAGGTGCCCTGAACCTTCAGGCGCGCCACCACCGCCTCGCCCTCGGCCACCAGCTCCAGGATGGTCCAGCGGGCGTCGGGCACCGCATCCCGGAAATCCGCCAGGGTATCGCGCAGTGTCGGCCTCGCGCCCACGTCCGCCGCCGGGCCCGGGGGGTTGGGCAGCGCCAGGACCGCGTCGAGGGCGGCGAGGTTGCCGTTGTTGCACGCTTCCTCCACCAGCCAACGGACGCATGCCGCGGGCGTGGTGTCCCGCCCGCCCCACGCCGGTGCTGCCCGGCGCCGCGTGCCGCTCATCTGTCTCATCCTTCCCCCTGGGCTGCGATCAGCTCGTCGCCGCCCGCCGTGACGCCCGAGCCCTGACGCGACGGTGCGTCCCCCCTTCCCGTTCGAAATGGAGCGCCGACTCTGGCCAGCCGTGGCAGTGCCCGGCCCTCGTGGCGGTCCTTCTTCGCCACCTCCTGTCGGTGTCCCTGGCGTTGCTGTCAGCCACTTGGAGCCGGGCATCGTCTGCTGTTCAGTCTGCGCCCGCGGAAGGCCGCTCACCACACGAAACCCACGGCGCGACCCACGTCTTCACCCACATTTTCACCCGCCTTCTCCGGCCAGCTACACCTCGATTGTGGTCACCAATCGGCCTGCGGCTAGAGCCGTCTGGACAGATGAAGGCACTTCCCTGCCGTGTCACCGTAGGGTCCGGTCTGGCCACACCAGGTAGTAGCCCTATCTACATCTCACCCTATCCTGCTGTCGGCCTGTGGAATGGACGCGCGGCTACTGGGCGTGCTATCCTGAGCGCACATGTCAATTGATGCTGGCGTGCAGGCGGGAGCCGCAGCCATGATGACCGCGGCTGCCTCCACCTTCGGGGCGCTGCTCAAGCGCTATCGCCGTGCGGCCGGGCTGACCCAGGAGGCCCTGGCCGAGCAGGCGTACCTCTCGGTGCGCGGCATCCAGGATCTCGAGCGGGGTCGCAGCAAGACGCCGCGCGCGGACACCGTGGCGCTGCTCGCCGCGGCGCTGGGGCTTTCATCGGAAGAGCACAGCGCGCTGGCGACGGCGGCCCGCCCCGCGCTGAAGGGGCCACCTCCGCCGGAGGGAGCCCGGGTGGCGGCCCCGCTGACCGGCGAGGCGCTGGTCCCGCTGGTGGGGCGGCAGGGCGAGCTCACCCTGCTAGCACAGTTCCTGGCCGGAGTGGACGAGCGCGGGCGGGCCACGCCGCCGCTGCTGCTGTTGGCGGGCGAGCCAGGTATCGGCAAGACGCGCCTGCTGGAGGCGACCGCTCAGCAGGCCGTCGCGCGGGGCTGGCAGGTGCTGACCGGCGGCTGCCACCGCGGCGGCCAGGAGCCCTACAGCCCGCTGCTCGACGCCCTGGCGCAGCACCTCCAGCGGCTGCCGCCAGCTGCCCTGTCGGCGGCCCTGGCGGGTTGCGCCTGGTTAGGACGCCTGCTGCCCGAGCTCGGCGACGCGCTGGAGCCGCTGGCCGTGGACGCCGTGGCGCTGGAGCAGGAGCGGCGGCGGCTGTTCGCGGCGGTGCGACGCTTGCTGACCAACGTGGCGGGACCAGCGGGCACGCTGCTGGTGCTCGATGACCTGCAGTGGGCGGGCCCCGACGCCCTGGACCTGCTGGCCGCCCTGGTGCGCTCCAGCACACCCTTGCGCATCGCGGGAGCCTACCGCGACACCGAGCTGCACGCGGCCGACCCTCTGGGCCACCTGCTGGCCGACCTGGCGCAGGCACGGCTGGCGCGCCAGCTCACGCTCGGCCCGCTGGCCCCGGAGGAGGCGGCGACTCTCCTCGACCACCTGCTGGTCGACATGGCCGCAGGAGAGCGTGGGGAGGCCGCGGGAGTGCTGCAACGCGCCGGCGGGGTGCCCTTCTTCTTAGTCAGCTACGCGCAGGCTCTGCAGCAGGGGAGCAGTGCCGCGGTGCCCTGGGACCTGGCGCAGGGGGTGCGGCAGCGGGTGGCACTGCTGCCGGCGGCCGGGCAGGAGGTCGTGGGAGCGGCGGCGGTCCTGGACCGGCACGCCTGGCTGGATCTGTTGGTGGCGGTGACAGGACAGCCGGTGGAGGCGGTGCTGGCCGGCGTGGAGGCGGCCTGCCGCGCCCGCCTGCTGCTGGAGGACGGGGACGCTGTTTATACCTTCGCGCACGACCTGATCCGGGAGGTGGTGGTGGCCGATGTCGGCGCCGCGCGACGCATCGTGCTGCATCGCAAGGCGGCCGAGGCGCTGGAGCGCACCCGCGGCGCCTCCCCGGAGATACTGGCGTACCACCACGCCAGGGGCGGCGCCACGGATAAGGCGGTCTCTTACCTGGAACAGGCAGCCGACCAAGCCTGGACCCAGCACGCACATGCTACCGCCGAAGCCCGCTATCGCGAGGTGCTGGCGCGCTTGGAGTCACTGGGGCGTAGCCAGCAAGCGCTGCGGGTGCGCGAGAAGCTGGGTGAGGTGCTCAACGGGACGGGGCGCTACGAAGCCGCGCGGGAGGTGCTGGCGCTGGCCGGGGAGGGCTACCGCACCGCCGGCGACTGGGAGGGCCTGGGGCGGGCGGCGGCAGGCATTGCGCAGGCACATGCGCGGGGTGGCGCTTCCGCTGAGGGGTTGGCGCGGCTGCAGCCGCTGCTGGAGGAGCTGGAGCGCGGCCGGAGATCCGCCGCCCCGGCGGCGCTCTACCATTGGTGGGGCGTCAACCTGGTCAATGTCGGCCGCTACAGCGAGGCGCTGGCGACGCTCGAACGCGCGATCGAGCTCGCTCGCACCGGCGAAAATCAGCGCACGCTGGTACGTGCCGTCCTGAGCCACGCGGACCTCCTGCAGCGGTTGGGTCAGCCCGCGCGCGCGGTACCGGAAGCTGAGGAAGTCCTCCCCCACGCCGAAGAACTGGGCGACCTTGAAGCCCTCCTATCGCTGCTGCGCAATCTGGCCTATACCCACGCCCTCCAGGGCGCCTTCGGGACAAGCAGGAGCTACATCGACCGAGCGCTCGAGCTGGCGGACCGGCTGGAGAATCCGCCCAATCGCGCCTTCACGCTGGCCATACGCGGCTGGATCGCCACCCTGGCCGGGGACAGGCCGAGCGCCCAAGCCGACCTGGACCAGGCGCTTGTGCTGGACCGGCCGCTCGACCGCTCGTGGTACTCCCCCTACGTCCTGATCTTCCAGGCGCGGCTCTACCTGACCGAGGGCGACTGGGCGGCAGCGGGGGCGGCGCTGGAGGAAGGCATCGCCCTCGCCGAGAGGAGCGGTGACCTGCAGGCGCTACGCTGGGCCGCCGCCACCCTGGCGGAGATCGAGATCCTGACCTCCCACCCCGCCGAGGCCAGCGCGCGGCTGGTCCCGCTGCTCGACCGGCCCGGCCTACAGGAGTGCGATGTGACCATGATCTTGCCGGTGCTGGCCTGGGCGCGGCTGGAGCTGGGGCAGCCGGACGAGGCGGCGGAGACGGTGGAGCAGGCGCTCGGGCGCGCCCGACCCGAGGGAATGCGGCTGGCGCTGGTGGAAGCGCTGCGGGTGCGGGCGCTGATCGCTCTGCGCCAGGAGCAGTGGGACGCGGCGGCGGGGAGCCTGGCGAAGGGCCTGGCCCTGGCACGGGAGATATCCTACCCGTACGCCGAGGCGCGGCTGCTGTGCCTCGACGCGGCGGTGTGGGAGCGAAGAGGGGAGCCGGCGGCAGCCAGGGAGCGCCTGGAGGCGGCCGGGGCCATCTTCGCCCGACTTGGTGCGCGTTGCGAC
>DASSHC010000265.1:0-19646 GCA_035693105.1 Thermomicrobiaceae bacterium | reverse complement strand
CCTCGGTCTGCGGATCCGCCGACGTGCTGGAGGCGCTCGGCGTGAAGATCGACCTCGGCCCCGAAGCCGTCGCGCGCTGCATCGACGAGGCGGGCATCGGTTTCATGTTCGCCCAGGTCTTCCACCCGGCGATGCGCTTCGCCGGCCCGGCCCGCGCCGAGATCGGCATCCGCACCGTCTTCAACATCCTCGGCCCGCTGACCAACCCGGCGGGGGCGCGGCACCAGGTGGTCGGCGTGCCGACGCCGGCGGTGGGCGAGAAGATGGCGCGGGTGCTGGGGCTGCTCGGCACCAACCACGCGCTGGTGGTCCACTCGGGCGACGGGCTGGACGAGCTGGGGCTGGGCGCGCCCAATCAGGTCAGCGAGGTGCGCGCGAACGGGACGGTCAGCGTGCGCACCTTTGAGCTGCGCGCCGCCGATGTCGGGCTGGAGGTGGCGTCGCCTGAGGCGATCCGGGGCGGGGACGCCGAGGACAACGCCGCGCTGGTGCGGCACGTGCTCGGCGGCGGCAACGGCGCGCCGCGCGCCGTCACGCTGCTGAACGCGGGCGCCGCGCTCTACGCCGCCGACGCGGTCGACTCGATCCCAGCGGGCATCGCCCTGGCGGCCGAGGCGATCGACTCGGGGCGGGCGCTGGCCAAGCTGGAGGCGCTGGTCGACTTGAGCACCCGGCTGGCCCAGGCATGACGACCACCGGTACCTTCCTCGACCGCATCGTGGCGCGCACCGTCGACGACCTGGCGAAGCACAAGCTCGAGCGGCCGCTCTCCACACTGGAGGCGGAGTTGCGGCATCAGGAAGACCCTGTGCCATTCGCCGCCTCGCTGCGGCAGCCGGGGATCGCGGTGATCGCGGAGATCAAGCGCGCCTCGCCCTCGAAGGGGCCGATCGCCCCGGAGGCGGATGCGGCTTCAGTGGCGAACGACTACCTGGCGAGCGGCGCGGCGGCGATCTCGGTGCTGACCGATGCCCCCTTCTTCGGCGGCAGCCTGGGCGATCTCACGCACGTAGCGAACCTCGCGCACCACGATCGCTCTCCGCGCCCGGTGCTGCGCAAAGACTTCCTCATCGATCCCTACCAGGTCGCCGAGGCGCGGGCGTGCGGCGCCGATGCCGTGCTCCTGATCGTAGCGTTGCTGCAGGGCGCGGCCCTGGCCGAGATGCTGGCAGCCACGCGCGAGCGCGGGCTCGAGGCGCTGGTCGAGGTGCACGACGAGGCGGAGCTGGCGGTGGCGCTGGCGGCGGGCGCCGAGGTGATCGGGATCAACAACCGCGACCTGCGCACCTTCAGCGTCGACCTGGCGACCACCGAACGACTGGCGCCGCGGGTGCCGACCGAGCGCACAGTGGTGGCCGAGAGCGGCATCCACGACGCCGAGGACGTGCGGCGGCTGGCGACGGCCGGCGCGCACGCCTTGCTGGTGGGCGAGTCGCTGATGACCGCCGCCGACCGGCGCGCGGCCCTGGCGGGGTTGCTCCGATGACGCTGGTCAAGATCTGCGGCGTGCGCTCGCCCGAGAGCGCGCGGGTGGTGGCCGAGGCCGGCGCCGACCTGATGGGCCTGATCTTCGCGCCCGCACGGCGGCAGGTGACGGTGGAGGCGGCGGCTGAGATCGTGGCGGTGCTGCGAGCGGCGCTCTCATCGTCGGGCGGGGCTGCCGAAGAGACCGCGCTGCTGGGGGCGAAGCACGCACCGGCGGCGGTCGGCGTCTTCGTCGACGAGACGCCGGAGCGCATGAACGCGGTGGCCGAGGCCGCCGGGCTCGACCTGATCCAGCTCAGCGGCGATGAGCCGCCCGAGCTGCTGGCCCAGCTCGCGCGCCCGGCGCTCAAGGCGCTGCGGCTGCCGGCCGGGACGGCCGTTGATGCCGCTCGGCGCGCGGCGGCGCGCTACCTGGAGGCGCCGGTGCCGGCTCGCGCGCTCCTGCTCGATACCCACGTGGCCGGCTCCTACGGCGGCAACGGCGTGGTCGGCGACTGGGAGCTGGCGGCGGCGCTGGCGCGCGAGTTCCCCCTCATTCTCGCGGGCGGGTTGAAGCCCGAACTGGCGCCCGAGGCGATCGCGCGGGTGGCGCCGCTGGGCGTCGATGTCTCCAGTGGGGTCGAGACCGAGGGCGACAAGGATCCGGCCAGGATCCGCGCCTTCGTGGCGGCCGCGCGCCGCCAGCAGACAGTGCCGCGATATCTGATTCAGTCGAGCCCGTTCCGCCTGCCGGAGCGGGTCACGAACCGCGCGATCCAGACGCAAAGGAGTGCGACATGACGACCACCGAGACCGGGCGCCCGCGCGCCGCGCTGCCGGACGCGCAGGGCCGCTTCGGTGAGTTTGGCGGCATCTACGCCCCAGTCACGCTGCTGCCGGCCATCGAAGAACTGACCGCCGCCTACGCCGCCGCGCGCCGGGATCACACCTTCCAGGCCGAGCTGGATCAACTGCTGGTCAACTACGTTGGGCGGCCGACGCCGCTCTACCACGCGCGCAAGCTGAGCACCGAGGTCGGCGGGGCCCAGATCTACCTCAAGCGCGAGGACCTGGCCCACACCGGGGCCCACAAGATCAACAACGCGCTCGGGCAGGGGCTGCTGGCCAAGCGCATGGGCAAGCCACGCGTGATCGCCGAGACCGGCGCCGGGCAGCACGGCGTGGCTTCGGCCACGGTCTGCGCCATGCTCGGGCTGGAGTGCATCGTCTACATGGGCGAGCTGGACATCGCGCGCCAGTCGCTCAACGTCTTCCGCATGAAGCTGCTGGGCGCCGAAGTGCGGCCGGTCGCCTCGGGCAGCCGCACGCTGAAGGACGCCATGAACGAGGCGATCCGCGACTGGGTCAGCAACGTCGGCAACACCTACTACCTGATCGGCTCGGCGGCCGGCATGCACCCCTACCCGATGATGGTGCGCGACTTCCAGTCGGTGATCGGGCGCGAGACGCGGCGCCAGATACTGGAGCAGGCGGGCAAGCTCCCAGATGTGGTGGTGGCCTGCGTTGGCGGCGGCTCGAACGCCATCGGCATGTTCCACCCTTTCATCGAGGACGCCGCGGTCGAGCTGCACGGCGCCGAGGCGGCCGGGCTGGGGATCGCCAGCGGCAAGCACGCCGCCTCGCTCAGCGCCGGACGGGTCGGGGTCTTGCACGGCTCGCGCTCATACGTCCTGCAGGACGAGGACGGCCAGATCGTCGAGGCGCACAGCATCTCGGCCGGGCTCGACTACCCCGGGGTCGGTCCGGAGCACAGCTATCTCAAAGAGAGCGGACGCGCCAGCTATCACCCGGTGACGGACGCCGAGGCGCTGGAGGGCTTCCGCCGGCTGTGTCTCAGCGAGGGGATCATCCCGGCGCTGGAGTCGGCCCACGCGGTCTACCTGGGAGTGCAATTGGCCGCGGGGCGCTCGCCGGAGGAGACGCTGGTGATCAATCTCTCGGGCCGGGGCGACAAGGACATGCACACGGTGGCTGAGGCGCTGGGGGTGGAGCTATGACCGTCACGACCGGACGCAGCCGCATCGCCGAGACGTTCGCGCGGCTCAAGCAGCGCGGCGAGTTCGCGCTGCTCCCCTATGTCACCGTCGGCCACCCGGAGCTGGACACGGTGCAGCGGGTGGTGCCGGCGCTGGTGGCGGGCGGCGCGACGATGGTGGAGCTGGGCGTCCCCTTCTCCGATCCTTTAGCCGACGGCGCGACCATCCAGGCCTCCAGCCACCAGGCGCTGCTGAATGGCGTGACGGTCGACTACTGCCTGGAGAGCGCGCGGGCGCTGCGCGCGGGCGGCGTTGACGTGCCGCTGATCTTCATGGGATACTACAATCCAATGCTCAACTACGGTCTCGAGCGCTTCGCGGCGCGCTGCGCTGAGGCTGGTGTCGATGGGCTGATCGTGCCCGATCTGCCGCCTGGGGAGAGCCACGCGCTCCAGGCGGCCTGTCGTCGGTACGGGCGCGATCTGATCTTCATGCTGGCGCCGACCAGCACCGAGGCGCTGATCGACGAGGTGGCGCGACAGGCGAGCGGGTTCATCTACTGCGTCTCGCTGAGCGGCGTGACCGGCGCACGCCAAAGCCTGGCGCAGGGCGTGGGCGACTTTCTGGCGCGGGTGCGCGCCAGAACCGACCTGCCGCTGGTGCTGGGGTTCGGCATCTCGCGCCGCGAGCATGTGGTGCAGGCCGTCGAGTTGGCAGACGGCGTGGCGGTCGGCAGCGCGCTGGTCAGCCGGCTGGGCGAGACGCCGCGCGCGGAGCAGCCGGCGGTGGTGGAGGCGTACATGCGCGAGTTGCGCGGCTGACCCTCCCGCCCCGGCAGGCCAGCCAGGGCCAACAGGGAGGGGAGCAGCGGATGATGCGCTGCCGGGGCATTCGCGGCGCGACGACGGTGGAGCGGAACGATGCGGAGGAGATGCTCGCCGCCACGCGCGAGCTGCTGGCGACGCTGATCGAGGCCAACCAGATCGAGGTCGAGGACGTCGCCAGCGTCATCTTCACCACCACCCCCGATCTCACCGCCATCTTCCCGGCGGTCGCGGCGCGCGACGAGGGTTGGGACACCGTGGCGCTGATCTGCGGCCACGAGATGGCGGTTCCGGGCGCGCTCGACCACGTGATCCGCGTCTTGATCCACTGGAACACCGAGAAAGCGGCCGCCGACGTGCGCCACGTCTACCTCAGACGGGCGGTCGAGCTGCGGCCGGAGTGGGCCTATCGGCCCGGGCAGGCGCTACCGGGAGGGAACGGGAGCCATCCATGATTATCGTGGTGCAGCCGCACACGAGCGAAGCGCAGGTCGCCGAGATCGTCGGGCGCGTGGAGCAGGCCGGCTTCCGCACGCGCCAGATCATCGGGGTCGATCAGTCGATCATCGGCGTGGTCGGCTCGCCGATCCCCGACGAGCTCTACGAGACGATCGGGCTGCTGCCGGGCGTGCAGCAGGTGATGCGCGTCAGCAAGCGCTACAAGCTGGTCAGCCGCGACTTCCATCCGCTGGATACGGTGGTTCAGGTGCGCGACGTGCTGGTCGGCGGGCCGGAGGTAGTCACGATCGCCGGCCCCTGCTCGGTCGAGAGCGAGGAGCAGATTCTGGCCACGGCGCGGGCGGTCAAGGCGGCCGGCGCCTCGATGCTGCGCGGGGGCGCCTTCAAGCCGCGCACCTCGCCCTACGAGTTCCGCGGGCTGGTTGAGGAGGGGCTGCGGCTGCTGGCCCAGGCGCGCGCCGAGACCGGCCTGCCGATCGTGACCGAGGTCTTGAGCGCCTTCGACGTGGAGCTGGTGGCCGAGTACGCCGACGTCTTGCAGATCGGCGCGCGCAACATGCAGAACTTCCAACTGCTGGAGGCGGTCGGCAAGACGAACAAGCCGGTGCTACTCAAGCGCGGCATGTCGGCGCAGTTGGAGGAGTGGCTGCTGGCGGCCGAGTACGTCATGGCGCAGGGAAACGAGCAGGTAGTCCTCTGCGAGCGCGGCATCCGGACTTACGAGACGCTCACGCGCAACACGCTGGATCTCAGCGCGGTGCCGGTGGTCAAGCGCTTGAGCCACCTGCCGGTGATCGTCGACCCCAGCCACGGCACGGGGCACTGGTATCTGGTGCCGGCGATGATGCTGGCGGCGGTCGCGGGGGGCGCGGACGGGCTGATGGTCGAGGTGCATCCCAACCCGGACCACGCCATGTCGGACGGGGCGCAGTCGCTGACCTGCGAGAACTTCGCGGCGGCGATGGCGCGCGTCGGCGCGGTGGCCGAGGCGGTCGGCCGGCGGGTGCCGGAGGCGAGCGAGGCCGGCGCGCTGGCTTCCAGCGACGACTAGGGCGGCGGGGCGGAGGTGTTGCGGAGCAGATTCGCGCCCGCCTGACTCGTTTGGTGACGCTCGATGCTGATGAGAGATCCTTCGCTGCGGCTCAGGATGACAGGGGAAGAGGATGCCTTTGTCCTGTCATCCTGAGGCCGCAGCCGAAGGATCTCTCCAACTGTCCGCACCGCATAGACGTACGAGATCGGCACGTCTGTGGCAATCGTTCTCTCGGTGCCGCAGACGAACGATCAACTCGCCGGATCGGCGGGACGGATGTTCTGGTTCACGCGGAAGAGGTTGGCCGGGTCATAGGTCGCCTTGATCTGGGCCAGCCGGTCGTAGTTGCCGCGATAGGCGGCCCGCACCCGATCGCCGCCTTCCTCCATCATGAAGTTGACGTAGGCGCCACCCGCCGAGAAGGGATGCAGCGCCCCCCAGCTCTCGCGCGCCCAGCCCACGATCCGGCCGTTGTCGGCTGGCCCGAGGCTGGCTCCCAGGAACACTTCGGCCCATCTCGCGTCGCGATAGCTCCAGGCGGTGGCGCCGGACCCGATCCGGCTGGCCGCGCCGTCGATCGGATGCAAACCGATCAGCGAAGCCCCCACCGGCTTGCGGGCCGCGTACTCGGCGCGCAACGCGTTGGCGGCGTCCGGGAGATCCTTCACAAAGTCGGCCCTCCAGTACATCTGAATGCCCCGTGGGAAGACCGCGTCAAACATACTCTGCAGCGCCGGAAACGGCATTGGTCCGACCCAATCGAGGGCCGGCGGGCCGAACTCGGCACGGATCGGGGCGAAGACGGCCTCGGCTTGCTCGAGCGGTCCGGCGTAGCACCAGACGATCGCGCACACCGTTCGGTTGTGCAGCGCTTCGGGAAAGGGCGGTCCGGGCGGCACGGAGATCATCATCAACGAGCCGTTGAGTTCCTCGGGGGAGCCGGTTTGGAACTCGCCGTACCAGCGCAGGACATCCTCCGCCTGGTCCAGGTGCCAGAACATCGGACCGGCGTAGACCGTGCTGACGGGGTGCAGGCGAAAGAGGAACGAGGTCACGACGCCGAAGTTGCCGCCGCCGCCGCGGATGGCCCAGAAGAGATCGGCGTGTGCGTCGGCGTTGGCGGTGACGAAGCGGCTGTCGGCCAGCACCATATCGACCTCGAGCAAGTTGTCGATCGTCAAGCCGTACTTGCGCGTCAGATGTCCCATGCCGCCGCCCAGTGTCAGCCCGGCGACCCCGGTGGTCGAGGCGATCCCGAGCGGGACGGCCAGCCCAAAGGCGTGGGTCGCGTGGTCGACGTCGGCCAGCGTGCAGCCGCCCTCGACCCGCACCGTGCGCGCGATTGGGTCGACGCGAATGCCGTTCATCCTGGCCAGGTCGATGACCAGGCCGTCGTCGCAGGTGCCGAGGCCGGGGCCGTTGTGCCCGCCCCCGCGCACGGCCAGGAGCACGTCGTGCTCGCGGGCGAAGTTGACGGCGGCGATGACGTCGGCGACGTCGGCGCAGCGCGCGATCAGGGCGGGGTGCTTGTCGATCATGCCATTGTGGACCCGGCGGGCTTCGTCGTAGGCGGGTTCACCGGGGAGAATCAGTTCGCCGCGCAGCGACGCGCGCAGCGCCTGAATCGTCTCCTCATCGAATGTCGAGCTGGTGGTTCTGTCGCCGATGGTGACCATACGCTTGCCTCCCTCTGACTCGCCGCGATCCGACGAGCGACGTGTGCGGCCTCGGTCGAGCCGGAACACCTGCGGAACGTCTCGCTCCCGTTCGGGATTGGATTCACTCTATTGAGGAGCGGAGCGCGCCGCATCGTCAGGATTGACGATGTTTGGCGAACGCCATCCCGATTTCCGGCGCGCGTCCGCTCAGGAGTCGCGCGTCAGCCCGATATCGATCGCCCAGGCGGCGATCTGGGTGCGCGAGGTCAAGTCGAGCTTGGCGAGGATGTGGCTGACGTGGGTCGCGACCGTGCGCTCGCCGACGACCAGTTGCTCGGCGACGGCGCGGTTGGACTTTCCCTGTGCGATGAGGGCGGCCACTTCGCGCTCTCGCTCGGTCAAGCCGCCGAACGACTGCTGGGCGACCCGTCGCGGCGTGGCCTCGCGCGGGCGGGGGATGCGCGCCGCCGTCTCACGCAGGAACACGTCGCGGACGGCGCGATCGGGGATGGTCTCGGCTAGGCCGGCGACGATCGTGCGCGCCTCGGCATAGGCGGACTCCGCTTCGGCATAGCGCCTCCGGCGGCGGTAGAGGTGGCCGAGCGCCACCATCGTCCGCCAGAGCTGCGGCGGGCGGTCCACTGCCTCCACCCCGGCCCTGACGGATTGCAGGGCGGTCTCGGCCGCCTCGAACTGGCCCAAGCGCGTCAATGCCGCGCCTCGCAGCCGCGCCAATGCCGGGACCTGCTCGGCGCGCGAGACGTGCGGCGCCGTCTCGATGAGGTCATCGAGAATGCGCAGGGCTTGGGCCGCATCTCCGCGAGCCAGGCAGACCTGCGCACGGACCAGCCAGCAGCTTCGCGCGCCCTGACTGGAAGCGGCGATCGGGGGAAGCTTGGCGCCGTCGAGCACCGCGTCTGCTCCGTCCAAATCAGCATCGAGCAGGGAGGAAGCGGCGAGTACCGCAGCCGAAGTTAGCACCCAGAGCCGCGAGCCCATCTCCCGTGCCTCCGCGACTGCTTGCTCGAGGTACGGCCTCCCTGCCTGAGCGGCGAGCAGGTCGACGTAGAGGGCCCCCAGGCTGCAGCGACAGGCGACGATCCATTGCCGGTGCTCGATCTGCTCCGCGAGCGCCATGCTCTGATTGAGCAGTCCAACTGCGCGATCGTAGGATCCCCGGCTGCCACAGAGCATCCCGGCGACCAAGTCGGCAAAGACTTCGCCGGCCCGCCATTCGATCTCGCGGGCGATCGTGCCGGCGCGCTCGACAGCGGAGAGCGCCTCATCGCTGGCCATCGGCGCGGTTGGCCCGGCGTCGCTCTGGTAACTGCCGGCGCTCAGCGCCAGCACGCTCAGGCACCAGGCCAAACCTTGTCGCTGGTCCAGCTCCCGGAAGATGTCCACCGCTCGCCGGTAATAGGTCGCGCTGCTGGGTGAGTCGCCGGCGACATAATGCGCCAGCCCGAGCAGGTCGAGCGTTGCGGCGATGCCCGGTCGATCGTCGATCTCGTCCAGGATGCTGAGCGCCTCGAGGTGATACGGGATGGCCTCGCGCGGGACGCTGGCGTTGGTGTACCAGTTGCCGACCCGGTTGAGGCTGTAGGCCAGGGCCGCGGGGTCGCCCAGCGTACGCGCCAGGTCCAGCGCCTGGCGGCAATAGTGTCCCGACTGCTCATAGTCGCGTCGCGCCCAGAGGAGGCCGAGGTCGAGCAGCGCCTGCCATTCGGAGCGGTAGTCCCGCGCCGTGCGCGCGGCCGCCAGCGCCGCTTCGTAGTCGCCGCGGGCGGCGTCGAAGTCGCCGAGTGTGTCAAACGCCTGACCGCGCTGGCGATAGAGCTGCATCGGCGGGGTACGGGAGAGCCGGATCGCGGCGTCGAGCGCCCGCGAGAACTGCTCGACGGCGGCCTGCGGAGCGTAGAGCGCGAGCGCCTGCTGTCCGGCCCGCGACGCATAGTCGAGCGCGCGCTGCCACTCCCCGGCCTCGAAGGCGTGGTAGGCAAGCTCAATGGCATGCGATTCGGCGGCATCCGGGTGGAGTTGCTCAAGCGCCTCGACGATGGCCCGATGGACGTGCCGTCGCTCGCGCGCCAGCAGGGAAGAATAGATCGCCTGCCGCGTGAGCGCGTGCCGGAAAGCAAAGCGATCGGGCGCCTCCTCGACGAGCAGTTGGGCGCCGATCAGCTCCTTGACCAGCGCGAGCAGTTGCTGCTCGTCGTGCGTCGTGAGCGACTCCAGAAGGATGAAGTCACAGCGGCGGCCGGCGACCGCCGCCAGCTTGAGTAAATGCGCGGCGTCCGGGCTGAGCCGATCGACCCGTCGGCGCACGGCGTCCTGCACGCTGCGTGGGATGTGCCGCTCGTCCGGCGGCAGGCGCTCCCAGCCGGCGGAGAATGACGCCGCCTCGTCGCTCCAGAGCGCCTTGAGCACCTCTTCCACGAAGAAGGGATTGCCGTCGGTCAGGGTAAAGAGCGCATCCCGGAACTGGGCTCGCACCGCCCGCGCGCCGGCGAAGATCGCGCCGACCATCGTGCCAACGTCGAGCGGGCTGAGCCGGGAGAGCGCCACCTCCGAGGCGAGGCGCTCGCGGTCGATTGTCGCCAGGAAATGGCTCAGCTCGGCGCCGACCTCATCGTCGCGGTAGGTCAGTAGGAGCAGGATGGGAGCGCCTTGGATCTGCCGCGCCAGTGACACGAGTGCGTCGAGGCTGGTGTCATCGCTCCAGTGCAGATCCTCGACTACGACCAGCGTGGGTCCATGGCTGGAGAGACGCGTGACGACGGCGCACAGGGCCTGAATCGCGAGCCTTCGCTCGTGGGCGGGATCAAGCGTCGGGGCCGGCGCCAGGTCCGACAGTTGGCGCGTCAGCTCGGGCAGGAGCTTGACCAGATCACGCGCCTCGGTCCCCAGCGCCTCCGCCGCCTCCGACGGTGTCAGGCGCGCGATGAGGGCGCGCAGCAGGTCGAGCCAGGGGGCATAGGGGAGGACACGATCACGTTCGAAGCAGTGGCCTTCGAGCGCGAGCCAGCCCTGGCGTTGAGCGAGCGATTTCGCTTCGGCCGCCAGGCGCGACTTGCCGATGCCGGCCTCGCCCGCGATGAGGAGGGCTTGGCCGCGGCTCGCGGCAACCTGATCGAGCGCTCGCCGCACCCGCGCGAGCTGCGCGTCGCGTCCGATCATGGTCGGACACAGGATTGGCTGGTCGAATGGCGTCATCATGATGCCGTCGCCTCGCGGGTGCCGGTACCACTGTCCGCTGCCGGAGTGCACTGATCGGAGTCGGATTCCGAGCAGTATAGCGCATTTCTGACGGCGCATTATCGAGGATTTGGAATGCGACGGGCTGCTCGGCTCTCGCTGGCTCCCTGAAAGTGCATGCCCGCCGGCGTGGCAGAACGGCTGAGTCAGTGGTGCCGGTGAGCGAGCCGTTCGCGGCCGGCGCTGGGGGTACAATGCGCGGCAGAACGACTCCGCCGACCGGGCGTATCCGGGGGCAATGGTCCAGCGTTGCAGTAGGGAGCGGGAGTGGGCAGGAACGATGAGGCGTTCGCACGCTTGAGCGATGGCGTGACGTTCAACGCGCAGGGGCTGGTGCCGGCGGTGGTGCAGGACGCGGCCACTGGCCAGGTGCGCATGCTCGGCTACATGAACCGCGAGGCACTGGAGCAGACGATCGCAAGCGGACGGCTGACCTTCTGGAGCCGTAGCCGGCAGCGGCTCTGGCAGAAGGGCGAGACCTCGGGCAACGTGCACGAGGTGGTCGAGGTGCGCGCCGACTGTGACGGCGACGCGCTGCTGGTGCGCGTCAACCCGCTCGGCCCGACCTGCCACACCGGCGCCGAGAGTTGCTTCGACGGCCAGCCGCCGGCGTCGCCGCGGCAAGCGCACTTCGACAGCGGGGTGGTCGATCAGGTGGCGCGGGTGGTGGCCGAGCGGCACGCCCAGCCGGCTGCGGGCTCCTACACTAGCTACCTGCTGGCCGAGGGGATCGACAAGATCGGCAAGAAGATCGGCGAGGAGGCGGCGGAGGTGATCATCGCCGCCAAGAACGGTGAACCGGGGGCGCTGGCCAACGAATCCGCTGACCTGATCTATCACCTGTTGGTGCTCTTGGAAGCCAGCGGAGTCGCGCCGGAGCGCGTCTGGGACGTGCTGAGCACCCGGCGGGGCCGTCCCGCGGCGGATCACTCCTCCAGATAGGCCGGGGGGCGGACGGTGATGCGCCGGCGCTCCAGGTCGATGTCGAGCACGACGCTCTTGAGCGCCGGCAGGAGCAGGTCGCGGCCCTGCCGATCGCGGACGATGTAGACATCGTTGGCGCCGGTCTCCAGGATCTCGGCCAGCTCGCCGAGCGGCGTGCCGGCCTCGTCGAAGACGGGCAGCCCGATCAGTTGAAAGTGGAAGTACTCGTCCTCGGCGAGCGGCGCGGCGTCCGAGGCGGGGATGCGGACCACTGTGCCACGCAGTTCTTCGGCCGCATTGCGGTCGTCGATGCCCTGCACCTTGAGCACGGCGATGCCGCCGCTTACCTGAGCGCGCTCCAGGCGCCGCGGCGACGCTTCATCGTCGAGATAGATCTCCGTCAGTTCCGGGATACGCTCGGGGAAGTGGGACCAGATCTGCATTTTGACCTGGCCTTGCAAGCCCTGCGTGCCGACGATGACGCCGATCGAGAGGCGATCGGCGCCGGGGGCCGCCTGGTCAGTCATTGATATCCAGGCTGGCGCGCAGGGCGTGGCGCGAGGCGGCGATGGTCAGCAGGGTGCGCATGGCGCGGGCGATGCGCCCCTGGCGGCCGATGACCTTGCCCATCTCGTCGGGCGGGACCATGAGTTGAATGCTGACGACCCGGCCGCGCTGCTGCGCCTCGACCCGCACGTCGTCGGGATTCTCGACCAGATTGCGGGCCATGAATTCGACCAGCGACTTCATCTCTTCCAACGGCTTCCCCTCCCTGCTCGCCGGCCGGCGCCGCTAGATGGCCGCGGCCTCGGCGGTCGCCGCGTCACCCTCGGCCGGCTTGCCGCCGGGCAGGACGCCGGTGTTCTGCAGGATCCGGCGCACGGTGTCGGTCGGCTGGGCGCCGTGCTCGAGCCAGTAGCGGGCGCGCTCGACATCGACGCGCATCTCGGATGGCTCGGTGCGGGGGTTGTAGAAGCCGATGACCTCGATGAAGCGGCCGTCGCGCGGCATGCGTGCCTCGGCGGCGACGATGCGGTAGCTCGGCTGGCGCTTTTTCCCCATGCGCCGCAGTCGCAACTTGATCACGCTGGTGTCAGTCCTTTCCTGTCCTGATCTGATCTCGCGCGAGCCGGAACGCCGCGATTGCGCGAGCGTCAGCGGGCGGGCGTTGGTGGCGCCGTTCGCGAGGCAGGCATACAGCGAATCGCCCGGGCGGAACCCGGGCGAGCATGACTATAGCACGCGGCTGACTGAAGGTCAAACCGGACAACCCTAGAGCACGCGCCCGCAGTTGGGGCAGTAGACCTCGGCGGAGCGGATGTCGGCGTGGCAATCGGGGCAGATGCCGTCGCGCAAGGCCTCATCGCGGCGGTCCGGCTCGATGCGTGGCATCTGGCGCGTGGCCTGCGCCTCCTCCGGTTCGCCCTCCTCGCTGTGATCCGGGCGCGCGACCACGACCTGCGGCTCGTCGCCGGAGCGGACGATGCCGCCGTTGGCGAGCGCCAGCCGGCCCGACGGCTGCGGCGCCATCTGGCGGGTCTCCTCGACCAGCGAGTAGCTCTGGCGCGCCGGCTCGGTCTTGTAGATCGGGTTCGGGTCGTAGCCGGCGCTCGGCGTGCGTGGCGGGAAGCGGCGCGGGACTGGGGTGAAGCCGCCCTCGTACTCGTCTTCGGCCGGTTGCTCCTCGTACTCTTCCACCAGGATCGTACTCGGGCCGATCAGGGCGAGCGCCAGCACGATGGGGACGAAGAGGACGGCGGCGCCCATCAGAATCCAGCCGACGCCGGTCGAGAGGAACTGCGCCAACAGGGTGTGGCTAAGGAAGTTGGTGTCCTGGTTATCGAGCAAGAAGATCCGGATGTTGCGTAGGGTGAAGCTGAAGAGCAGGGCGCTGTTGGCCCCGGCGATCAGCCCGCCGAAGATGCGGGCGATCAGGCCCGAGGGAGGCATCGGCAGGGCGGCGCCGGTGCCGTAGCCGAGCAGGAAGGTCGCGCCGACCAGGAAAAGCATGGCCACCATGAAGGCGCCGGCGGAATCGCGCAGGCCGCTCATCGCGGCCAGGTCGCCGCCCCAGGGGCGCGCCCACCAGTCGGAGAGGGCGGCGCCGAAGAGGATACCCAGGGTGACGAAGGCCTCGCGCTGGGCGCCGCGCCAGAAGCCGATCGGGATCGGCAGGGCGATCAGGATCAAGAGGAGAATGTCGAGGACGACGAAGACGCTCACGTGCTCTCCCTCGGTAGCGTGGCAGGCGCCTGGCCCCGGAGCGACAGGGTGGCAGGTATTCTAGCATGGATCAGGACCGCTGGCGCCAGGCAACCCTCCGGTTCGTGCCTCAAGTTATGCTATAATTGCGCATAGAATGACCGTGGCCGGGAATTCGAGCGCCACGGTTTGTTCTATGACACAGAAAGGTGGTGAACAGGAGAACCCTTGGTGAGAAGCAGACGTTCACGCCAACGTCCATCTTCCGAGCCGTCGCGCGAGCAGCCAGAGCTCGCCTGGCGCAAGATGGACCTTCACATCCACACGCCCGCCTCGGCCGACTATCAGCAATCGCAGGTGACCTTCATCGACATCCTGCGCCGCGCCGAGGAAGTCGGGCTCGATATTCTGGCATTCACCGACCACAACAGCGTCCGCGGCTTCGCCCGCATGTGGCGTGAGATCGAGGACCTGGAGCTGCTCGAGGCGCTCGGGCGCATCAGCCCCAAAGAGGCTGAGTTGCTGGCCGAGTACCGCCGCCTCCTCAACCGCATCCTCCTCCTCCCTGGTTTTGAGTTCACCGCGACCTTCGGCTTCCACATCCTGGCGATCTTTCCGCCCGAGTCGTCGATCCGCAAGCTGGAGCAGACGCTCCTGGCGCTGAACATCCTCGAGGAGAAGCTCGATCAGGGTACCAGTGAGGTGGGGGCCACCACGGAAGTGCGCGAGGCCTACGAGCTGATGCACGAGGCGGGGGCCATCGTGATCCCGGCCCACGTCAACTCGACTCACGGCGTGGCGATGCAGGGCTTCCCCTTCGGTGGACAGACGAAGATCGCCTACACCCAGAGCGAACACATCCACGCGCTGGAGGCGACCGATCTGGAGAGCGGCAGCTCGCGCTCGACCGCGCGCTTCTTCAACGGCAGCAAGACCGAGTACCCGCGCCGGATGCACGTGATTCAGGGCTCCGATGCGCACCGGCTGCTGCGCGAGTCCGAGCGCTCCAAGGATCTGGGCGTCGGCGACCGCGTGACCGAGGTGGCCCTGCCGACGCTGAGCTTCGAGGCGCTGCGCGCGGTCTTCGAGGGCAACGACTTCTCCGTGGTCCGGCCCTTCGCGGGCTCGGAGGGCAAGCTGGCGCAGGCGCTCAGTGCACGCGAGCAGGGCGCGACCGAGTCCCAGGCGTTTCACGCCAGCCTGGGCAAGAGCCGGCGCAAGACCAACACGCTCTTCAAGGACGTGGTGTCGTTCGCCAACGGCGAGGGCGGCACGATCTACGTGGGGATGGACGCCAATGCCGGCGGCGCCGTCACCGGTGTGCCGCGTGCCAAGGTCATGGCCGAACAGGTGCGCGAAGATCTCGCGCGCTTCATCGCGCCCGCCCCGGTGGCCACGGTCGAGGTGCTGAGCGCCCACGACCACGACTTGCTGACGGTCACGGTCGCCAGCGGCCCAGACAAGCCCTATGCGATCGCCGACGGCGAGATCTTCATCCGCGAGGGCGGTGAGACGCTCGTCGCCAATCGGGATCAGATCGTCGAGCTGGTGCGGCGCTCGCTGCAGCCGGCCAGCGGCGCACTGCCGGAGCCGGCCGCGCCGCAGGGCGAGCCACACGCCACGCCACAGGCGGCGCCGCAGACGGAGTCGCTGGCCGTGCTGGCCGAGCGCACCCAGAGCGACGAGGTGCCGCTGCCGCGTAGCGGCTTCGAGGTCTTGGGCGCCGTCGAACGCGATGGCACCACCCACTACACGCTGCTCGATTTGCGTGAGCGCAAGCTGCTGGAGGACGTGACGACCGAGAGCGCGCGCCGGCTGGAGAGCTATGCCATCCGGCAGAGTCAAGCCGGCACGCCGGAGCGCGCGGCGGTCAAGTGGGAAGGCCCCTTCGGGGTCATCCGGCGCCGCAAGGGGCGCAACGGCAACGTGCGCTTCGACCTGGCCTACCAGCACAACGGCGACCTGCGCGTCTTCTACAACGTGGCCGCCGGGAGCCTGGGCAAGGAGTGGCGCACGGCGGTGCAGGCGCTCAGCCCGAGCGGCGGCGGCGGCAATGGTAATGGCAATGGAAACGGCAATGGCAACGGAGCGAGCGCTGGGCGCTAGCCCGTAACCGCGCTCCGCGGCCTCCATACAAAACCCCTCGTCCAGATTTGGGCGAGGGGTTTTTGTCTGTGTAGTGGAGGTGATGTGCTGGGCGGCGAGGGACTCCGCCGATTGGTAGATCCGCGCGGTGGCTGGCGACAACACCTCAGGATCGGGGCAAATCCAGCCTGGTGATCCTCGGCCTTCCCTGTCAGTCCTCAGCCTTGTCTGGTGGTTCGCCATAACACCGGGAGGTGTGGGGTATGGGGGGCGTGGCGATGAGTGACGGGCTGCGGACGGCGCTGGCCGAGCCGGGGGCGTTCTCGCGGGTCGTGCTGCCGAAGCGGGCGCTGCGGGGATACCAGGCGGGGCCCGGACAGGCGATCGCCGGCGCGGTGCTCGATCGCCGGCGCGGGCTGGCCGGCGCGGGTGAGTTCGGGGTGGTGTTCAGCCGGCAGAGCGGCAAGGACGAGCTGCTAGCGCAGCTGCTGTGCTACCTCTTGGTGCTCTTCCACAAGGCGGGCGGGAGTGTGGTGGTGGTGCTGCCGACGCTGCGGCCGCAGGGGGTGATCGCCCGCGACCGGCTGACGGAGCGGCTGAGTTCGCCGCGGCTGCGGGCGCTGGCGGGCCGGGCGCGCCTTCGCGATGGCTCGATTGTCGAGCTGGGCCGGGCGAGCGTGCGCTTCCTCTCGGCTGCCCCTGGCGCGAACGCGCGAGGCAACACGGCCTCGCTCCTCTTGGTGTGCAACGAGGCGCAAGACGTGGAGCCGGACCGCTGGGACGCGGTCTTCGCGCCGATGGCGGCCGCCGAGAACGCGGTCACGCTGATGCTGGGGACGGTCTGGACGGCCGACACGCTGCTTGCGCGCCAGATGCGGTACTTGGAGTCCTTGCAGGCGGCTGACGGCCGGCAGCGGCTGTTTCTGGCCCCCTGGCGCGCGGTCGCACAGGAGTTGCCGACCTACGGGCGCTACGTCGAGGGGCGGATCGCCGAGCTGGGCGCGGAACATCCGTTCGTGAAGACGGAGTACGAGCTAGTGGAGCTGGACGGCGAGGGCGGGCTGTTCCCAGCCTCACGCCGGGGCCAGATGCGGGGCGAGCACGGGCCGCTGGAGCACGGTCGACCAGGGGAAACGTACGCGCTGCTGCTGGATGTGGCCGGGGAGGAAGAGGACCAGGTTGAAGGGGTGCAGACGTTCGACCCCTCGGCCAGGCGGGACGCGACGGCGCTGACGGTGGTGCGCGTCCGGGCGGATGCCGGTTTACCCGGTAAGCAGAATCGGCCGGTGTACGAAGTGGTGCGGCGCTACGGCTGGACCGGGGTGAAGCACACGGCGCTGTACGGGCAACTGCTGGACCTGGCGCGCAACGTTTGGCGTGCGCGGTATGTGGTGGTGGACGCGACCGGGGTAGGCGCGGGGCTCGCGAGCTTCCTGCGCTCGGCGCTGGGAGAGCGGACGGTGCTGCCCTTCACGTTCTCGCTTGCCTCCAAGAGCCAGCTTGGCTGGGATTATCTCGGCATCATCGACTCGGGGCGCTTCAAGGAGTACGACCTGACCCTGTCGGACCCGGAAGCGGGCAACCTGGCCGAGGTCTTCTGGCGGCAGGTAGCGGCGTGTACGTATGCGGTGCGGCCGGGGCCTGGCCGGCTGATGTCGTGGTCGGTGCCGGACCCGAAGACGCACGACGACTTCCTGCTCTCGGCGGCGCTGGTGGGGGTGCTGGATGAGCAGGACTGGCGACCGAGGACGGCGGTGGGGTATGCGGCGTAGGGCGTCAGCGTGTTGCAGTTGGCTCCGCTGGCGGTGGTGGAGGCTTGCGGCTCGGGTCGTTTGGCGTGCGTGGGTGTGTGTTTCCTGGCGACACGTGGCTGCGTCCGATGCTGAGGCGTATCGGAGGGTGCGACGATGAACCTGGACTACGGCAGCGGGGGGCCGGGCAGCCGGCCGGACCAGAGCCGGCCCACCAATCCCGACGTCGGTATCTCGACCGATGGCGGCGAGCGGGCCGACGAATCGCCTCCGGACACGCGCACCTGCGTGCGCTACGTGGTGTGGGAGGAGTGGCGCACGGCTGGGGGGCGGGCCTGCCCGCAGTGCGCGGTGTTCGTGGGGGAGTGGTTCGAGCGGGGGAACGGGCCGACCCCGCCGCTGCATCCCAACTGCGACTGTGAGCGGGTGGCGGTGAAGTGGGAGTGCTACAGCACGAGCGGCGAGCGGGTCGACGAGGGCTGGTACTGATGGTCCGGCTCGGTTCTTGTGGATCCACAAGAACCGAGCGTTCTAAAAGTGGATCCACTTTTTCGCAAGCGTAGGGAGATCCTTCGCTGCGGCTCAGGATGACAGGGGAGGGGAGGGCCGCTCCTGATGGCGCACGCGCGGAGGTTCCACAAGCGGCCGCGGCTGCTGCGCTGGGTGGTGATCGAGGTGTGGGTAGCACAGCCGGGGGCGTGCGTGGTGTGCCGGGCGCTGGACGGCACGCTGTTTCGGGCCAATGAGGGTCCGCGACCGCCGCTGCATCCGCACTGTCGCTGCTACCGGCGCGCGGTGCGGCGGGATCTGCTGGACGAGGATGGGAACCGGGTGGGGGTGAGCTTGCCATGAGTGGTTCGCTACGGGTGGTGCCGGTGACGTGGCACGAGGCGCGGGTCTTCGTGTGCGCGGAGCATCGGCATCATCGACCGCCGAGCGGGTACCGGCTGCTGGTGGGGATCGCGGACGGTGCGCAGCTACGAGGCGTGGCGATCTGCGGCCGACCGGTGGCGCGGGCGCTCGATGATGGGCTGACGCTGGAGGTATCGCGCTGCTGTACCGATGGTGTCTCGAACGGCTGTTCGATGCTCTACGGGGCCGTGCGGCGGGCGGCTCGAGCGCTGGGGTATCGCCGGGTGGTGACGTACACGCGGCAGGATGAGGCGGGGGTGAGCCTGCGCGCGGCCGGTTTCCGGTGTGCGGCCGCGCTGCCGGCTCGCTCGTGGGACATGCCCGGGCGTCGGCGCCAGGATGGCACCGAGGTTGTCCCTCGGCTTAGGTGGGAGTGGCCATGACTGAGACCTACGACGTCACCGTAGCGGGCGTGGGCTACATGGTGAAGCCGGGGAGCTACCGGCGGCAGCAGGCGTGGGCGAGCGAGGGGAAGGTGGGGCGCATCCGGCTGGCGGACTTCTACGGCGGGGCGCGGCGGCTGCTGCAGAACGAGCGCGACCGCTTCTGGAGCGGCACCGGGGCGATGCCGGCCTACGACAGCCAGGGGGTGACGGCGGGGCCGAAGCGGCAGGACAAGACGGAGGCGGCGGTGCCGGCGTTCCAGCCGGGGCAGCCAAGCTGGAGCTTCGGCTACAACGGGACGACGTACCTGGTGAACGGGACCGGGCTGTACCAGGTGACGACCTCGGGGAGCAACTACGGCAGCCTGACGACGAAGCAGACCTTGCCGGCGAACGCGGTGGACGCGACGCAGTTGGGGACCAAGCTGCACATCGCCTTCGGCAGCGCGGCCAACGTGGGCGAGTACGACATGGCGAGCAACATCTGGACGGCGAACCAGACGTACGGCAGCGCGGCGCGCAAGGCGCGGCTGATCGGCCACGAGAGCCAGTCGCTGGTGATGGTGTTCGACACGGACAGCTACCAACTGAGCGTGGTGCAGCCGCTGGGAGCGAGCCTGGGAGTCGCGGCGGCGGACTCATGGGTGCGGCGGCTGGTGGAGCACGACGGGCACTGCTGGGCGATCGCCGATACCAGCG
>DASSHC010000264.1:0-2227 GCA_035693105.1 Thermomicrobiaceae bacterium | reverse complement strand
TCCCTGGTACTACATGCACATCACCGCCGACACCCAGGACCCCGACACCGTCTACGCCCAGAACTACGGCTTCTGGAAGTCGATCGACGGCGGCGCCAGCTTCCAACGCATCCCGACGCCGCACGGCGACGACCACGCGCTCTGGATCGACCCCCGGAACAACCAGCGTATGATCGAGGGGAACGACGGTGGCGCCTGCGTCAGCTTCGACGGTGGCTGGAGCTGGTCGAGCATCTACAACCAGCCGACGGCCCAGCTCTACCATGTCACCACCGACGATCAGGTGCCCTACCGCGTCTACGGCTCGCAGCAGGACAACAGCGCCATCAGCCTGCCGAGCCGCACCGTCGACGGCGCGATCACCGAGCGCGACTGGTACGCGCCGGGGGGCGGCGAGAGTGGCTACATCGCGGTCAAGCCGGACGACCCCAACATCGTGGTCGCCTCCGGCCCGGCCGGTCGCCGCGCCTACAACGACATCATGACCCTCTACGATCACCGCACGGGGCAGAAGTGGAACAACACCGTCTGGCCGGAGCTGTACGGCTGGGGCGTCGGGGCCGAGGGCCTGAAGTATCGCTTTCAGTGGACCTTCCCGATCCATTTCTCCCAGCATGATCCCGACGTGCTCTACGTCTGCTCGCAGCATGTCCACCGCTCGACCACGCTCGGGGCCAACTGGGAGGTCGTCTCGCCCGACCTGACGCGCCACGAGCCGGAGACCCTCGTGTCCTCCGGCGGGCCGCTCACGCGCGACAACACCGGCGCCGAGGTCTACGCCACCATCTTCGCCTTCGCCGAGTCGCCCCACGAGCGCGGCGTCTTCTGGGCCGGCTCCGACGACGGACTCATCTCTCTCACCCGCGACGATTGCCGCAGCTGGCAGGAGATCACGCCGCCGGAGTCGGTGCTGCCGGCACGCTCCCAGGTGCTGATCATCGCGCCGTCGCCGCACGACAAGGCCACGTGCTACGTGGCGGCGACGCGCTACAAGATCGATGACCGCCGGCCGTACCTGCTCAAGACGAGCGACTACGGGCAGTCGTGGACCGCGATCAACGGCGACCTGCCCGAGGAGTGCATCACGCGCGTGGTGCGCGAGGACCCCGAGGTGGAGGGACTCCTCTTCCTCGGCACCGAGACCGGCCTCTCCGTCTCCTTCGACGACGGCCAGAGCTGGCGAGCGCTGGGCGGGAATATTCCGGTGGTTCCGGTCCACGATCTCGTGGTCAAGGGCGACGAGCTGGTCGTCGCCACCCACGGTCGCTCCTTCTGGATCCTCGATGACCTGGTGCCGCTGCGGGAGATGCGGCGCACCCCGAGCGCGGATGCGGTTCATCTCTTCCCGCCGCGCCCTCGGCTGCGTATGCGAGATTACGGCGGCCGCCTGCGCGACGGCGGCATCCCCGGCTCCGTCAACTACAGCCACGCCGACACCAGCCTGATCGCGATCCTGCCCGAGCGGCGGCCCGACGGTTCGATCCGCCAGCTCCACCTCGACGCCGGCCAGAACCCGCCCCAGGGGACGGTGGTGCAGTACTACGTGCCCCGCACGCCGGAGTCGGAGGTCACGCTGGAGGTGCTCGAACCCGGCGGCGCGGTGCTCCGGCGGTTCGACTCCGCCCCCGCCGAGCCGGGCGTCAATCGCGTGCTCTGGAACTGGCGCCTGGCCGGCGCGCCGAGCGTCGAGGGAGTTGACTTGCAACCCTGGGACCGGCCGGACGGTCCGATGGTGCTGCCGGGCGACTACCGGGTGCGCCTGTCCGTCGACGGCCAGACTGTCAGCCAGCCAGTTGTGATCGAGCCGGATCCGCGGGTGCGGACCAGCCGCGCCGACCTCCAGGCGCAGTACGACTTTCTGCGCGAGATCCTCGACGAGCTGACGCTGACCAACCGCACCATCAATCAGATCGGCGCGCTCCTCGGCCAGCTCGCGGCCTGGCGGGAGCGGGTTGGCGATCGGGACGGGCTGGTCGAGCAGATCGAGGCGCTGGCGGCGGAGCTGCACGGCATCCGTGGGGCGCTGATCGACGTCAACATGCGCGGCGCCCAGCTCTGGCCGAGCGGGCTGCACGAGAAGCTGAGCGCCGTGTTCGACTCGGTCGACAGCGCCGACTACGCGCCGCCGCGCCAGGCGCGCGAGGCCGTGGCCCAGTTCGCCGATCAGCTCGAAGGGCTGGCCAGCCAGCTCCGCACGCTGCTACGCCAGCGCATCCCCGCGCTCAAC
>DASSHC010000263.1:0-2534 GCA_035693105.1 Thermomicrobiaceae bacterium | reverse complement strand
AGGCGCCGGGCAAGCGTGGAACGCCAGGCAGTCATCGAGCCGCGCGCCGGGGCTGACGATGCCAATCGGCCGATCCACCCGCCGTGAGTGCGGGTTACACTTGATGCCGCGGCCGATGTGTTCACCACACTGCGCGAGCGTAGCCGCTCCATGCCCAAGGGAGGACACCATGCGAGGAGCATTTTCCAACGAACCATCACTCGATTTCTCGCTGGACGAGAATCGCGCGGCAATGCGAGCCGCGCTCCAGGAGGTCGAGGCCCAGCTTGGCCAGCGCTATCCGCTGGTGATCGGCGGCGAGCGCCGCGAGACCGGTGACTGGATCCGCTCGGTCAACCCCGGCAATCTCGATCAGTTGGTGGGCGAGGTCGCCAAGGCGCGACCCCAGGATGTCGAGGATGCGGTGGCGGCGGCGGCCGAAGCGTTCAAGCAGTGGCACACCATGCCGGCCGAGGGGCGTGCCAGCGTCCTCTTTCGCATGGCTGGCCTCATCCGCCGCCGCAAGCTGGAACTGGCCGCCTGGATGGTTTACGAGCTGGACAAGGCCTGGGACGAGGCCGAGGGTGAGCTGAGCGAGGCAATCGACTTCCTGGAGTGGTACGGCCGGCAGGCGCTGGAGCTGGCCGAGCCGCTGACGCTGACTTCGATCCCCGAGGAGGCCGTCGAACTGCGCTGGGTACCGCTCGGCGTGGGCGCGATTATCCCACCCTGGAATTTCCCCGCCGCCATCCTGACCGGCATGACCATGGGTCCAGTCGCCGCCGGCAACACCGTCGTACTCAAGCCGGCCAGTAATACGCCGGTCATGGCCTATAAACTGGTCGAGATCATGGAGGAGGCGGGCGTTCCGGCTGGGGTGGTGAACTTCCTCCCCGGCTCCGGCTCCGAGATCGGCGACGCCCTGGTCGAGCATCCCCTGGTGCGGTTCGTCTCCTTCACCGGCTCCAAGGACGTCGGCGTGCGCATCTACGAGCGCGCCGCGAAGCTCCAGCCCGGCCAGCGCTGGCTCAAGCGCGTCTCGGCCGAGATGGGCGGGAAGGACGCGATCATCGTCGACGCCAACGCCGATCTGGCCGCGGCCGCGGAGGGAATCGTCACCTCCGCCTTCGGCTTCTCGGGGCAGAAGTGCTCCGCCTGCTCGCGCGCTATCGTCCATGAGGACGTCTACGACGATCTGGTCCGCCGCGTCGTGCAGCGCACACGGGCCCTGGTCAAGGTCGGCCCCGGCACCGAGGGCGAGGCCACCGTGGGCGCGGTGGTGGACGCCAAGCAGTACCAGTCGATCCTCGACCACATTGAGATCGGGAAGCAGGAGGGACGGCTGGCGCTAGGTGGCGAGACCGCCGAGGGGAACGGTTACTACATCGAGCCGACGATCTTCGTCGACGTGCCGCCCACCGCGCGCATCGCCCGTGAAGAGATCTTCGGCCCGGTGCTCACAATCATCAAGGCCAAGGATTTCGACGAGGCGCTGGAGATCGCCAACGACAGCGAGTACGGCCTGACCGGCTCGGTCTACTCGCGCGATCGCGCCCACCTGGAGCGCGCCCGGCAGGAATTCGATGTCGGCAACCTCTACTTCAACCGCAAGTCGACCGGCGCGCTGATGGGCGTCCATTCGTTCGGCGGCATGAAGCTGAGCGGCACCAACACCCGCGGCGGTGGGCCGGACACGCTGCAGCACTTCATGGAGCTGAAGTCGATTGGCGAGAAACTGTAGCGCCGGGGAAGGAGGCCGGGGATGGCCACGCAGGGGGTTCCAGCAGCGCCTGACTCGACGGAGCCAGCGCAGGCGAGCGCGATCGGCTCCGCGCTGAACGGCTTCTTCCGGCGCGGCATCCTGCTGGCCACCCAGAACGGCGCGGTGGCCGGCGTCGTCCGCCGCTACGGCATGCGGCTGGGCGCTGCGCGCTTCGTCGCCGGTGAGACGCTGGACGAGGCCGTACCGGTGCTGCGCGCCCTGAACCAGCAGGGCTTGCGCACCAACACGACCCTGCTGGGAGAGGGCGTGCGTAACGCCGAGACGGCCCGAGGCGTCGCCGGCACCTACCGCGCCATCCTCGACCGCATCGCCGCCGAGCAGCTCGACACCGTGATCGCGCTCAAATTGACGCACCTGGGGCTCGACGTCAGCGAGGACGAGGCCTTTCAGAACGTCGAGTCGATCGTGGCCCACGCCGCCACGCACGGCAACTTCATTCGCATCGACATGGAGGAGTCGGCGCGTGTCGAACCGACCCTGCGCATCTACCGCCGGCTGCGCGCCGCGGGCCACGACAACGTGGGCACCGTGCTGCAGTCCGCCCTCTACCGCTCCCAGCAGGACCTGGAAGCACTGCTGCCGCTCAAACCAAACGTGCGCCTGGTCAAGGGCGCCTACCTGGAGCCGCCCAGCGTCGCCTACCCGCAAAAGTCCGATGTCGATCGCAACTACTTGCGCCTGGCCGAGCGCATGCTGACCGACAACGCCTTCACCGCCATTGCCACCCACGACGAGCGCATCATCGAGCACGTCATCGACTTCACCGAACGGC
>DASSHC010000262.1:0-4286 GCA_035693105.1 Thermomicrobiaceae bacterium | reverse complement strand
CGCCGAGCTGGGGACCGAGCTGGTGGGGCTCTTCGTCGTGCAGGGAGACGAGGCGCTGCTGACGGCGGGCGCCGGCTGGGCGGATGGCCAGGTCGGCCGGGCACGCGAGCCGCTGGCCGGCACGCTGCTTGGCCGGGCGCTGGCGGACGGCGAGCCGCTGGTCCGCGCGGAGATCGCCCCTGACGACCTCGGCGGCTCGCCACTGCTGCGCGACTTGGGGCTGCGCGCGCTCATCGCGGCGCCGGTCCAGTCCGGCCAGCGCCCGCGCGCGCTCTTGCTGGCCGGCAGCGCCGCGCCGCGGGAGTGGTCGCCGCAGGAGGTCGCCTTCCTGACTGCCCTGGCCCACATCCTGGCGGCCGCGCGCGGCGTGCCGGCGGCGCCGGCCCAGGCGGCGCTCTACGACCCACTGACCCATCTGCCGAACCGCCCGCTCCTCCTCGATCACCTGGCGCGCGCGCTGGCCCGCGCGGCGCGGCGCGAGGCGCTGACCGGGGTGGTCATCCTCTCGCTGGCGGCGGACGCGGGTGAGCCGGACGCCTCGCTGCTCGGGGCGGCGGCTGAGCGCCTGCGGAGCGCGCTGCGGCCGAGCGATCTGCTGGCGCGCACCGGGCACGCCGAGTTCGCCCTGATCGTGGAGAATGCCGGGCAGGCGACGGCGGTGGTGCAGATCGCCGAGCGCCTGGTCGCGGTGGCCGAGCAGGCGGGTGCGCGGGCGCGGGCCGGCGTGGCGCTGGGCGCTGCCGGCCGCTCGGCCGATGAACTGCTGCGGGGCGCGGCCCAGGCTCGCGACTGGGCGCTCGCGCCCGGCGGCCCGCCAGTCGCGCTGGACGACCCCGGCCTGGGCGCGGCCAGTCTGGACGAGCACCAGCACGGGATCGAGCTGCGGCGCGCGCTCGCGGCCGGGGCGCTGGATCTGCGCTACGAGCCGATCTTCGCCGCCGACGACACGCTCGCCGCCCTGGAGGTACGCCCCGGCTGGCCGGTGCAGGGCAAGCAGGATGCTCGAGCGTTGTGGGCGCTGGCCGGGCGGGTGGAGCTGGACGGCGCACTCACGTCGTGGACGCTGACCTCGGCCAGCCGTGACGCGCTCGACTGGCCGGCGCTGTCGGCCACGCGGCTGATCGTACCCGCCGCACCTCACCTGCTCGCCGAGCCGGGAGCCGCGGAGCACCTGGCCGAGCTGCTGGCGGCTGCCGGGCTGGCGCCGGAGCGGCTGCTCCTGGCGGTCGACGAGGGCGCGCTGGGCGACGACCGCGTGCTGGAGCAGATCACGGCGTTGCGGAGACTGGGGGTGGGCCTGCTGCTGGACAGCTTCGGGCTGGGGCGGCTGGCGCCGGCGCGCCTGGCCGGGCTGGGCGCCGAGGTCTTGCGGCTCGACCGCTCGCTCACGGCGGGCCAGCTCGATCCGAGCGTCGTCGCCGGGCTTGCCCGGCTGGCCCACGGGCTCGGCGCCCGCGTGGCGGCGCTGGACCTGGACTCAGCCGAGCGCTGCCGGCACCTGCGCGAATTGGGCTGCGACCTGGTGCAGGGCGCGGCCGTCGCCCCGCCGCGCACGGCCGCGCAGCTCGCCGGCGCGCCCCCACGCCTCGGCCCGGAGCGGTAGGGCAGACCTCTCTGCCTGCCCTCGCCGGGTGTTTGCCGACGCGCGCGTTTGCTGCTGACGTTCCCCCATTCCCCGTTACCTCAACGTAGGGGCAACCGGGCAGACACGGGGGTCTGCCCCTACAGCAGAACAAGATGGGAACGTTACCCGGTAGGCTACTCGCGCTCCGCGGCGACCTTCGCCCGCACGAGGTAGCAGCAGCAGCGGTCGCCGGCCAGCATGTGGCTGGTGCGCTCGACCTCGGCGCCGAGCAGGCGGCGAAACATCTCGGCCTCGCAGGCGCAGGCGCCGGGGAAGCAGGTGGCGACCTGGTCGATGGCGCAGTTGTACTGCTTGATGCGGTAGACGCCCGGCTCGATCTCTTCCCAGCTGGCGAGATAGCCCAGCTCGTCCATCCCCTCGGCCAGCGCCGCGACCCGCTCGCCCAGGTTGGACGCGGCGCCCACGCGCTCGCCCAGGAACTGCTGCGTACGCGCGGAGCGGCGTGCCAGCAACAGGTCGACCTTGGCAGCGCCGTCGAGGCAGGCCAGGTCGGACAGGAGATCGGTCAGCAGCCGCTCGTACTGCTTGGGGAAGTGCTCCTCGGCCTGGGGCGTCAGGAAATAGACGTGCGCCGGGCGCCCGACCGGCCCCTGAACCGTGGTCGACTCCAGCAGGCCGTCGGCCTCCAGCGCGGCGATGTGCTTACGCACCGCCATGGGGGTGATGCCGAGCCGCTCGGCCATCTGATCGACCGCCAGGCCGTCGCTCTGCTTCAGAATCTGGAGTAGCTTGCGCCGGGTCGCGCCGAGTGGCACCCGCGGCTCAAGGTTGGCGTTCACGCAACCTCCCGCCGCTATCCTAACATAATGGACTACACCGCGAGCCGTCAGAGCCAGCGCCGCACCCGGCGCCGGTACTCGGCGTACTCCGCGCCGAAGCGCCGCGCGAGATATGACTCCTCACCCGGGACGATCTGCTCGTTCATCACCCGCTGCACGGCCGGGAGCAACAGGAGCGGCCAGAGGCTATTGGCCAGCGCGGTAATGCCGAGATAGATGGCGGTCATGCCGAGGTAGAGCGGGTTGCGCGAGTAGCGGAACGGCCCGCTCGTCACCAGCGACCGGGTCGGCTGGGTCGGGTTGGGTGACTCTCCGGCACCTCGGAAGGTGATGACGCCCCAGGCGCCGAGCGCCAGCCCAGCCCCAATCAGGAGCCAGCCCAGCGGCCGCGCCAGCCCGCGCGGCAGCGGCCGAACCGGCCGCAGGCGCTGCCCCAGCAGCCCCACGAGCAGCGCGCCCAGGTAGAGCACGGGCGGCGGAATGATGTGCATGTTTGCCTCGGAGGCACCGGCGGTCGGTTTGGCAGTCATCCGATCGTCCCTTTCACCTGGGGCACATGAGTCCCACGTCAACTGGCACCTTGGTCCAATGCCAGGGCCACCGGATCTCCCTATACTCGCAGCACCGCGTGCCGTCCAGAGGGCGGCACGACGCTATCCGGGAGGGGCGAGCCGATGCAGCCGCCGGACCTGGCCGCGCGCGCGCGGCCCACCAACGCGGACCGGGCTCTGGCCGCACTGGCCTATGTGGGACCCGGCTGGGCAGTGGCGCTGCTGCTGGCGCCGCCGCGACGCTTCGTGCTGCGGCACAGCTTGCTGGCCACCACGCTCCATCTCACCCGCTGCGTCGCCTGCGCGCTGGTCGTGCTCCTCTGGCTGCTGGCGCACCGCGACGCCGGTCCGCTGACCGCACCGCTCGCGCTCCAGTTCGGCTCGCTGCTGGTCTTCGGCGTACCCTGGATCGGCCTCTCCGCGCAGCTCCTGCTGGCGCTGGCGCTGCCGCTCGGCGGCCTCTGGCTGCTCTGTCTCGCCGGCGCGCTCGCCGCCGCCAGCGGGCACACGCTCGACCTGCACGGACTGCTCCACGGCGACTGGTCCGATCCGCTGCCGGCCGAGTCGAACCCGACCACCTCGCGCTGGGATGACCCACGCCAGGCGCGCGAGCTGACCGAGCAGCGGCTCAATCGCATCTGGCGCGCCTCGCGCCAGGCGGCGATGGAGCGGCAGCGTGTCGAGCGCATGCGCTGGATTCGCGGCGAGCAGGACGTGGTGCTCGGTCAGCTCGACAATCTCAACCACATGCTCTCGCTGGGCGAGCTGAGCATGACCCGCTTCAACGCGCTGCATTCGGAGCTGATCGCCTATCTCACCGAGCTGCGCCAGGAGCTGCTGGAGCTGGAGCAGCGACGCGCCGAGCGCGACAGCACGCTCGACCCCTCGCGGCGCCCCACCGCGCTCGGCGCGCTGCCCGATGTGCGCGTGCTCAGCCTGGCGGTGGTCGATGCCAGTGGCATGCCGGTGCGCACCTACGGATACTTCCCGCTCGATGAGTCGATCATCACCGGCATGGTCGCCGCGTTCGAGAGCCTGAGCGCCGAGATGTTCGGCTCGCACGTCCACAAGACGCAACTGTCCGGCGGCCAGGTCGTCCACTTCGCGCGCGGGCAGGCGCTGGTCGCCTACGCGGTCTTCGAGGACGACCCCTCGCCCAGCCAGATCGCGGGCCTGCGCGACTTCCTGCTCACCTTCGAAGAGACGAACCGCGCCGCCCTGCGCATCCTCCCGGTCGACCCCAGTCGCCTGCGCGAGGTCCCGGCCCCCTTCGCCGTCGCCACCCCGGCCTAGCGTGCCCCTGCCGGCTTG
>DASSHC010000261.1:0-4189 GCA_035693105.1 Thermomicrobiaceae bacterium | reverse complement strand
AAGCTCAAGGTGATCGAGAAGGACGCCGACGCCGGCTACGCGATCTTCGAGTACCGCGAGGAGAACAAGGTCTTTCGCGGCTCCCTCGAGGTCATCGACATCGTCAAGGACGGCCGCAAGCTGACCCGCTTCGTCGTCCAGATCGAGGACCGCCCGTCGTGGGTCGAGGACGAGCTCCTCGCCAAGCTCGAGCAGAAGCTGCGCACCGAGCTCGGCTCCCCGGAGCCGCCGCCGACGCCGCGCGACCCGAAGCCGGCGCCGGCCAAGCCGGACCCGCCCAAGGCGGATGCGCCGAAGCCACCGGCCGACGACGACGGACCGCCGATCTCGCCGACGCCCTGAGCCGGGCGCTCGCCCTCGTGGCCACGTTCCCGCCGCGACGAGCGATCCGGGCTAAAGTCGCGCCATGATCGACCTGCGCAGCGACACCGTCACCCGCCCCTCGGCCGCGATGCGCGCGGTGATCGCGCAGGCCGAGGTCGGCGACGACGTGTTCGGCGACGATCCGACCGTGATCCGCCTGGAAGCGCTGGCCGCTGAAACGCTGGGCAAGGAAGCGGCCCTGTTCGTGCCCAGCGGCACCATGGGCAACCTGTGCGCCGTGCTGACCCACTGCGGGCGCGGCGACGAACTCATCGTGGGCATGGAAGCGCATATCCGCCACGCCGAGGCCGGGGGCGCCTCGGTGCTGGGGGGCGTGGCGATGTGGGGCATCCCCAACGCGCCCGACGGCACGCTGCCGCTCGACGCCGTGGCCGCCGCCATCCGCCCGGTGGACCACCACTTCCCGCATACGGCGCTGATCTGCATCGAGAACACGCAGAACCGCTGCGGCGGGGTGCCTATTGGCCGCGACTACATGGCTGCGCTGGGCGATCTGGCCCACAGCCACGGCCTGCCGCTGCACCTCGACGGCGCGCGCATCTTCAACGCGGCGGTTGCCTTTGGGATCACCGCCGCCGAACTGGCCGCGCCCGCCGACACGGTGATGTTCTGCCTGAGCAAGGGGCTGGCCGCGCCGGTGGGGTCGCTGCTCTGCGGGCCGCGCGCCTTCATCGAGCGGGCGCGGTTCAACCGCAAGCTGGTCGGCGGCGGCATGCGCCAGGCCGGGATCATCGCGGCGGCGGGCATCGTCGCCCTCACCGAGATGGTCGACCGCCTGGCCGAGGACCACGCGAACGCCCGCCGGCTGGCCGAGGGCCTGACCGGGCTGCCGGGCCTGCAGGTCGATCTCGCCCGCCCGCTGACCAACATGGTCTACGCCAACGTCCAGGCCACGGGCTGGAACGCCGACCAGTTCACAGCGCGCGCCGCCGAGGCAGGTGTCCTGTTTGCCCCGACCGATCCCCTGGTTGTGCGCCTGGTCACGCACTACGGCATCACGGCGGCGGACATCAACGCCACGCTGAGCCGCCTCAGTACGCTACTTCGGGAGCAAGCCCCAAGCGCTGAGCGTCTGGCCGGCATCTCTGCCTGATGTACGCGAGGCTAAAGAAAGAGGAAGCGCGGCTGGCGCCGCGCTTCCTCTTTTTATCGGATCCCCAGCAAGCGGTAGCGGTTCAGCTTCAACTGGTAATAGATGAAGCAGCCCACGCAGAACCCGGCCAGGGCCACCCCGGCCGCCACGGCGACCAGGCCCGCCAGCGCCCAGCCCACCAGCGGCGCGCCTAGCAGAAACGCCGGCTGGGCCAATCCCAGCAGCACCAGGGCGATACTGTTGTTGAAGCGCATCAGGCGGCGGTCTTCGCGCTCGGCGGTCGGGATTTGCCGCGCGAACAGGCGCTTGCCCACGCGAAAGATCAGGCTCGCACGCTGGCCGATGACGACCGCGGGCAGCAGGATCAGAAACAGCAGCGTGGTGAGCAACGGCTGTTGCAGGATCAGACCCAGGACGATGCCCACGAGCAACACCCAGCGGTTGAGCCGCACAATGGGCAGCGGGATGTCGCCGGGCGTGGGGCGGGTCGCGGATGATGAAGTTGCCATGAACGGATATCTCCTCCTGTGCTAAACACGCGGCGGCTCTACGGGGCCACTGCTCCCACAGCCAGCCCGGCCCGCCGCGCGAGGTAATCGACAAAGTACTCGAAAGGATCGAAGCCGACGATCCGCGGCGCGTCGGTGACGAAATTGGATAGGGCGTTGATGTCGTAGAGGTACAGCCCGCCGTCGCGGGCGCTCTCCAGATATTCGACCCCGCCGATATCGATGCTGCTCGCGCGGAAGATCTGCAACACCGCTTCGATCACCCAGGCGGGCGGGTCGGCGGCTTCGACGCGCAACGGCTTCTTGACTCCACGTTGGCCCGGCGGTGGCAACTGGCAGATGTCCGCCGGGCAGAGATTGAAGCTGTCCTGCGTGTCGTTGTAGATGCGGATCGCGTAGAGCAGGCGGTCGTCGAGGGCCTCCACGCGCACGATCGAGTCGTGGCGCGGCGGATGATACTCCTGCACAATGGCTGTGTAGTCGAGGCCGAGGAGCGAGTCCAGCGCGCCGTCTGCCACCGCGGCGGCCAGTTCGCCCGGCGTGTCGAAGCGGCGCATCAGCGCGCCGCTCCCGCCGATGTTCGGCTTGACGATGATGGGATAGACCAGCTCCGCCGCCGCGGGCGCAATCTCCACGACGGCGTTGACCACCCGGCTGCGCGGATGCGGCAGCCCGAGGCGCGCCAGCAATTGCAACTGGCGCGCCTTGGACAGTTCCAGGCGGTAGGCGCGCAGGCCGTTGACCACCGGCACGCCGATCTCCTCCAGGTGGGCCAGGTATTGCTGGGCATAGAAGATCGCCCGCGAGTGATCCCGCAGATACGACGACGGGCTGACCCGGTTGACGACCAGGCTATAGGGCGCCGACCGGGCCGCCGGGTCGTAGCGGTGCGCCTGGGCCGGGATGCGCGCGTAGGCCAGGCCCCGGCGATCCAGCGCGGCAAACAGCGGCTGGAACCATTCCGGATGCTCGTACAGGATGCCGATCGGCTCTTTCATCGGAAAGCTCAATCCCTTCTTATAGTAGTCCACTACATCGATTTGGACGAGTGGCGGGCCGGTGGGAAACCGGCCCCTACACCGCGAAACGACGGTGGCCGGTGACTGGCCACGGGCGCCGCTGCTTAGTGGACAGACGCGGTCTCGCGCACTACCTGGCCCGCGCGGGTCGCTTCAGGCACCTCGATCAGCCGCCCGGTTTTCACGTCGTAGATATAGCCGTAAATCGGGATGTCGCCGGGCACCAGAGCGTGCGCCCGGATGCGTCGCACGTCATCCAGCACACTTTGCGCCTGATCGCGGATTGTCAGGAAGCTGATATGCTCGGCCTCGTTCGAGCCGGGGCCTTCGCCGCTGTCGTGCCAGCCGTTCGCGTCCACTGAGGCCGTCTTCAGGCTCTGCGCCAGCAGGCCGCGGATCACCTCGTCGGTGAAGGTCAGCATGCCGCAATCGGTGTGGTGTATGACAAACCACTCGCGGGTGCCCAGCAACTTGTAGGAGATCACCAGCGAGCGGATCGCGTCGTCGCTGGCCCGGCCCCCGGCGTTGCGGATCACATGGGCATCGCCTTCGGCCAACCCCGCGTACTTGGCAGGGTCGAGCCGCGCGTCCATGCAAGTCAGGATGGCAAAGTGGCGCCCCGGCGGCATGGGCAACTGGCCCTTATCGCCGAAGTTCGCCGCATATTCGTTGTTGGCCGCAAGCACTTCATCTAAGATCTGGCTCATTTCGTGTTCCTCCCCCCGGTTATGTGTCGGCGGTGTGTACGCACCGCTACGCAAACAGTCGTCAGCCGTCAGGCAGTTACCCCAAGGCCTGTCACTCTGAGCGAAGCGAAGAGTCTCGTCTCCTTAGCCGAAGACGAAGCACTTCGCTGCGCTCAGCACGCGACGTATAGACCACTGACCACTCGTCGTCACTCAGCACTCACATTGTGCTTGCGGCCCCCTTGCGCGATGTGCTACGCCCCGTTGCGCGAGCAGCAGTCAACAAGTGACTAGCGCTCAATAGGCGCGCCGACCAGGTTGCCCCACTCGGTCCACGAGCCGTCGTAGTTGCGCACATTGTCGTAGCCCAGCAGATACTTCAGCACAAACCACGTGTGGCTGCTGCGCTCCCCGATCCGGCAGTACGTCACCACGTCCTTGTCCGGGGTCACCCCCTTGCCCTCGTACAGAGCGCGCAGTTGCTCGACCGGCTTGAAG
>DASSHC010000260.1:0-26345 GCA_035693105.1 Thermomicrobiaceae bacterium | reverse complement strand
ACCAGGGTGAAGCGCGAGGCGAGCGCCGCCTCCAGCACCAGGATGTCGTAGGGCACGCCGAACTCGATGTACTCCTCGGGCGACATGACGTCGGTGCTGGCGGCCTGGGTGGCGAAGAAGATGCCCGCCGCGCCGCGTCGCAGGGTCTCCTCGGCCATCTGGCGGGTAACGGCGGTGATGGCGCGCAGCGCGTCGTGGATCAGCGCCGGCTCCTGCCGCAGGTGCTGAATCACCTGACCGTTGGAGAGCTTCATCGCGATGGTCAGCGGGCTGAAGATCGTCTGCAGCACCGGCACCTCGCCTTGTAGCCCCTCGTCGACCAGCCGGGCCGCCTCCAGCACCTCGTGGTTCATCCCCTGGTCGATCGGCACCGCGCCGATCTTGCGCCAATCCTCGATCTCGCTGATCGGGTAGCGCGTCGTCTGCCGCGTGCCGCCGCGGCTCCCCTGGTACTCGCTCGCGGCGCCCCAGCCGATGGTGGCGTAGTCGCCGGGCGGCATCAGCTTGACGAAGTCGAAGCCGAAGCGCCGCTGCCACGCCAGCGTGACCTGCGCCAGATCCTCGGCCGTCTGGTCGCGCTCGGGGAAGTGGCGCCAGAGGCTGACCGGCGCGTGATCGACCGGCAGGCCGTCGAGCGCGGCGTGGACGCGCTCCCAGTGGGTCATGGTGACCATCGGTGTACTCCTCTCGCCGCCGGCCGCGGGCCAGCCGGCCCCCTCAGACTACCATCGGCCCGGCCTGCCCGTCACGCCTGCCCCTGCCCCTGCCCCTGGCCTTGCGCCGCGTCGGCGGCCCGCGCGAAGGCGATGTCCTGCTCGGTGACGCCCCCCTCGTCGTGGGTGGATAGCGTCAGCCGCACACGGTTGTAGCGGATCAGGATGTCGGGGTGGTGGCGCGCCGCGTGGGCGATATCGGCCACCGCGTTGGCGAAGGCCATCGCCTGGCGGAAGGTACGGAAGCTGAACTCGCGCTCGATCGCGTCGCCGGCCTCTTCCCAGCCGGGCAGCCCGGCCAGCGCCGCACGCAGCTCCTCCGCCGAGAGTCGTGCCATGTCGCCTCCTTTCCAGGACGAAGCGGCTACACCCTCAATCTACACCCATCCGCTTACTGGCACCCCGGTTGCGGAGCACAGAGCAGCGCGGCGCGCGGCAGCAGATGACGAGGTACTCACGTTGGCCGCTGACATGGCAGAGCTAGAGGGTGGAGAGTACGTGGAAGCCGATGGGGTGGAGGAGACCCTGGCGGACAGCCCGGCGCTGCTCCGTGCGATCGAGCGCTTGAGTCGCGCGTTCGCCGGACGCGGCCTGGGCAGTATGGCGGAGACCATCGCCGCCGGTCTGGCGGATGCGCCGCCGCTGGAGGCTGCCGGTGTCTGGCTCGACCAGTCCGGCTGCCTGGTGCGCCGTGCCTGGGTAAACGCTGTGGGAGAGCGCATCGATGAGCAGGCCGTGGCCGCGGCCGTGGCCGCGCTGCAGGGCGCGCCGCGTCAGGACTTGCTGGGGCAGCGCAGCCTGCTGGTTCTCCCCCTGCTCCGTGATGACGAACGGTTCGGCGCGCTGGCCCTCGTCAGCGGGCGCGTGCTGAGCGATGTCGAGCTGACCGCCCTCAGCCTGCTGGCTCGCCAGGTGGCCGCCGAGTTGGCCGCGCGCACGCTCGACGGCGGCATGCCGGGGGCGATCAGCGAGTTCATCGCGCTGATCACGCACGAGTTGCGCTCGCCGCTGACGGCGCTGCGCGGCAACGTGCAGCTGGCGGGCATGGCGGCGCGCAAGGGCGACCTGCCGCGCGCCAGCGAGCGCATCGAAGCGGCGCTCAAGGGAGTCGACGGCATCACCACCCTGATGCAGAACCTGCAGGACATCAGCCAGCTCGAGCGCGGCCGCTTCGAGCTCCGGCTCGACCCGGGCGAGCTGGCGCCGATCATCGAGCGTGCCGCCCGGCGCGCCGAGCGCACGACCGATCTCGATCAGGGCGTGATCGCCCTGTCGGCGACCCCCAGCCTGGTGGCGCAGGACGCGGCCCGGCTGGAGCAGGCGTTCTTCAACCTGTTCGTCAACGCGTTGCAGTACTCCCAGGGAAGTCCGGTGCAGGTGCGGCTGGCCGTCGAGGGCGGCGAGGCGGTCGTCACCATCGCCGACCGGGGCATCGGCATTCCGCGCGAGGAGCTGGGGCGCATCTTCGAGCCCTACGCTCGGGGAGCAGCGGCGGCGCGCAGCCACGCCAAGGGGCTGGGGCTGGGGCTAACCATCAGCCGCGCCACAGTGCAGCGCCACGGCGGCGCGCTCGAGGTCGAGAGTCTTCCCGGACAGGGAAGCGTCTTCACCGTGCGCCTGCCGCTCCTGGCCGTCGCCTAGCGGAGAAGCACCCCGCGGTCCGGCGTTGCCCCCCACATCACGCTAATCCCACCAAAACTTCGTGTTTGCGCAACCCCGGCTGCCTAGCATGAGGGTGGCCCGTCATCGGGTCCGGTAGGGGCTGGCCCATGCTCACACCGCGTGCCCAGCCGCCGTCCGCGATTGGTCCAATGTGAGGATGGATATTTGAAGCGTTCGCATTGGCTGCTGCTGGCCGGATTGGTCGTCCTGGCGCCGGGGTTGGGCCTGCCGCTGCCGGCGCGGGGCGAGCCGGCGCCGCTGAGCGACCGGGCTCCGTACCCGGTGCCGCAGCTCTGGGCGCAGGCCGACGGGCCGGACACGCCGAGCCACGCCTGGGTCTGGGGGCCGACGCTCCTGGCCGCCGCCCACGAACCCTTCACCGGCGCGCCGGGCGGCGCGCGCCAGGTCTTCTACTTCGACAAGGGACGTCTGGAGATCGACGATCCGGGTCAAGACCCCACCTCCCCCGGCTACGTCAGCAGCGGGCTGCTGGTGCGCGACCTGATCGCCGGCGACATCCAGATCGGGGACGACCGCTACCTCACCAGCACCCCGGCCAACATCCCGATCACCGGCGACACGGTCGGCAATGCGCTGGCGCCGACGTACGCGGCCCTCAACGGCATCGCCTCGGTGGGCGATGATCTGGCCAACCGGCGCAGCCCGCGGCGTGTCGGGCAGGCGGTGACCGCGCTGATGCGCGCCGACGGCTCGATCGACCCCAACGCGATGCCCCAGAGCAGCGTGCTGATCGCCACCTACGCCGACGCGACCGGCCACAATATCGCCAAGCCCTTCGCCGGCTGGATGACCAGCCAGGCGCAGTCGTGGGAGCTGCTGACCGGCTACCCGCTGACCGAGCCCTACTGGAGCGATACGGTCGTCGCCGGCAAGACCCGGCGCGTCCTCTTCCAGGCCTTCGAGCGGCGCGTGCTGACCTATGCGCCCGACAACCCGGACGGCTGGAAGGTCGAGTCGACCAACGTGGGGCAGCACTACCGCAGCTGGCACCACCTGGCGACACCGGCCGAGCAGCCGGCGAGCTGGCTGGCCGACGGAGTGCCCTTCGGCGAGGTGATCGTCGGGTCGGCGCTGGCCGACAAACTCGATCCGTTCCTGGCGGCGGCGCTGGCCCAGGTCGCCAGCAACTTCGATCCGGCGCACACCGGCGCGGACGGGCGCGAGGGACTCTTCGGCGCGCGGCCGGCGCTGCTGGCGGGCCAGGCGACGCCGCTCGAGCCCTCCGTCAACGCCGAGGCCGCCCTGCGCCTGCTGGCCGACGCGCACAGCCACAACAGCGACTGGCGCGCGGTGCTGGCGATCTACTACAGCGGCCAGGCGCATCCCGACTGGACGCAGCCGGACCTCAACACCTTCGTCGACGGCGTGCTGCGGGAGCAGGCGCAATTGCTGGCCCAGTACAGCCAGCCGCCGCCGGCGCCGGCTGGCCCCCCGGCCAGCGCGAGCCGGGCTTCGGCCTTTGGGTCGTCCGCGAACCTGCACCTGGTCGATAGCGGCCCGGCCGCCTACTACTCGCCGAGCCATACCGTAGCCTGGTGGGACTACACCGTGCAGCGCTACAAGAGCTGGGGGCAGGCCCTGCCCAACGCGCAGCCCGACCCCAACGGCTACTACTGCGTCCACCCCGACTTCACGGTCGGCGACCGGCTGGAATTGACCGCCAACGGTGTCACCCTCTGGTGCACCATCGGGGACACGGTGGCGGCGCGAGACGAAGCCTCCTGGCGCGCCCACTGGGCGGTCGAGCTCTCCTGGAATACGTTCGTCGCGCTCGGGCTGCCGCGCCACAACCAGGTCGAGGTGCGGCATCCGTAGGCGCATGCCGGTAGCGACGTGGGGTGCCGCGTGAGGACGGATCCCTCGACAAGCTCGGGATGACAGGGAAAGGGAGGGGCGTACGAGTACGACTTGCCGTTGTCGTTCGCCCCGAACTACCCCTGTCATCCCGAGCGCAGTCGAGGGATCCGTGCCGCACACGGCGCTGTACCTTGTCGAAGGCCCGTCCGCGCTACCCCCGCCACTCCGCATCGCGGTCCAGCGGGTAGAGCGGGCGCGTGACGTGGCGATAGTCGAAGTTCTCCAGCTTGGGGCTGGTCAGGCCCGGCGTGTCGACCTCGACGATCTCGCTGGCGACCGGGGTGAAGGCGGCGCGGAAGTGCACGGATGATTTGACCGCGATCATCTGCTGCTCGCTCGGTTCGATCCCCTGGCTGCGCAGCACTTCCAGGTCGATCGGCTGGTAGCGGTAGGTGCTGACGACCACCAGCACCCGGCCGCCCTGCTCCCCTTCAAGCTCAAGCACCGCCGTCGGCCCCATGTTGTGCTCGACGCCGGTGCTCATCGGCCCCTTGTGCACGAAGCGCCCATCGGTGATGCGCACCACGCGGCCCGTCACCGCCAGCGGCTCGCCGTGCATCTGGTCGGTCTTGCCGCCCAGATGCAGGCTGACCCGGCCACCGACGCCCGCCGCGATCGCCTGCTGCACCGCCTCGGGGTCGGCGATCGGCACCACGACGGCATTCTTCGCGCCCAGCCGCAGCAGCGACTCCAGCAGCACCGTGCCGTCGCAGGGGGCGCCGCCGCCGGGGTTGTCGCCGATGTCGGCCAGGACCACCGGTCCCCGCGCGCTCATCGCCGCGCGCACGGCGGCGTCGACCGGCGTCGGCTCGACGGCGAACTCTTCCCGCCGCGACCAGACGTAGCCGGCCAGCCGCTCGGCGGCCGCGCGCGCCTGTTCCTGGTTGTTGTCGGTGGTCACGATGACGCTGAAGCCGGCCGGAGCGATGTCGGACCAGGGGAAGCCGGGGAGGTAGCTGACGTTGAGCACGCCGAACTCGTGCTCGATCGACCAGGCCAGCGCCTTGACCCCCAGCATCGGCTCGGCGTGGCTGTGCATGCGCTGTAGCGCCGGCATCATCGGCAGCTTGACGATCGCCGCCGTCGGCCGCAGCCCGCCGCGCACCACGCGCGCCATCAGGATGCCCGCCTCGTAGCCGCGCTCGTAGGGGTCGGTGTGCGGGTACTCGTCGTAGGCCACCGGCACGGTGACCAGATCGACCATCGCCTGGGTGATGTTGCCGTGCAGGTCGAGCGTAATGATCACCGGCAGGTCGGGGCCGACCACCTCGCGCACGTGGCGCAGGATGTAGGTCTCGCCGTCGTCGCTGATCTCGGAGACCATCGCGCCGTGCAGCGCCAGCAGCACGCCGTCGAGCGGGCCGCTGGCCAGCGCCCGGCGCAGCCCCTCGGCCAGCTTGCCGGTCAGCACCTCGGTTGCCTCGGCCGTCACCGGACCGCCGGGGGTGGCCGAGGCGAAGAGGGTCGGCACCACCTCGTAGGCGCAGTCGCGCGCGGCGTCGATGAAGCCGCCGAGGTGCGTGTGGGTGCCGCTGTACTTCTCCAAGAGCAGGTCGCCCTCGTTCAGGCTGCGCTGCTCGAAGTTGGGAAGGGCGGTGGGCACGGTGGCGAAGGTGCTGCTCTCGTGTGAGATGCCGCCGATCGCGATCCGCATGCGTTTCTCCTTCTCAGATTCTCAGCATCCGGTTGGCGCTTAGCTGCCGCACCCATACTAGCCCAAGATTCCGGATCGTGACCCCTCAATCCATCCATCCGCGTGCCGCGTAGATGGATCATCCGCGCTCCGGCACCGGGTAAGGAGCTCCACCGGGCGCGGCGGGAAGCATGACGGGACATTCCGATCGAGGTCCGTGCACGTCCCCGACTCGCCTTCGTCCCGCTCTGGACACGGAGAGCACGATCATGGAGCAGCAGTCCAACCAAACGAGCGGCACCAGCAGCCGGCGCGTGTTCCTGGGCAGGAGCCTGGCGCTGGGCGCCGGCGCCGGTGTGCTGAGCAGCGGCCTCGCCTTCGCCTCCGCCGCCGCCCACCCCGCGAGCGACACCGCGATCACCAAGGGCGACGTCGCCATTCTGCAATTCCTGTCTGCCCTGGAGATCCTCGAATCCGATCTCTGGCAGCAATACAACGAGCTGGGAGGTATCCCCGACGACGAGGTGCCCGGCGGCAGCGGCAGCCAGCCCTACTTCGACGCGCTCGCGGTGCTCGACGAGGACATGGCGCAGTACATCCACGACAACACCGAGGACGAGATCAGCCACTTCACCTTCCTGAACGCCTACCTGGCATCGATAGGGGCGGACCCGGTCAGCCTCGAGCGCTTCCGCACCCTCCCCGGCAGCCAGGCAACCGGCGCTCAGACGAACGTCAAGCGCCTCACCAACTTGATGCAGCTGACCGTCGATACGAGTTGGTGGACGCGCTACCGCAGCCGCAGCGGCAACCCCGATCTGGGCGACACCTTTCCCCAGGCGGTTCCTGGCTTGAGCATGGGGCAGTTTCCGGCCATCCCCCGCAGCGACGACGACCTCGCGCCCGGCGATCACATCCAGGCGATCGCCAACACAGCCGGGTTCCACTTCGCCTTCATCGAGCAGGGTGGCACCAGCCTCTACCCGGCGCTCGCCCAGCGGGTGAACTCGCCGGAGGTCTTACGCATCCTGCTCGCGATCGGCCCAACCGAGACGATGCACTTCCAAACCTGGCAGGATAAGGCCGGCAACGCGCCGGCGCTGACCGATCCGACCAACGGGCTGGTCTTCCCCGATCTCAACTCACCGCCCTTCGGCGGCGAGGACTTCCAGACCAACCTGATCATGCCCGAGCCGACCTTCTTCCTCAATCGGACGCTGCCGCCGGTCTCAATCATTCGTCCGACGAACACGGCGGGCGCCGCCATGGGCGCGGTCGAGGCATTGACGGCCGACGGTCTCTTCATCGGTCAGTCAGCGGAGTTCTTCGCCATGCTGCGCAACCTGGCGAGGGCCGCGGATCGGGCTGAACGGGGGGCGATGGGCAACCACTGAGTCTTCCCAAGTCAACCGGCACGCAAGCGCATGCCTGGGGCAGACGGGCCACCGAGCCCGACTGCCCTAACGTTACTCGCCCTACACGCTCACCTTCCCGACGCCCTTGTCGACGCGGATGGTGGTGCCGAAGGGGGTCGACAGCTCCTGCATCCAGGCCAGGATCTCGCTGCCGGTGCGCTCGTCGGCCGGGCGCGGGATGCCGCGCTGGGGCCAGGGCGCGCCGAAGCCGAGCGAGAGCGGGTGCAGCTCGATCGATTCCAACTGGCGCTCGCGGAAGCTCACCAGCGGCAGCACCGTCTCCCAGTAGCGGCGGTCGGCCGGAAAGGAGCGCGTGCCGTCCGCCGAGATCTGGCGGAAGACCTCCGGCGCGGTCAGGTCGCGGTCGGCCGAGAGCGACTCGTAGTCGTCGGCCGGCAGCCGGTCGAGGTACTCGTACTCGAAGATGAAGTTGCCGACCGAATAGAAGATCGGCTTGCCCTGGTAGATCTCCAGCCCGCGCAGCAGGTGCGGCCCGTGGCCGATCACCATGTCGGCGCCGGCATCGACGCAGGCGTGGGCGAACTCGACGATGAAATCCGCGGGGATCCAGCGCTCGTTCCCCTGCTCGTGGGCGTGGATGCTGACCAGCGTCAGCTCGTCCTGCTCGTGGGCCTGGCCCACCGCGCGCACGTTGCCGGCTAGATCCCCCTTGTGCGCCTCGCTGCGGATGCCGAACTCGGGCCCGGCGATGAAGGAGCGCTCGGCGAAGTCGAACTGCCCCTCGCGCTCGGGCGGCTTGCGGAAGCCCATCCAGTAGCCGAACTGGCGCATCTTCTCGGCGCCGGTGCGCTCGGCGATGCGCTTGATCGCCGCCAGGTGCTCCTCGTCGACGACGTAGAGCGTCTGATAGCGCTGCGGATTGAGGCCGGGGCGGCCGGGCGCGTCGTCGCGCTGGGCGCCGGCCTGCTGCCCCTTGGCGAAGCTGGAGGCGCAGCCGACCAGGCCGACGCGCGCCGCCGGAGTCTCCAGGAAGACCGGCAGCCGCGCCTCGGCCAGCGTGCGCCCGGCGCCGGCGCAGACGAACTCCAGCGCGCGCAGCGCGTCGAGTGTCGCCAGGCAGCCCTCGATGCCGTAGTTGAGGGTGTGGTTGTTGGCGAAGGCGGTCAGGTTGAAGCCGAGCCGCTGGAGATCGCGGGCGACCCCGATCTCGGCCGAGAGATTCATGCCGCCGCTCTCGACCACCGGCCGGCCCTGGAAGTCGCTGAGGACCATCTCCATGTTGGTGAAGGCCACGTCGCACGACTGGATCAGGCCGGTCATGCGGCGAAAGCCCTCGTCCGTGTAGGCGGGCAAGCGGCGCGTGATCAGGCTGTCACCGGTGGCGGTGACAGTGACCGTTTGGGACATGTGAGACTCCCCTCGTTCTATGGGCCGGAACCGGTCAGTCGCGCTGCCGCGGATCGAGCGCGTCGCGCAGGCCGTCGCCGATCAGGTTGAAGGCCAGCACGGTGAGGCTGATCATGACGCCGGGCGCGATGACGATGTGCGGGTAGGTCACGATATAGGCGCGGCCGGAGGCGAGCATGTTGCCCCAGTCGGAGGTCGGCGGTTGCACCCCGAGGCCGAGGAAGGAGAGCGCGGCTTCCAGGATGATGATGCTGCCGACCGCCAGCGTCGAAAGGACGATGATCGGCCCGAGCACGTTGGGCACCACGTGCCGGAAGATGATGCGCCGGTCGTTGGCGCCGGCGGCGCGCGCCGCCAGCACGTAGTCGCGCTCGCGCACGCTGAGCACGTCGGCGCGCGCCACGCGGGCATAGGCCGCCCAGACGGTGGCGCCGATGACGATGATGGTGGTCTTCAGGCTGGGGCCGATCACGGCCACCAGCGCGATCAAGAGCGCGAGCGTGGGGAAGGCCATGATCGTATCGACCAGCCGCGAGAGGACGGAGTCGACCCAGCCGCCGAAGTAGCCGGCGGTGGCGCCGACGATCACGCCGATGGTGACGGCCAGCAGGGTCGCCAGGATGGCCACCAGCAGCGCGATGCGGGTGCCGTAGATGATGCGGCTCAGCTCGTCGCGGCCAATCTCATCGAAGCCGAGCGGGTGCGCCCAGGAGGGTGCCTGGCCGAGGAACTCCGGCTGCGCCAGGTTGGGTGCGTAGGGCGCGAAGACGCTCGGGATGAGCGCGATCACCGCCAGGATGGCCAGGAAGCCGAGCCCGACCAGCGCCGGCTTGTAGCGCTTGAAGCGGCGCCAGGAGCGCGCCCACTGGCCCCGGCGGGCCTGCCGGCCACCGGCCAGCGACTCAGCCATGCCGGGCGCGGCCGTCGCCACGCGCTCCTCGGCCCGCTCCTTCTGGTTCCCGAGCATGCTCATAGCTGCACCAACCCTAGGTCAAACGAATGCGCGGATCGATGATGGCATAGACGAGATCGGTCAGCAGGTTGGCGACCACCACCAGGACCGAGAGCAGCAGCACCACCGCCTGCACCACCTGATAGTCGAGATGGTAGACCGAGTTGACGAAGAGCTGCCCGACCCCCGGCACGGCGAAGACCGTCTCGATGATGATCGTGCCGCTGAGCAGGAAGGCCAGCCGGTAGCCGATGACGGTGATGACCGGCAGCAGCGCGTTGCGCACCACGTGCCGCGCGAGGACCGACGTCTCTCGCAGCCCTTTGGCGCGCGCGGTGCGCACGTAGTCCTGCCCCAGTGTCTCGATGACCGTGCTGCGCATCAGGCGCGCGAGAATGGCGGTCTGCTCGGTCGCCAGCACCAGCACCGGCAGGATGTAGCCCTTCCAGGAGCTGATGCCGAAGGGTGGCAGCCAGCCGAGCTTGGCGGCGAAGATGATGATCAGCATCAGCGCGATCCAGAAGCTGGGCAGCGACACCCCCAGGGTCGCGCCGAGGGTGCTGAGGTAGTCGAAGATCGAATACTGCTTGATCCCGGCCACTATCCCCGCCGGAATGGCGATCGCGATGGCGAGCGCCAGCGCCATGACGTTCAGCTTGAACGTCACCGGCGCCGTCTGTTTGAGCAGGGCGCTGACCGGTCGGCCGATCTGGATCACGGACTCGCCGAAGTTCCCCTGGGCCATGTGGCCGGCCCAGGTCAGGTACTGCACGTAGAGCGGCCGGTCGAGGCCCCAGTAGTGGCGGATGGCCGCGATCTGCTCGGTGGTGAGCTGGGTGTTGCCCGTCTCGCCGATCAGCACGAAGATCGGGTCGCCAGGGGTCAGGTGGAGAATCCCGAAGGTCGCCACACTGATCAGAAAGATGACGATGATCCCCTGCAGCAGGCGGCGGATGACGTAGCGTATCATCGGAGCCGAACTATCCTCTCCAGCGGCCGGCTGGCCCGGCCGCTCGCGAGCGCGGAGCGGCTACTCCTCGAACCACCACTGGTACGCCTTGTTGTAGAGCTGCCCACTGTCGAGCGCCGAGGCCGGCAGTCCCTTGGTCTTCTTGCTGAAGTGATTGAACCACTGCCAGAACATCATGTAGAAGAAGGGCACGTCGTCGGAGACGATCTGCTGCACCTGATCGTAGATCTGCTTGCGCTTGGCGGGATCGACCTCTTTCAGCCCCTGGTCGAGCAACTGGTCCATCTGCGGGTTCTTGTATTGGGAGAAGTTGGTCGCGGCGTCGGAGCGCAGCGTGTCCGAGGCGTCCGGCTCGCCGTCGCCGCCGCCGTAGGTCCAGTTGAAGAGCGACGCGTCGCCCTTGCCCTGCTCCAGTTGCGCCAGGATGTTGGTCGCCGGCTGCTCCTGGATCTGCATGTCGACATTGACCGCTTTGAAGTACTGCTGCACCAGCTCGGCTTCGGGCTTGCGCGCCTGGTCGCCACTCAGCACCCAGCAGGTGAAGGAGAACTTCTGCCCGCCTTTGGCGCGGATGCCGTCGGGCCCGACGGCCCAACCCGCCGCGTCCAGCATCTGCTTGGCCTTGGCAGGGTCGTAGTCGTACTTGGTGACGTCCGGGTTGTACCAGGCCTTGATGTTCGGCGCGAGGTTGGCGGTGGCCAGCACGGCGGCGCCCTGGAAGACGGTGTCGATTACCTTCTGGCGGTCGATGGCGTGCATCAGCGCCTGGCGCACGGCCTTATCCGCGAAGAAGGGGCGGGTGTTGTTGATCGGGAAGTGATTGACCGAGATGCTGAGCGAGATGAAGCTGGTGAACTTGTCGGTCTCCTTGTTGAGCGCCAGGTCGTCCTGCGGCAGCAGCACCCAGCAGGACGAGTCGGCATTGCCGGTATCCAGCGCCACCTTGCGGACGGAAGCCTCGGGCACGTTCTTCTCGGTGACGGTGTTGAGATGGGGCGCGCCGCGGAAGTGATCCGCGAAGGCTTCCACCGTGGTGTGGTCCGAGGAGACCCACTCCTTGAGCTTGAAGGGCCCCGTGCCGATCGGCTTGGTGCGGTAGGTCTTCTCGCCGACCTGGGCGTGGTACTTCGACTGCACGATGAAGGTCGGCGCGCCGCGCGAGATGAAGGCGGCGTTGGGGGCCTTCATCTTGATCACCGCGGTGGCTTCGTCGGGCGTGTCGACGGTGTCCATATTGAGGAAGTTGGTGGCGATGACCGAGCCCTTGCTGGCGTCGCTGTAGAACTCAAAGGTGTACTTGACGTCGGCCGAGCTGAAGTCCGTGCCGTCGTGGAACTTGACGCCGTTCTTCAGATTGAAGGTGTAGGTCATACCGTCGGGGGCGACATCGAACTTCTCCGCCAGCACCGGTTGGAAGACGAAGTTCTCGTCGCGCTCGAGCATGCCGTTGTGGATCTGGGTGATCATGACCCACTGGTCGCCGGGGCCGGTGTCGTTGGGGCTCAGACCGGCCAGCTCCTGGTGGCCGACGATGACGAAGTCGCCGCCCTGTTTCGGTGTGCCGGCGCTGCTGGTGCTGGTGCTGGCGGCGGTGGCGGACCCCGACGCCTGGGGCGAGGCAGCCGGCGAGGCTTGGCCGGTGTTGACCGAAACGGTCGGCACCGAGGCCAGCGTCGGCGTGGACGTGGCCGCGCCGGCCGGCGCGCTGGTGGCCGCACTGGTGGTTGGGCTGCTGGAGCTGCCGCCACAGGCGGTCAGCAGCCCGGCAAGCGCCGATCCCCCGGCGCCGAGAGCTGTGAACTTGAGCAGGGTGCGCCGGGAAAACGGGCCGTGGGGGATCTCCCGCCACGAACGATCGGCCATCTCCATCCTCCTGCGTTCAAGTGCGCCGTTGCTCCGCGCTCAGTTTCGAGAGCCACCCGGCTCTCTGCATCCTCCCGCGCGGAGCAACGACCGCGAACTATTCAAACTCACGACGCCTGCACGATAGCGCCGTGGCCACCAACTGTCAAGGCTTGGGCGAGCGGCGGCCCTGGCCTACGCGAACCACCATTGGTAGACCTTGACAAACATCTGGCTGCCGTTCAGCACCGAGGCCGGCAGCCCCTTGGTCCGCTTGCTGAAGTGGGTGAACCACTGCCAGTACATCATGTACATGAACGGAACGTCCTCGGCCACCAGCGCCTGGATCTGGTCGTAGATCTGCTTGCGCTTGGCGGGGTCGGTCTCCTTCAAGCCCTGTTCCAGCAGGCTATCCATCTGCGGATTGCTGTAGCGCGACCAGTTGCTGCCGCCATTGGAGCCCAGGGTGGTCGAGGCATCCGGGTCGCCGCCGCTGCCGCCGTAGGTCCAGTTGAAGATCGAGGCATCGGTCTTGTCGGCGAGGAAGCCGGCATTGATCTGGGTGACCGGCGCCTCGCCGATCTTCATGTCGATGTTGACGGCCTTGAGGTACTGCTGCACCAACTCGGCCTCGGGCTTGCGCGCCTGGTCGCCGCTGATCACCAGGCAGGTGAAGGAGAACTTCTGCCCGTCCTTCTCGCGGATGCCGTCCGCGCCGACCGTCCAGCCCGCCGCGTCCAGCATCTGCTTGGCTTTATCCGGGTTGTAGTCGTACTTGGTGACATCCGGGTTGTACCAGGCCTTGAGCGCCGGGGCGATATTGGCGGTCGCCAGCGTGGCCGCCCCCTGGAAGACGGTATCGATCACCTTCTGGCGATCGATGGCCTGCAGCATCGCCTGGCGCACTTCCTTCTGCGAGAAGTAGGGACGATGGTTGTTGATCGGGAAGTGGTTGCAGGAGACGGAGAGGGTGGTGAAGCTGGTGAACTTGTCGGTCTCCTTGTTGAGCGCCAGGTCGTCCTGCACCAGCAGCACCCAGCAGGAGGTGTCGGCATTGCCGGTGTCGAGCGCCACCTTGCGCACCGACGGCTCCGGCACCAACTTCTCGGTGACCGTAGCGAAATGCGGCGCGCCGCGGAAGTGATCGGGGAAGGCCTCGACGGTGGTGTGGTCGGAGGAGACCCACTCCTTGAGCTTGAAGGGCCCCGTGCCGATCGGCTTGGTGCGGTAGACCTTCTCACCCACCTGCGCGTGGTACTTGGATTGAACGACGAGCGTGGTCGCCCCGCGGGCGATGAAGGCGGCATTCGGCGCCTTCATCTTGACCACGACGGTCGCGTCGTCGGGCGCGGAGACCGTATCCATGTTCTGGAAGTTGTTGGCGATGAGCGAGCCCTTGGTGGCGTCGCTATAGAACTCGTAGGTGTACTTGGCGTCGGCCGAGCTGAAGTCCGTGCCGTCGTGGAACTTGACGCCCTGGCGCAGGTTGAAGGTGTAGGTCAGCGAGTCGGGCGCGGCGTCGAACTTTTGGGCCAGCACCGGGTTGAAGACGTAGTTCTCGTCCATCTCGACCAGCGCGTTGTGGATCTGCGTGATCATGACCCACTGATCGGTCGGGCCGGTGTCGTTGGGGCTGAGCCCGGCGATCTCCTGGTGACCGACGATGACGAAGTCGCCCCCCTGTTTCGGTGTGCCGGCGCTGCTGGCGCTGGTGCCGGTGGCCTGGGGTGAGGCGGCCGGCGAAGCCTGCCCGGTGTTGATCTGCGCGGTCGGCAGCGCCGCCGGCGTCGGGGTGGCGGCCGCGCCGCCGGTCGCGCCGGTGGCGGCGCTGGTCGCCGCGCCGCTGGTCGCGTTGTTGGAGCTGCTGCCGCAGGCGGCGAGCAAGCCGGCCAGCGCGGACCCACCAGCGCCGAGCGCCGAGAGCTTGAGCAGGGTGCGGCGGGAAAACGAGCCGTGCTGGATCTCCGGCCACGAACGATCGATCATCTCCATCCTCCTGGGTCTAGAAACACCATTGCTCCGCGCCTCGTGTCGAGAGCCTGCTGGCCCTCCGCTCACGTCCGCGCGGAGCAATGACCGCGACGTATCAGACTCACGACCCCCGGACCATAGCGCCGCGCGAGCGGTTCTGTCAAGGCGAGCGGCGACCCAGGACTACTCGAACCACCACTCGTTGGCCTTGCGGTAGATCGGATTGGCGCTCAGCGCCGAGGGCGGCAGCCCCTTGGTCTTCTTGCTGAAGTGGTTGAACCACTGCCAGTACATCATAAAGATGAAGGGGACGTCCTCGGCCACCAGCGCCTGGATCTGATCGTAGATCTGCTTGCGTTTGGCGGGGTCGGTCTCCTTTAGGCCCTGCTCCAGCAACTGGTCCATCTGTGGGCTGTTGTAGCTCGACCAGTTGTTGCCGCCCTTCGAGCCGAGCGTGACCGAGCCGTCGGGATCGCCGCCGCTGCCGCCGTAGGTCCAGTTGTAGAGCGAGGCGTCGGCCTTGTCGTTGATCAGGCCGGTGTAGATCTGGGTCGCCGGCTGCTCGGCGATCTGCATGTCGATGTTGACGGCCTTGAGGTACTGCTGCACCAGCTCGGCCTCGGGCTTGCGTGCCTGGTCGCCGCTGATCACCAGGCAGGTGAAGGAGAACTTCTGCCCGTCCTTGGCGCGAACGCCGTCGGCGCCGACCGTCCAGCCCGCCGCGTCGAGCATCTGCTTGGCCTTGTCGGGGTTGTAGTCGTACTTCTGGACGTTCGGGTTGTACCAGGCTTTGAGGGCATCGACCATATTGGCCGTGGCGAGGGTGGCCGCGCCCTGGAAGACGGTGTCGATCACCTTCTGGCGGTCGATGGCGTACATCAACGCCTGGCGCACTTCCTTCTGCGAGAAGTAGGGGCGGCGGTTGTTGATCGGGAAGTGGTTGCAGGCGATGGTGACGGTGGTGAAGTTGGTGAACTTGTCGGTCTCTTTATTGAGCGCCAGGTCGTCCTGCACCAGCAGCGGCCAGCAGGCGCTGTCGGCATTGCCGGTGTCGAGCGCCACTTTGCGCACCGACGGCTCCGGCACCAGCTTCTGCGTGACGGTGTTGAGATGCGGCGCGCCGCGGAAGTGGTCCGCGAAGGCTTCCACCGTGGTGTGGTCGGAGGAGACCCACTCCTTGAGCTTGAAGGCGCCGGTGCCGATCGGCTTGGTGCGGTAGGTCTTCTCGCCGACCTGGGCGTGGTACTTCGACTGCACGATGAAGGTGGTCGCCCCGCGGGCGATGAAGGCGGCATTCGGCGCCTTCATCTTCACCACGATCGTGGCGTCATCGGGCGCAGCGACGGTGTCCATGTTCTGGAAGTTGTTGGCGATAACCGAGCCCTTGGTGGCGTCGCTGTAGAACTCAAAGGTGTACTTGGCGTCGGCGGCGGTGAACTCGCTGCCGTCGTGGAACTTGACGCCCTGGCGCAGGTTGAAGGTGTAGGTCAGCGAGTCCGGTGCGACGTCGAACTTCTCGGCCAGCAGGGGGTTGAAGACGTAGTTCTCGTCCATCTCGACCAGCGCGTTGTGGATCTGGGTGATCATGACCCACTGGTCGCCCGGGCCGGTGTCGTTGGGGCTGAGGCCGGCCAGTTCCTGGTGGCCGACGATGACGAAGTCGCCGCCCTTTTTCGGTGTGCCGGCGCTGCTGGTGCTGGTGCCGGCGGCGGTGGCGGAGCTCGACGCCTGCGGCGAGGCGGCCGGCGAGGCTTGCCCGGTGTTGACCTGCGCGGTCGGGAGCGCCTGCGTCGTCGCCGTTTGCGCGGAGCCGGCGCTCGCGCTGGTGGCGGCACTGGTCGCCGCACTGGTGGTTGGGCTGCTGGAGCTGCCGCCGCAGGCGGCCAGCAGACCGGCCAGCACCGATCCCCCGCCGCCGAGCGCCGAAACCTTGAGCAACTGCCGGCGATTGAAGGGGCCCTGCACGGCACCGAGCCAGAAGCGGTCACGCATCGCTCATCCTCCTCGGGGTCGATAGCGGCCGTCCCCCAACCCCCGGCTCTTGGATGAGCCGCTGAGCACCAGCTCTGGCGCCACGTTGCGGAGAACGACCGATAGAGCCGCGACTCGATACCTGGACAATAGCGCCTGCCCGGCCACGTGTCAAGCGTGAGTGCACGCTGCGCGCGGACGTCGCGCGGCGCTGCACCCCGCGCTGGGCGTTGGCCGTTGTGCGTTATGCGCTGTGGTGCATATCGTGCGACTCTGCGCCAACTCCCGTGCGGTGACGGCCGCGAGGGTGAGCGCGAAGGAGGGGCGGTTGCGCGAGGAAGAGACGAGGCGGGCGGGCGCCTCGCTGGGAGGCGCGTCGCTGCGGGGCGCGGTCCTGCTGGCGCTGGGCGTGCTGGTGCTGCAGTTCGCCTTTATCTGGTCCTACGTGGGCGCGCTGCACAACCCGGCGCCGCATCAGCTGCCGGTGGCGGTGGTCGGCCCGGAGGCGCTGATCCAGCAGCTGCGGGCGGCGACCGGAGATACGCTGCGGCTGGTCTCCGAGCCGAACGTGGCGGCGGCGCAGCAGGCGATCGACACGCGCCGGGTCTACGGCGCTTTCCTGCCCAGCCCCAATGGTGACCAGTTGACCGTGGCCGACGCGGCTGGACCCGCGGCGGTCGATGCGCTGACGCGCGTCTTGACCCAGTTCGAGAAGGCCCAGGGGCGGCAGCTCGGGATCGTGCACACCCACGCGCTGCCGGCCTCCGACGCCCAGGGCCTGACGCCGTTCTACCTGGTGCTCGGCTGGGTGGTGGGCGGCGAGCTGCTGGCGGTGGCGCTGGCGCTGATCCGCGGCGCCTGGGCGCGCACCTTCGAGCTGGCGCTGATCCGCCTCGGCGGCTTCGCGCTCTACGCCATCGCCGCCGCGATCCTCGGCGTGCTGCTGGTCGAGGGGGTGTTTGGCATCTGGCACGACTTCTGGCTGCGGCTGGCGGCGCTGGGGGTGCTGATCGTCTTCGGCACGGCGGCCGCGACCGCCGCGCTGCAGGCGGCCTTCGGCCTCGTCGGCACCGGCCTGGCGATCCTGTTCTTCCTGGTCCTGGGCAACCCCTCCTCCGGCGGCCCCTTCGCGCGCGATCTCTTGCCCACCTTCTGGCGCACGATCGGTCCCTACCTGCCGCCGGGCGCCGGCACCGACGCGGTGCGCAATCTGCTCTACTTCGATGCGCACGGGCTGGCGCGGCCGCTGGCGGTGCTGGCGGTCTACGCCGTCGCCGGCGCGCTGCTGACGCTGGCGCTGGGCGTGCTGCGGCGGCGCCTGGCGCGGCCGCGGGTGCGTGCGTCGCTCGCGCCCGTCCCCGATGGAGAGCCGGCGGGGTAGGCGCGGTGGCGTACGAACAGGATGGGACGTGAGGCACGACGGATCCCTCGACTGCACTCGGGATGACAGGGTTAGTACGGGGCGTACAAAGCCGATTCGTGCCGTCCGATAGGACGCCCCCTTTCCCTGTCATCCCGAGCGCCGTCGAGGGATCCGTGTTGGCGTGCCACCCAACATCCTCGATGGGCATCCCCATCATTAAATGACAAGGGGCGTGTCTCCCGGTGGGAGGCACGCCCCTTATCGCCAGTCGGGTCAACCGACAGTGAGAGGAGGGTAAAAACTCGATCGCGGCCGATTCAATCGAGTCTTCTGAGGATTTCCGCAGGAACGATCGCCGTGGGGCGACCGCCAGAAGAGGAAAATAGGGGTTGTGTAGAGCCCGGCATCCACCTGGTGCCCGGCGGCTCTGACAACCGGCCAGTGCGGTTGACCCTCTCTGCGCGGTTTCCCGCGCGGGTGTTGTCTTGTTAATCCTGGCCGGCCGGCGATGCGACCGCGCCATTGCCGATCAGCTCCAGCTCCCCCGACAGTTGCCGGAGGCGCCGCGCGTTGATCGCGTAGTACTTCATGCCGTTGGCCGGGCGAACGGTGACGATGTCCGCCGTCTCCAGCATCGCCAGATGCCGCGAGACAGCCGACTGGCTGATGCCGAGCCGGCCAACGATCTCTTGCGCGTACAATTCCCCGCCGCGCAGCATCTCGACGATGCGCAGCCGGGTTCCGTCGGCCAGCGCCCGCAGGCCGGGTAGCAGGTCGGGTGAGACGGATGATTCGGCCTCGGGCTGGGTGACGGCGCTGGCGCGCTGGCAGTTGAAATAGAGAATCAACTCCGGCGGGTAGAGAATGAACTGCACGAAGTTGCCCAGATGGTACGAGGGGCAGAAGGTCACCCGCTCGACGTGCGGCAGGGCCAACTGCACCTCCTCCGGCAGCCGGTGCCCGCTGAGCTCAGCGAAGGCCGCGGCCGCGCCGGGGTAGGTGGTCGAGCGCGCCTGCCCGATGGCGCGTCGCATCTCGGGCAGCACCCGCTCGTACTCCGTGCCGTAGCAATCCCGCCAGAAGCGCTCCAGCAACGCGACGGTACGCGCTTTCAGTTGTTCAGGTGCCAGAACCAGGGCCGTGACCTCATCCAGATCCGCTCGGGTAATCCCTGGTTCAAGAAACGCCTTCCAGTCCGCCGGTTCCCGGGAGACTGGAGGCGATTCGCTCACGCCGCGATCGCGGTAGACCCTGAGCACGCTCTGTGCCACCATGCTCTGATAGGCCCAGGGCGGCAGGCGCTTCAGATGCGCCAGCAGCGCCGCGAAATCGGCGTCGAGCCGTGATTGCTCGAAGGGGTCGAAGGACATCAGTAGCTCTTCGATGTAGTAGAGCAGCCGGCCCGAGGACCCCAGCAGCGTATCCAGCTCGTGCTGGATATCACCGCCCAGCGATTGGCGCGCTTCGACCAGCCAGGGGTCGAACCGGCGCGGATCGGTCGCTCGATAGACCAGCGAGATGGCCGAGGTCAGATCGAGCGGAACCGAGACGGCGAATTGCAACTTGATCGCCGGTCGCCCGACTACCAGTCCGCCCATGGCTCCGGTTTGACTCGCCTTCCGCGCCTATGCGCCTTATCGCGAGATGAGCATATCATGACATCGCGAGCCTGTCAATGCTGGCCGGTGCGCGCGGCCGCTTCGGCCATGCGCCAGTAGTCCTCGCGCGGCGGTGCGAAGATATCGAGCACCAGGCAGCCGTCCGCGTGCGTGCGCGCCTGGTGCGGCACGTCGCCGGGAATGGTGTAGGCCGTGCCCGGGGCGAGGAGCCGCGTCTCGTCGCCGATGGTCAGCTCCAGATGCCCCTCCAGCATCACGCCGAACTGCTCCTGCGGGTGGTGGTGCAGCGGCATCTCGGTGTTCGGCTCGATCCGTACCCAGTTGCCCATCATCTCCCCGCCGCGGATGGCCTGCATCGTAATGCCGGGGATCGCCTCGAAGACCGCCACCTCGCTCAGCTCGTAGAACCTGGGCTGGAAGCTGGTCCGCTCGCTCATCGCCTCGCCTTCCCTTCCGCTGGTAGAATCGAGCCGCTTGACCGGCGGCACCCGGGCCGCCGGTTCGCCTTGACTGGAGCCGCGCGCATCGCGCGACCTGAAACGAGCCCCGCGTGTCCGAGCAACCCGCCCGCTTCCTGCGCGCCTGCCGCCGCCAGCCGGTCGATCGCACCCCCGTCTGGTTCATGCGCCAGGCCGGCCGCTACATGGCCGAGTATCGCGCGATCCGTGCCCGTCACAGCCTGCTCGAGATCTGCCGCCAGCCCGAGCTGGCGGCCGAGGTCACGCTCCAGCCGGTCGAGCGGCTCGGCGTCGACGCGGCCATTATCTTCGCGGATATCCTGCTGCCGCTAGTCCCCATGGGCATCGAGCTCTCCTTCGCGGCCGGTGAAGGCCCGGTGATCCACAACCCGGTGCGCTCGGCGGACGATGTGCGGCGGCTGCGGCTGCCGGAGCCTGCGGAAGATCTGGCGGCGACGCTGGCGGCGATCCGGCTCGTGTCGGGGCGCCTCGCACGCCGGGTGCCACTGATCGGCTTCGCCGGCGGCCCCTTCACCCTGGCCAGCTACCTGATCGAGGGCGGCTCTTCGCGCAGCTACCTGCGCACCAAGCAGGTGATGTACGGCGACCCGGCCAGCTGGGATGCGCTGATGGAGAAGCTGAGCGCGATGACCACGGCGTATCTGCGCGCGCAGCTCGCGGCCGGGGCCGAGGCGGTGCAAATCTTCGATAGCTGGGCCGGCGCGCTCAGCCCGCGCGACTACCGCGACCGCGTCCTGCCCGCCACCCGCCGCATCGTCGAGGGGCTGCGCCCCTCGGGCGCGCCGGTGATCCTCTTCGGCACGGGCACCGCCGGCCTGCTGGAGTTGCTGGCCGAGAGCGGCGCCGACGTGATCGGGCTCGACTGGCGCGTCGATCTCGACACCGGCTGGGCGCGCGCCGGCCACGAGCGCGCGGTGCAGGGGAATCTCGATCCCGCGCTGCTCTTCGCGCCGCGCGACGAGCTGGCGCGCCAGGTGCGCGCCATTCTGGAGCAGGCGGGCGGCCGCCCCGGCCACATCTTCAACCTCGGCCACGGCATCCTGCCCGAGACGCCGCCGGAGAACGTGCGCTACGTGGTGGATGTGGTGCACGAGCTGAGCGGGGGGGAGGGATGAGGCCGCAGAGTGCTCCTGTAGCCGACGAGGTACGGGGAGGGCAGGCACGGGGGCCTGCCCCTACCGCGACGGGGACACCCGTTTCTTGTAGGGGCGGCCCCCCGTGGCCGCCCTCCTCTGGCCGGCCGCCGCACGCGCGACAACGAGGAGGAGCGACCCATGAGCCAGCCCGAACCGGACCGCACCATCGGCGTGCTGCTGATGGCCTACGGCGGGCCGAACAGCCTGGAGGAGATCCCCGCCTACCTGCGCGACGTGCGCGAGGGGCGCGAACCGTCAGCCGAGCTGATCGCGGAGATGACCCACCGCTACGCCACCATCGGCGGGCGCTCGCCGATCCTGGAGCTGACGCAGGCGCAGGCGCGCGGCATCGAGCGCGAGCTGAACGCGAGCGGCGGCTCGGAGCGCTTCCGCGTCTTGGTCGGCATGCGCCACTGGCACCCCTACATCCGCGAGGTCGTGCCCGAGATGCTAGCCGCGGGCGTGAACGAGATCGTGCCGGTGGTGATGGCGCCGCACTACTCGCGCATGAGCGTCGGGCGCTACCTGCAGCGGGTGCGCGAGGCGCTGGCCGCGCAGGGGGCCGCTACGCCGCTGCGCCCGCTGGAGCGCTGGTGGGACGAGCCCGACTTCGTGGCGGCCATCGCCGAGCGCATCGAGCAGGGGCTGGCGCGGTTCGTCCCCGAGTCGCGGGAGGACGTCTACATCCTCTTCACCGCCCACAGCCTGCCCGAGCGCATCTTGCAGTGGCACGACCCCTACCCCGAGGAGCTGCGCCGCTCGGTCGAGGCGGTGGCCGAGGTGGCCCACCCGGCGCGCTACGGCTTCGCCTTCCAGAGCCAGGGGGCTAGCGCCGAGCCCTGGCTGGGGCCGAGCGTCGAGGAGACGCTGGAGCGGCTGGCGGCCGAGGGAGTGCGGAACGTGCTGATGGTGCCGATCGGCTTCGTCTGCGACCACGTCGAGGTGCTCTACGACGTCGACGTCGAGCACCGCGGCCAGGCCGAGGCGCTGGGCATCCGGCTGGAGCGCACGGCCTCGCTCAACGACGCGCCGCTCCTCTGCCGCGCGGTCGCCTCCGCCGTGCGCGCCCGCCTGGCCCAGCCCGCCGAAGCTGAGGCGGGAAGGGGAGCCTAGCGTGCCACACGCCGTGGTCGTCGGGGGTGGGATCAGCGGGCTGACGGCCGCCTTTCGCCTGGCGGCGCGACCGGGCCAGCGGGTGACGCTGCTGGAGGCCGATGCGCGGCTGGGCGGCAAGATCCGCACCGAGCGCGACGACGGCTACGTGATCGAGGCGGGGCCCGACTCCTTCCTGGCGGCCAAGCCGGCGGCGCTGGCGCTCTGCCGCGAGTTGGGGCTGGAAAAGCACGTCATCGGCACGCTGCCGGACGGCGGCGGCACCTTCATCCTGCGCGCCGGCCGGCTGGAGCCGCTCCCGGAGGGAATCACCCTGCTGGTGCCGACGAAGCTCGGCCCGCTGCTGCGCAGCCGGCTCCTCTCGCCGCGCGGCAAGCTGCGCCTGGGGCTCGATCTGCTGCTGCCGCCCCGGCGCGACGACGGCGACGAGTCGGTCGCCGCCTTCGTGCGCCGCCGCCTGGGGCGCGAGGCGTTCGAGCGCATGGCGCAACCGCTCCTCTCCGGCATCTACGCCGGCGACGCCGAGCAGTTGAGCATCCTGTCCACCTTCCCGCGCCTGCGCGAGACCGAGCGGCGCCACGGCAGCCTGATCCGCGGCATGCTGGCCCAGCGGCGCGCGGCCCCGGCTCCCTCCAACGCGGCGCGCTCCGGCTTCTTGAGCCTGGAGGGAGGCCTGCAAGACCTGGTCGATACGCTGGCCGACCGGCTGACCGGCTGCGAGAACGTCGATGTCCGCACGGGCACGGCAGCTACGGGCATCGCTGCGCGGCCCGATGGCGGCTACGCGCTGACGCTGGGGAACGGCGAGCGGCTGGAGGCGGACGCGGTCCTCGTGGCCACGCCCGCAGACGCCGCGTCCGCGTTGCTGGCCGGGATCGATCCGGCACTCGCGGCCGCGCTGGCCGAGATCCCCTATGTCTCCTCGGCCACGGTGGCGCTGGCCTACCCGCGCGCGGCGGTCGCCGGACTGGGCGGTGGGCGCGGCTTTGTCGTGCCGCAGGTCGAGGGGCGCGAGCTGACCGCCGTCACCTGGGTCACCGGCAAGTTCGCCGGGCGGGCGCCGGAGGGGATGGCGCTGGTGCGCGGCTTCGTGGGGCGGGCCGGGCAGGAGGCGGCGGTGCGCCTGCCCGACGACGAACTGATCGCGCTGGTGCGGCGCGAGCTGCGCGACATCCTCGGGCTGGCGGCCGAGCCGGCGCGCGCCTGGGTGGCGCGCTGGGAGCGGGCCATGCCGCAGTACGTCCTCGGCCACCAGGAGCGGCTGGCGCGCATCGAGGCGCGGGTCGCCGCGCACCCCGGCCTGGCGCTGCTCGGCGCCGCCTACCGCGGCGTCGGCATCCCCGACTGCATCCAGAGCGGCGAGGAGGCCGCGCAACGCGTCGTCGACACGCTCGAAACGGCCGACTCCTCCTCTGCTCAAGACGCGGCGCCTACCGATTGAGATTAGGCAACTGGTCGCCCGGCTGAGCGGCGGCGTCGATGCCGTCCCTCCATCGCGACGGACCCGGCAGCCGCGCCATGGCGATACGTTGACGGCTCGCCGCGCAAATCGTACGGTCATGCGGTGTCCGTTGGCAGTTCGAGAAGGAGACGCCTGCCGTGGCTACCGTCAGCGTGCGCTATATCGTCAACGACGTCGACGCCGCGATCGCGTTCTACCGCGAGCATCTCGGCTTTCACGAGGTAATGCACCCGGCGCCGAGTTTCGCCATCCTCGACCGCGGCGAGCTGCGCCTGCTCCTCAGCGCGCCGAGCGGCCAGGGCGGGGGCGGTCAGGCGATGCCGGACGGCACCAGGCCGCAGCCGGGCGGCTGGAACCGCTTCGAGCTAGAGGTCCCCGACCTCGCCGCCAGCGTCGAGCAACTGCGGCAGGCCGGCGTCCATTTCCGCAGCGACATCATCCACGGGATCGGCGGCGATCAGATCCTGCTCGACGACCCCTCCGGCAACCCGGTCGAGCTGTTCCAGCCGCGCCGCGCCTGATCGCTCCGCGTCCGCCAGCCGCGCGCTGGTTCCTCGTCCATGATCCGGCCTAGGCCAGCTTGACCTCCGGCACCGCGCGGGAGGTGGCGTCGTCGGCGGCGAAGAGCTCGGCGGGGGCGAAGCCGCCCGCCACCAGGCTGGCCGGAAAGACCTCGCGCGCCGTGTTGTATCGCTGGACGGCGTCGTTGTAGAACTGCCGCGCGAAGGCGATCTTGTTCTCGGTCGTGGCCAGCTCCTCCTGCAGCGCCTGCACGTTCTCGTTCGTGCGCAGCGTCGGGTAGGCTTCGGCGCGTGCGAAGAGCGCGTGCGTCGCGCGCGTCAGCTCCGCCTCGGCCAGCGAGCGCTGGGCCACGTTGTCGCCGGCCGCGATCGCGTCCTGGCGCGCGCGCGTCACGCTCTCCAGGACCGATTTCTCGTGCTCCATCATCCCCTGCACGGCGTTGACCAGATTGGGGATCAGGTCATGCCGGCGCACGAGCTGCACGTCGATCTGCGACCAGGCGTTCTTGACCTGGTTGCGCTTGCCGACCAGCCCGTTGTAGGTCGCGACCGCGTAGAGGCCGATCAGGGCCACGATGACGACACTCCCGATGACCCACAGCATGATCCGCTCCCTCTCCCTCTCTGCTGCGCGCGCCGAACCGCTTAGCCGAACCGCAGGCGCGGATCGGCGTCGCCCGCGCTCGCGCCCGCCCCCATCTTGACCAGCCGCTTGATCCGCCTATCGATCGAGGGGTGCAGCGGGACGATCAGCCCCTGCTTCTCCTCGAAGGTGTCGCGCGTGTCCTCCTTCTCTTCCGCCTCGTCCTGCTGCCCCGCCGCGATCAGCGCCGCCATGGTCTGCTGGAGCTGCTCGGCCGAGGGTCGCCCCGCCCCCACCCCCTGACGCTGCTCCTGCCGTATCCGCGCCAGCGCCATGATCTGCGCCGCCGTCCGCCGCCGCCGGCGCCCGTGCCCGGCCTCCACGCCGACCACGAAGAGGTGCGACACCGGGCCCCAGGCCGGAAGCACGCCGCCGTCCTGCTCCAGCATCCGCAGCCCGCGCGCGACGCTGTCCGGGTTGCGCGTCAACTGCACCGCGGTGGCATCGGCCAGGTAGCAGCGCGAGCGCCAGATCAGCGCCAGCAGCGGCCCGAGCAAAAAGAACTCGACCAGCCAGATCAGCAGCCCGCCGAAGATGCTCGCCAGCATCAGCGGGAAGAAGATCCCGATCGCGATCCAGGTGGGGAAGCGCACGAAGAGCGAGCGCGACTTGTCGCCCGCCCGCTCCATGAAGGCGTTGAGCTCGTCCATGGTCGAGACGAACGAGCCGGCCAGCAGCGTGTTGACCAGGTCGGCCTCGCCGCTGGCCCCGGCGCCCGCGCGCCGGAACGAGAGCCGGATCAGCCGCCGGATGGTGGCGCGGGCGGTCGGGCTGACCGGCAGGTTGATCAGCATCTGGCTCAGACCGAAAGTCTGGAAGATCGACATGATCGTCAGCTCTACGCCGAGATCGCCGTTGCCGATGCCGCCGATCAGGTAGGCGAGCACGCCCTGCGTCGCGTCGCGGTCGAGCTCGTCAAGCAGCGCGCGCGCGACCACGATGGTGGGGTCGTCCGGCCCGACGCCGATCGCGGCCGCGTTGGCCGGGCCGGCATCGAGCAGCATGACGTGGGGGCGTCCGATGCCGCCGGCCAGCGCCATCTCCTCCACCACGTTGACGAGCTGATGCTCCTCAAGGTCGTCCGCGCGCGGCTCGCGTGCGCCGAGGGTCAGCAGCACTCCGCCGATGCCGGCGCGGCGGAAGAGCCGGCGCAGCCACCACCAGAGCGCGAACAGGAAGACGATGCCGGGCGCGGCCAGCCCGGCGACGCTGAGCGCCGTGCGCAACTGCGTCTGTCCTACGTCGCCGGCGTGCTGCAGGACCTCGCCGTAGGCGTCGACCGGCCAGTAGATGGCATGCGGCAGCGGCAGCACGAGATCGAGCAGGTGCAGCAGGAGCATCGACTCGATCATGAGCAACGGCACCACCACGATGCTGACGGCCAGCCCCAGCGCCAGCACGACGACCGAGCAGATCGCGGTGAGCCGCCAGGTCGAGCGCCGCCGCCGGCGTTGCTCGTCGAAGAAACTGACGCGATCGACCGGCCCGGGCAGGGTGCCCCAGGGGCGCGGCGCCGCGTGCGGCGCGCCCGTCTCATCCGGCATCGCCCCCCCCTCCAACGTCCACCGCGCACCGCCCTCTGCCCATCGCACCGAGCTGCCGTAGCGGGGCTACCATCCCCGCGCACCTGACGC
>DASSHC010000259.1:0-5481 GCA_035693105.1 Thermomicrobiaceae bacterium | reverse complement strand
CCCGACGCTGTTGGCGGCGGATCCGCGCTTGGCCAGCGCCGCCGGCCAGGCGTCGCCGGATCACGTCCGTGCAGTGGCATAATCACCGTGGCGAGGTACTGAGCCGCAGCGAAGGATCTCTCCTCATCGTGGAGCACGAGTGGCGCTTCAACGGAGAGGAGATCCCTTCGACAAGCTCAGGGCAGGCTCTTCGGCTGCGGCCTCAGGATGACAGGGGAGACGAAGGATCGCGCACGACCCCATTGGTGCTTCGGTGCGAGGCCGGGGAGATCCCTTCGACAGGCTCAGGGCAGGCTCTTCGGCTGCGGCCTCAGGCTGACAAGGCAAAACCCGCCGCGCAGTCTTCACTAACCCTCTTGCAAGGCGCCTTGCTTGCTGGTAAGCTCGCGGGCAAGGAGGTCGACCGTGCGCGTCGAGAACATGGAAGAAGGGTTTCCGCTCTGGTTGGAGGCGACGCTGCGCACCCGCGGGCTGTCGCAGGCCCAGCTCGCCCGCGAGCTGGGCGTGGCCGAGACGCAGGTCTCCCGCTGGCGACGCGGGTTGGCCGTGCCGACCGTGCAGTCGCTGCAGCGGCTGGCCGAGGCGCTGGCCGTGCCGCGCACCGCGCTCGAGCAGCTCGCCGGCTATCCCTCCGGCACACCGGCCTCCGAGGAGCGCGGCCACGACGCGGCGCTGGCCGCGGAATTGCACGCCCACCAGGCGCTGCTGGGCCAATTGCTGGCGCAGCGCGTGCCACGCGAGCTGTGGCAGGTCTACGTCGCCGGCTGCGCGGCGCTGGCCGACGCCCTCGGGCGCTCCTTCCAGGAGACGCTGCGGCGGGCGGAGGATGAACTGGCGGGCGCCGAATGGGAGCCGGCCCTGCGAGCCGGCGAGCAACTCGGCTTTCGCGTACCGGAGCCGCCCGAACCGGGCCGTCGCCCGGCTGAAGCCGCCGGGCACGAATAAGCCAGTCACACGTCAGGAGAGCGAGATGGAAGTCCCCACCGTCATCGAGACGACCAACCGCGGCGAGCGCGTCTACGACATCTACTCGCGCCTCTTGCGCGACCGCATCGTCTTCCTCGGCACGCCGGTCAACGATCAGATCGCCAACGCGATCATGGCGCAGATGATCTTCCTGGAGTACGACAACCCCGAGCAGGATATCCGGCTCTACATCAACAGCCCCGGCGGCTCGGTCTACGCCGGCTTCTCGATCTACGACACCATGCAGATGGTGCGCTGCGACGTAGCCACCTACTGCGTCGGGCTGGCCGCCAGCATGGGCGCCATCCTGCTGGCCGGCGGCACCAAGGGCAAGCGCTTCGCCCTGCCGAACTCGCGCATCCTCATCCACCAGGGTTCGGCCGGCTTCAGCGGCGCGGTGCCGGATGTCGAATTGGCCGCGCGCGAGGCCCTGACCATGACGACCCAGGTCACCGAGTTGCTGGCGCGGCATACCGGCCAGCCCTTCGAGCGCGTCAAGCACGACACCGAGCGCGACTACTTCATGTCGGCCCCGGAGGCGCGCGAGTACGGGCTGATCGATCACATCCTGGAGCCGTCCACCCTCGGACTCCCGTTCGGCCAGTCGCCGAACGGCAAAGAGCGTCAGGAGGGCTGAGCGCTTACGCCGCCAGCTCGCGCAGGCGGTCGCGCAGCGCGGTGTAGCGGCGGGCGATGCGATCGTTGTGGACCGCGATGGCGATGGCGCGCGGCTGCGCCACCAGCACCACCAGCTCGCGCGCCCGCGTGACGGCGGTGTAGAGCAGGTTGCGCTGCAGCATCAGGTAGTGCGCGGTCAGCACCGGCACCACCACCGCGCGGAACTCCGAGCCCTGCGCCCGGTGCACCGAGATAGCGAAGGCGTGGCCGAACTCGTCGGCCTGGTTGAAGGGGACGTCGACGCCGCGGCCGTCGTCGAGCGCGAGTTTCAACACCTGATCGACCGGATCGAGGCCCGCCACGTAGGCCAGATCGCCGTTGAAGACTTCGAGCTGGTAGTTGTTGCGCAGCGCGATCAGGCGGTCGCCCTGGCGGATCAGCTTGCCGCCGGCGCGCACCTCCAACCGCCCCGGCGCGGCGGGGTTGAGCTGCTCCTGCAGCAGCTCGTTCAGCCGGCGCGTGCCGGCTGGACCGCCGTTCATCGGACAGAGCACCTGGATCTCGTCGGGCGTCAGGCCGTAGGCACGCGGCAGGCGCTCGCGCACCAACTCGCCGACGCGCGCCGCGGCCTCCTCGGCGGCGCCGGGCTCGTCCGGCACGCGCAGCACCGCGAAGTCGCGCACCTCCCGCCCCCAGCGCGGCAGCTCGCCCCGGTTGATGCGGTGGGCATTGCGGATGATCGCGCTCTCCTCCGCCTGGCGGAAGACGACCGCCAGCCGCACCACCGCCACCGACTCGCTGTCGATCACGTCGCGCAGCACGCTGCCCGGCCCCACCGAGGGGAGCTGATCGACATCGCCGACCAGCAGCAGGTGGGCGCCGGGCGGGATCGCCTTGAGCAGGGTGTTACAGAGGAAGACGTCGAGCATCGAGGCCTCATCGACCACGATCAGATCGGCCTCCAGCGGGTTGGTCTCGTCGAAGGCGGCCGCGCCCCCCGGCTGCAGCTTCAGCAGGCGGTGGATCGTCTTGGACTCGCGCCCGGTCAGCTCGGCCATGCGCTTGGCGGCGCGGCCGGTCGGCGCGGTCAGGATGACACGCGCCCGCTTGGCTCGCGCCAGCGTCACGATAGCGCGAATAGTGGTGCTCTTGCCGGTGCCCGGTCCACCGGTCAGCACCGTCACGCGCTCGCTCAGCGCCGTGCGCACGGCCTCCGCCTGCTGCTCGGCCAGCGGGGGGATCCCCTGAGCGCCGGCCAGCCAGCCGAAGGCAGTCTCCCAAGCGACCGTCTGGAAGGCAGACAGGCGGTCGACCTCCGCGCGCGCCAGCCGCAAGAGCCGCTGCGCGACCGCGATCTCGGCCCCGCCGAGCGGCGACAGGTAGACCGCCTCGACCTCGTCGCGCGGCTCGATGAAGATGTCGCGCGCCTCGACCAGCCGCGGCAGCACCGCGTCGATCTGCTCGCCGGCCGCCCCCAGCAGCTCGGCGGCGGTCGCCACCAGTTCGGCGCGCGGCAGGTAGAGGTGGCCGTGGTCGTCGGCGGCCTCGCTCAGGACGTAGCGCACGCCTGCCGCCAGCCGCTCGGGCGCGTCGTGGGCGATGCCGAGCGCCGCGCCGATGGTGTCGGCCGTCTTGAAGCCGATGCCCCAGACGTCGCGCGCCAGGCGGTAGGGGTCCTGCTGCACCACGGAGAGCGCCTCGTCGCCGTAGGTCTTGTAGATGCGCACCGCCAGGCCGGTGTGGACGCCCAGGCTCTGCAGGCAGAGCATCACGTCCTTGATGGCGCGCTGCTCGTTCCAGGCGGCCACGATCGCCTCGACCCGCTTCGGCCCCAGGCCGCGCACCTCGCGCAGCCGCTCGGGGGTCTCCTCGATCACCGCCAGCGCCTCGGCCCCGAAGTGGTCGACGATGCGGGTGGCGGTCACCGGGCCGACCCCGCGGATCAGGCCCGAGCCGAGATACTTGCGCATCCCCTCGCTGGTGGCCGGCAGGATCGAGCGGAAGCCGAGCGCCTTGAACTGGCGCCCGTACTGGGGGTGGCTGGCCCAGAAGCCGTCGAGGTGTAGTGCCTCACCGGGGTTGGCGCCGGCGAGCTGGCCCACCACCGCGACCTCGACGCCGTACTCGGTCTTGAGCTTGAGCACGGTGTAGCCGCTGGTCGGGTGCTGGTAGGTGATGCGCTCGACGACCCCCTTCAGGGTCGCGCTCGGTTGTGTGGGCGCGCTCGGCGCGGAGTCGGTTGCCATGGCGGCGCCGCAGCCTTGACTTCTAGGCGACCGCGCGCGGGCGGCGCGGCGGCGAACTGGCTTGCTGGCACGAATTGTACCGCTTCCGGCGCCGTCAGCCCGCCGGCTCGCGCGCGTCCGGCGTCCCGTCGTTGGGAGGCTCCAGCGGCAGTCGCACGGTGAAGGTGCTTCCCGCCCCCTCCCGGCTCTCGACCGCGATGCTGCCGCCGTGCTGCTGGACGATCCAGCGGGCGCTGGTCAGCCCGATACCCGAGCCGGCGATCTGGCTGCTCACATTCGTGCCCCGGTGGAACCGCTCGAAGACCCGCGGCAGGTCGGCGGCCGGGATTCCCAGGCCCTGGTCCCGCACCGCCAGCATGGCCCGGTCGCCGGCCGCGTCCGCTTCGCGAGTGACCGTGACCGTGATGGCGCCGCCATCCGGGCTGTATTTGACGGCGTTGCCGAGCAGGTTGTCGAGCACGCGCTTGAGCCGAACCGGATCCCACTGGCCCACCAGCGCCGCCTCGGCAGCCTCGACCTGGATACGGTGGTGCCCTGCCGGCAGCCGGTGCGTGGCCGCGGCCTGCCGCGCGAGCAGGACGAGGTCGGTCGGCTGGCGCTGGAGGGACAGCGGCTGGCCCAACTGCAAGCGAGCTACGTCCTGCAGCTCGTCGATCTGCGCCGCCACCGTGGTCACGCCCGCGTCGATGGTCGCCAATCCGCTCAGCAGACGTGCCGTATCCAGCTCGCCACTTCCGCTGACGCGCCGCCGCAGGAGCTGCGACAGCCCTTTCACGGTCGTCAGCGGCGACTTGAGATCGTGCGCGGCCGCGGCCAGGAACGCGTCGCGGGCGTGCAGCGCCTGCTGGGCCTGCTCGAAGAGACGCGCGTTGTCGATCGCGATCGCCGCCTGGGCGGCGATGCCGGTGACCAGCCGCTCCGCGCGCTCGGTAAACATGCCGGGCTCCGCGTGGCCGAAGAAGAGGCCGCCCAGCACCTCGCCGGAGCGCGAGATGACGGGCACGGCCAGGAAGCTCACCACCGGCAGGTGTCCCGGCGGGAGTCCGAAGTACGGCGCGTTGCGGCCGAAGCGCGGATCGGCGCGCACGTCATCGATCCGGACGATCCCTTCCCCGCGGAAGGTCACGCCGAACAGGCTCGTGTTGCGGGGCATCGGGTAGCCCGCGAACGCCGCGCGCGGCACGCCGGAGAGCGTGTAGAGCATGTAGGATTCGCCCTGCTGGTTGACCACGTTGTAGAAGAACGCGCCGAACTGCGCGCCGGAGAGCTGGGTGGCCGCGTCGGTCGCCGCCTGGATGAGCGCCTCCAGTTCGAGCTCGCCCGAGAGCGCCTGACCCACCTGGACCAGCGTCTCCGCCTCGGTCCGCGCCTCGCGCTCGCGTACGAGCAGCGCGGCGCGCTCGGCCTCGGCGTGACGCCGCTCGATCAGGTCAGCCGCCTGGCGCGCCAGCACGTCGAGCAGTTGGAGATCGCGCTCGGCGGGTTCGTGCGGCTCGCGCCAGTGGGTGGAGATCATGCCCAGCAGCGATCCGCCACGCGAGAAGAGCGGCGTGCTCTGCGCCGCGTGAATGCCGGCCTGCACGTAGGCCGCCAGTCCAGCGGTGCCGGCCAGGAAGTCACAGGCGCGGATGTCGGGGACGACGACGCGCTC
>DASSHC010000258.1:0-14528 GCA_035693105.1 Thermomicrobiaceae bacterium | reverse complement strand
TGGCCAGCGCCGGCAGCAGGAGCAGCAGGCCGAGGAGCGCGGCGGCCGGGCGCGGCCATCTCACAGCCCGGCTCCGGTCCAGGAACCCCGGTTCAGCGTCTCCCGCAGCAGCGCGCGGGCCGGCTCGTGGCTGAGCGCGCTCACCGCTTCCTCGGGCGTGAAGAGGAACGTGTCCTGGCCCAGGTGATCGGCGAACTCCGGCGCCGGCTCGGCGGTCGCGGTCACGAGGGCGACCAGCCGCTCGATGCCGCGGCTGGTGACGCGCAGCGTGCCGGCCCAGCCGGCCACCCGTGCGATCAGGCCCATCTCCTCGCGCACCTCGCGCTCCGCCGTCTGCCAGGCGGCCTCGCCGGCCTCGATGTGCCCCTTCGGCAGCACCATGGAGCCATCCGACGCGCGGCGCAGCGCGACCTTGCCCAGCGCGGGCAGCGACACGACCGCGCCGGCCTGCGGCAGGAGCTGCTCGCCCGGCGGCATTCCCAGCCCGGAGACCGCCAGCTCGGCGCGCAGCTTGGCGTAGGTGACCGGCAGCAGCTCCGGCAGCACCATCGTGTTAGCCAGGATCGGCATGAAGTTGGCGTCGCCCTGCCAGCGCGGCACGACGTGGATGTGCAGGTGCTCGGCCACGCCCGCCCCGGCCACGCTGCCCAGGTTGAGGCCGATATTGATCCCTTCGCAGCGCAGCGCGCGCCGCTGGGCCGCGGTGACCCAGGGGAGGAGCCCGAAGGTGGCGCCGACCTCCTCGGGCGCGAGCTGATCCAGCTCGGCGGCGTGGGCGTAGGGCACCACCATGACGTGACCGGTGTTGTAGGGGTAGAGGTTCATGATGATGAAAGCGGCGCTCCCCCGGTAGAGGATCAAGTTCCGTATGTCGTCTTGTTCGGTCGGTTTGGTACAGAATATGCACCCGGAGACGCGAGTTTCGCCGCCGACGTAGCGCATGCGCCACGGCGTCCACAGACGCTCCATGCTGCGGTGGTCCTCGGCCTGCTCGCCCATTTGCTCCCGATCTTAGCACAGGACTGGCAGCCGGCTTTTGGCCCGAAAGTCCGGGGGGACGGGCTCCAAGCGGGCTACGTTGATGAACGGACACCCTCGGCTGCTATACTTCGGCGTCAACTGCCGCGCCGAGAGGGGGACACGAGGCAATGGCGGTTCGCTCGGGAGGGGACGTGGCGACACTGGCGGGGGTGCTCACCAGGCAGGGCGCCCGCGCGCAGCGCTTCGGACGGCTGATCGTCGCCGGTCGCGCCGTCTCCGATGCCATGCTGATTCTGCTCGCCTTCGTGGCCGGCTACTGGCTGCGCTATCGCTGGCAGATCGGCGGCCAGGTGCTGCCGGGCGACGTGCAGCCCTTCGACTTCTTCATCGGCAAGGCCCTGATGCTGATGGTGGCCACCGTCGCCATCTTTCAGCTCCGCGGGCTCTACCGCCTGCCGCGCTGGACCGGCCTGCTCGATGAGGCCTCGGTCATCGCCAGCGGCGCCACCACGGGCATGGCGCTGGTGATTCTCTACAGCTTCCTGCAGCGCTTCTACCCCTCGCGTCTGATCTTCATCTACACCTGGCTGCTGGTGATCGTGTTCCTGCTCGGCAAGCGCCTGATAACCCGCCAGCTCCGCGGCGCGCTTTGGCGCCGCGGCATCGGCGTCGACCGCATCCTGGTCGTCGGCGCCGGGCGCGCCGGCCAGCGCTACATGCAGCAGATCCTGAACTCGCCACAGGCGGGCTACCAGATGGTGGGCTTCGTCCACGACGAGGCGATCGAAGACAACTGGGGCATCGCCACCGAGCGGCGCGTCGAGCGGCCGCCCTATCTCGGCACGATCGACCGCGTGCCCGAGATCGTGCGCCAGTACGAGGCGGATGAGATCGTCATCGCGCTGCCGCCGAACGCCCATGCCCAGGTGCACCGCCTGATCGCCCAGTGCCGCGAGCACGACGTCGCCTTCACTCTGGTGCCCGATCTCTTCGATCTGGCGCTCGACCACGTGGTGACGCACGACCTCGGCGGGCTGCCCTTGATCACCCTCAACGAGTCGCGCATCCGTGGCTGGAACTACGGCCTCAAGCGCGCCATGGATATCGTCATCGCCAGCAGCATCCTGGTCTCGCTCTCCTGGCTGATGGCGCTGATCGCGCTGGCGATCCGGCTCGACTCCCCCGGCCCGGTCTTCTTCACCCAGGAGCGCGTCGGCAAGGGGCGACGCTCATTCATCATCTATAAATTCCGCACCATGCACCGCGACGCCGAGTTCGAGAAGGCGGATCTCCAGGCGCAGTACAACGTCGGCGATCTCCTCTTCAAGATCCCCGACGACCCGCGCCGCACGCGCGTGGGCCGCGTCCTGCGCCGCACCAGCCTCGACGAGCTGCCGCAGTTCATCAATATTCTCCTGGGCGACATGAGCGTGGTCGGTCCGCGGCCGCAGGTGCCGGAGGAGGTCGCCAAATACGAGGAGTGGCACTACCACCGGCTGGAGGTCACGCCGGGGTTGACCGGGCTGTGGCAGGTCAGCGGGCGCAGCGACCTCTCCTTCGACGAGATGGTCAAGCTCGACCTCTACTACGCCGAGCACTGGTCGCCCTGGCTCGACATCAAGCTGATCCTGCGGACCTTCCCCGCCGTCTTCGTCGCCCGCGGCGCCTACTGAGGCGGTTGCGGCGGCGGCGGGAGCGGCAGGGCATGCGTCGCGCGCGATTCGCCGGCGCCCGCGCCGTCGAGCAGAATGTCGACGATGGTGCGAGGCAGACCGGGCGGGGGCGGCTGCTGGTTGAGCTTGGCGCGCCGCGCCTGGCTGAGCAACATGCCGAAGAAGAGCTCGGCCACCAGCTCCGGATCGGCGCTCAATTCGTCCGAGGCGTCCTGCAACACCGGCAGCAGCACTTCCCAGGGGAAGTGGACGCGGCGCAGCAGCTCGGCGCGCCGTTCCTCGTCGACGTGGCGCTTCAGCTCGGCCATCAGGCGGCCGACATCCCAGATGGGCGCGGCCAAGAACCAGGCGGCGACCCGCTGCAGCCGCTCGCGCAGCGTGCCTTCCCCGGACACGGCCGCGCTGACCGCGTCTTCGATGCGCGCCAACTCGGCGCCGTAGACGGCCAGGAAGAGATCCTCTTTGTCGCGGAAATGGTGGTAGAGGGTCGCCTTATTGACCCCTGCGGCGTCGGCGATCTGCTGCATCGACACCGCGGCATAGCCCTGCTCCAGGAAGAGCCGGTGCGCCTGCTCCAGAATGCGCGCCCGGCCGGGCGCGCCCGCGAGGACTGCCAGCCGATTCACGGTCGTATCCGCTCCCACCCGTACCTCCTGTCGTGCTGTCCAGGCTCTTCCCTGTCCGAAAGGTCGGGTTGACGTCATCTTACCACGAAGCGTAGAGTAGTCACCAGCCAACCAACCGGTTGGTTGGCCCCGGGGATAGCGCCATGCTCGTACCCCGTCGCGGCGGCTGGGGCGACTCGCTGAACGATGTCGTGGTTCATACCGGTGCAGGCCGAGCACGCGCTCGGCGCTGCGGGAGGCTCGCATGCGGCTCTTTTCGCTCCCCTATAAGTGGCTCGTCGCCATCGTCTTCGTGTCCGGTCTCTTCATGGACATCATGGACTCGACCGTCGTCAACGTGGCGCTGCCGACGCTCGGGCGCACCTTCCACGCGCAGAACACCACCCTGGAGTGGGTCATCACCGCGTACCTCTTGAGCCTGGCGGTCTGGATCCCGGCCTCAGGCTGGGTCGGCGACCGCTTCGGCACCAAGCGCGTCTTTATGTTCGCGCTCTTGATGTTCACCCTCGGCTCGGCGCTCTGCGGCCGCGCCTGGAGCATCGAGTCGTTGATCGCCTTCCGCGTGCTGCAGGGGATCGGCGGCGGCATGATGACGCCGGTCGGCACCGCTATGCTCTTCCGCGCCTTCCCGCCCCACGAGCGCGCCGCCGCTTCGGCCGTGCTGGTCGTGCCCACCGCCATCGCGCCGACCATCGGCCCGATCCTCGGCGGCTGGCTGGTCGACAACACCAGTTGGCGCTGGATCTTCTACATCAACCTCCCGGTCGGTCTCTTCGCCTTCATCTTCGCCTGGTTCGCCCTGCGCGAGTACCGCGAGGAGCGCGTCGGACGCTTTGACCTGCCCGGCTTCCTCCTGAGCGGCGCGGGCCTGCCGCTGGTGCTCTTCGCCCTCTCCCAGGGACCGAGCGCCGGCTGGACCTCGCTGCGCGTGCTCGGCACCGGGGCGATTGGCCTCGCCTTGCTGGCGGCGTTGGTGGTGGTCGAGCTGGGGGCGCGCGAGCCGATGCTGGCCCTGGGGCTCTTCCGCGACCGCATGTTCCGCAACGGGAATCTGGTGGTGCTGGCGACCTTCGCCGGCATGATGGGCGTCCTCTTCCTCTTGCCGCTCTTCCTGCAGGAGCTGCTCGGCGTCTCGGCCTTCGAGTCGGGGCTGACGACCTTCCCGCAGGCGCTCGGCATGGTCGCGGTGGCCCAGGTCGCCAGCCGCATCTACCCGCGCGTCGGCCCGCGCCGCATGATCGCGGTCTCGATGGCCGGCGCGTCGGTGGTCTCGTTCCTCTTCCTGCTGGTCGGCCTGCACACCAGCCTGTGGTGGATCCGGGGCCTGATGTTCCTGCGCGGCATGACGATGGGCATGGGCATGGTGCCGATGCAGGCGGCGACCTACGCCACCATCAAGCACGAGGATACCGGCCGCGCCTCGGCGCTCTTCAGCACCAACCGCCAGGTGGCCGCCTCGGTCGGCGTGGCCGCGCTGGCCACGGTGCTGGCCGATCGCACCAAGACGCACCTCGCGGGCGCGCTGCACGGGTTGACCAGCCCGGCCGCCATCCAGGCCGCCACCGCCCACGCCCAGTTGCAGGCGTACCACGAGGCCTTCTTCGTGGCCGCGCTGCTGGCGCTGGTCGGCGTCGCCTTCGCCTTCCTGATCCGCGACCAGGACGCGGCGGCTTCGATGGCCCCGAGCGCGCGGGAACCCGAGTTGGTTGCGGCCGGCGCGATCGAACTGGAGGCGGGCGCCGAGCCGGTCGGCGCCGGGAGCTGGGGCTCGCGGCGCTGATACCGGCCGAACCCCGCGAGAGCCGCACCACGGCGGATCCCGCCGCCGCGCTCGGGATGACAGAGAAAGTATGGGGCAGACGACGACGGCGTGACATCAGTGAACGGCATAGCGGCGACCCTGCCCCATCAGGCGCCTCGATGCTGAAGCCCTCTGGAACTCCCTGGTACGCCGGATGCCGGCGACTGGCTGCCGCAGCGCCGTTCAGCGTGTATCCTTACGCGCATGTCAGCTTTGGATCAGTCGCGCGGCGCCACCCCGGCGCGGGTCGCGCTGGTGCACGACTACCTCAATCAGTACGGCGGCGCCGAGCGCGTGCTCGAGGTCTTCCACGAGCTCTACCCGAGCGCGCCGGTCTACACCTCGATCTACGCCCCGGAGCTCATGCCGCCGGCCTATCGCGCCTGGGACGTGCGCGCGTCCTTCATGCAGCGCCTGCCCGGCATCCACCGGCACCACCAGCCCTACCTGCCGCTCTATCCGCTCGCCTTCCGCCGCCTGCGGCTGGCGGATGTCGACCTGGTGCTCAGCGACAGCAGCGCCTTCGCCAAGGGAGCGCGGGTGCCGCCCTCGGCCGTCCACGTCTGCTACGTCCACAGCCCGATGCGCTTCGCCTGGGATTTCGCGCGCTACGCCGACCGCGAGCGGTTCACCGGCACGCTGCGCCGGGCCTTGCCACCCCTGCTGGCCGGGCTGCGCCGCTGGGATATCGCCAGCGCCGGCGGCGTCGACTACCTGATCGCCAACTCCAGCGCCGTGGCCCGGCGCATCGCCGCCTACTGGGGGCGCGAGGCGTCCGTGATCTACCCCCCGGTCGAGACGGAGGCGGCGGAGCCGGTGGCGCCGGGCGAGGTCGAGGATTACTTCCTGCTGGTCTCGCGCCTGGTGCCCTACAAGCGCTTCGACGTGGTCGTCGACGCCTTCAACGCGCTCGGGCTGCCGCTCAAGGTCGTCGGCGAGGGACGCGCCCGCGCCGAGCTGGAGCGTCGCGCCGGGCCGACTGTCCAGTTCCTCGGCGCCGTCTCGGACGCCGAGAAGTACCGGCTCTACGCGCGCTGCCAGGCCGCGCTCTTCCCCGCCGAGGACGACTTCGGCATCGCCCAGGTGGAGGTCCAGGCCGCCGGGCGCCCAGCGATCGCCCTGGCCGCCGGCGGCGCGCTCGACACCGTCGTCGATGGCCAGACCGGCGTACTCTTTCCCGAGCAGACGCCGGAGGCGATCGTCGCCGCGGTGCGGCGCATGCAGTCGTTGTCGTTCGCGCCCGAGCCGATCGCGCGTCACGCCGCGCGCTTCAGCCGCGCGCGCTTCGCGCGTGAGATCGCCACGTTTGTCAGCAGTTGCCTGGAGGCGGGCCCGATCCGCGGCCGGGCGCTGGCGGAGGCACGCCCGTCGTGGAACTGAGAGCCTATCTCGCCGTGCTGGCGCGCCGCTGGCATCTGGTCGTGCTGGTGCCGGCACTGGTGCTGCTCGCGGTCATCGCGCAGTTCATCTCGACCAAGCCGGCCTACACGGCGACCGCCCAGGTGTCGGTCATCCGCAACGAGGAGCAGCCGGAGCTGACCGACCGCTACAAGTACGACGGCTACTACACACTGCTGGCCAGCGAGTACGCGCTCGACGACCTGGTCAAGACCGTACGCGGCAACGTCTTCGCCCAGGACGTGTCGACCCGCATTCGCCAGGACACCGGCCAGGATGTGCCGGCCAGCGAGATCCAGCAGGCGATCACCTCCAGCCGCCTGAACCGCATTCTGACGCTCAACGCCACCAGCTCCGACTCGAAGCGCGCCGTGCTGATCGCCTCCGAGGCGGCCAAGACGCTGGAGGCCAAGGGGCTGAAGTACTTCCAGCCGAACGGTCCCTCCTCCGCCTCGATTCAGACGATCGACGCCCCCACCCAGGCGCGGGCCAACACGCTGAAGCGCGTCCTCCTCTACGGGTTACAGCTGGTGGTCGCCGTCTTCGCCGGGCTGGTGCTGGCCTACCTGGTCGACTATCTCGACGACACGCTGCGCGGCGCCGAGGCGGTCAGCGGCGCGCTCGATCTCCCCGTGGTCGGGCTGATCCCCGACGGTGGAGGACCGCGATGAGACCCGAAGAATATCTGCTGATCGTGCTGCGCCGCTGGTGGGTGCTGCTGCTGGCGGCGGCGGTGGCGGCGGGCGGCGCCTATCTCTTCACCAGCCGTGAGCCGGCGACCTACCAGGCCAGCGCGCGGCTGATGGCGATCGCTCAGCCGCCCGACTACTGGCTCGATATGTACGCCAAGAACCGGCTGGCCTCCTACCAGAACCTGCTCGGCACCTGGGACTTCGTCTCGACCGCGCTCAAGGAGGCCAAGCTCACTGTCGATCCGGGGCTGGCGAGCGGAGAGCTGGCCCTGGGGCATGACCCCAACACCAACACGATTCAAATCGTCGTCACCGACACCGATCCGAGTCGCGCCGCCGCGATCGTCAACGCGCTGGCCGACGCCTTCGTCAAGCAGGCGCAGACCGACAACGCGCGCATTACGCAGGACTATCCCGCCACGCCCTCGACGCCGCGCGGCACGGTCGAGATCGTCAAGCTCGACACGCCGAGCCCGCCCAGCACACCGATCGGGCCGCGGGCCAAGGTGAATACCGTGGCCGGGGCCGTCCTCGGGCTGGCGCTGGGCGTGCTGCTCGCCTTCGGCCTGGAGTATCTCGACGATACCCTGCGCGGCGAGCGGGATGTCGTTCGTGCGCTAGACTTGCCCGTCGTCGCCGGCATTCCGCGAGGTTGATCGCGTTGAGGGTTCAAGAAGGAGGAGCGCAGGTGAGCCAGACGCAAGACCGGGCCGAGCAGCGCAATCCGGCGCGCGGGGCGACCGCCGCACCCAACCTGGTGGTCGTCGGCGAACCGGCGTCACCGGTAGCCGAGGCCTACCGCTCGCTGCGCGCCACGGTCAAGTTCTCCGGCCTGCTGCCACCGCTGCGCGCGCTCCTCTTGGCGGACGCCGGTACCGGCGGGCAGCACACGACCGTCAGCGCCAACCTGGCCGCCGCGCTGGCGCTGGCCGGCGACAGCACCATCCTGGTCGATGCCGATCTCCATGCGCCGCGGCTGCACGAGCTGTTCGGGCTGGCCAACGAGGTGGGGGTGGGCGAGTGGCTAACGGCGGGCGATGCCACGGCGCCGCTGCCGCTGCGGGAGAGTGGCCTCCCCGGCCTGCGCCTCCTCAGCGCCGGCCACCTACCAGTAGGAGGCCGGCTCGCGCCGTCCGATCTCCTGAGCGGTGAGGCAGGCGCCTGGCTGCTGGAGCGGCTGCGCCAGGAGGCGGATTTCGTGGTGCTCGATGCCGCGCCGCTGCCGGAGACGGCCGACGCACTGGCGCTCGCGGCCCGCGTCGACGGCGTCTTGCTCCTGGTACGCTCCGGCACAACCAAGCGCGCGACGGCGCGGCGGGCCAAGGGGGCGCTCGAGCGCGTCGGCGCCCATATCGTCGGCGCCGTCCTCACCGACGCCTCAGGGCGGCTGCGCGGCTGAGGCCGCGCTCAGGCCACCGAGCGGGCGGGCTCGACCGGCTGGCCGCCCGTTTCGTCGTCGACGGAATCCAGCAGGCCGGCCTCCAGCAGGCCACGCACCGCGCCCCACAGCTCCGGCGCCGGCAGGCCGGTCGCCTTGATGATCGCGCGCACGGTGCTGGCGCCGTTGAGCACCGCGATCAGCGCGCGCCGCTCCAGATCGCCGAGCTCGTCGAGTTCGGCCGGATCGAAGGGGGTATTCGGAAGCGCCACGCGCTCCTCCGCCGCCTGAGCCGCGATCCACTCGTCGGCGCGGCGCACCGCGTTCAAGATCATCGCCTCGATCGAGATCTCCTCCATCAGCGGATCGGCGCGAATCGCGCCGTCGTGGGTGAAGGCGAAGGCGCCCGACGGATGCAGCAGCACCCGGAAGAGCGAGGCTTCGAGTTGAGCGGCGACAGCCTGTCCGATCTCCTTGCGGCTGACGAAGCCGAGCTGGACCAGCACATCGCCGATACGCACCGGCCGCTCGCCCACCTTCTGCAGGGCCAGCGCCTGCTCCATCTGCTCTTCGGTGACGTACCCCTGATCGACCAGCAAGCGACCGATGCGCAGCGAGTCATCGTTGGTCGTCACCGCCGCGATCCGCCCCCGGTCGAGCATCAAGATGAATTCCTGCTCGCCGGTCTTCAGGGTCAGCTGCCCCGATTTGGCTCGAGTCGAAAGGACGTAGAGGATATCCTGCAGCGGCAGGTCCTCCAGATCGCCGTAGAACCCCATCTCAGCGGGTCCGGCCGGGAATGTGCATACTCACCTCCGCGCCGTGGATGTCCTGGCAGGCGGTCACGGCGAACTGCAGCTGCTGCAGCGTGACCTGCGGCGTGGTGGTCACGCCGAGGCGGATCTCGCGCGACGACAAGTCGACGACCTGGGCCTCGATGGCTCCCGGTAGGCTGGCCAGGCGCTCGCGCAGCGCGGCGACGCGCGGCAGCAGCGGGATATCGCGCAGGATAACCCACCAGTACATGACCGCCTCGGGAGCCTGCCGCGGAGGGGCGGAGGGTGGCCGCGGGGGCGGGCGGCGACGCGGCGACTCCGGAGCCGGTTCCCCCCCTATCCTTTCCCCTTCGCCTTCCGACTCCGTGCCGATGATGTTCACCCCCAAACGCGGCCCCCCGCCCGTCGGCGGTTGCGGCCGCCGGGATGATTCAAGGCGCGCGAGGAAATCGCGCAGGGCGTTGTACTCCTGTTCGACTGCCTTATCGATGGCGGGAGATTGGCCGGCCTTGCCGTGCTCGTCCGGCACCAGCGTTCCTCTCCTGTGCAGTTGTCGCATCACACGTCGTGCTATCACGGTCCAACGGTACTGACCCGGATGGAGATGCGTCAAGCAACAGAAGTCCCGATGCGCTAGGACGTGGGTACCTTCGGCTTGCCAGCGCCGGGCGAGGTGGCAATACTTGCGGAACCGGGCAACCGCGCGTCGTATGGGGGTGGTGTGATGGCAGGCTGGTGGCGAGCGGGCGTCGGCTGTCTGATGGTCGCGGCCGCCATCATCCTACTGTTCGAGGCGCCGATCTCCCATCGGGGGACGCGCAGCGCCGGCACGCCGCCGGCCGGGCTCGCCACTCCGACCGCCACGCCGGCGGCCACGTCCACGCCTACGCCGCTGCTGACGGTGCGCTACTTCATCCACGGCAGCCCCACCAGCTTCCACGCCAAGATCGGTTACGTGACGCCCAACGGGACCGAGCAGGTACCCGACTACCAGGGCGCCTGGGACAAGGTGCTGACGATGCGCGCGGGGCAGCCGGTGCAGTTGACCGCCGAGGAGACCGCGCCGGGGAGCAGCAATCAGTCGATTACCTGCGAGATCCAGATCGACGGCACGACCTGGCGCCACCAGACGGCCGAGGGGCCAAACGCCAGCGTCACCTGCCGCGGCGAGCTGGGCGGGTCGTGAGGGAGTCAGGCAAGGCCGGCGAGCAGGTCATCGGGCGTCACCGCCGCGATGCCGGCGAGGTGTGCGAAGTCTGACCGATTGTAGGTACAGATGGTCGCGATCCCGTGCGCCTGCATTTGTGCCGCAAGATGGAGGTCGAAGATCGAGCCACCGCTTGGCTGGTGGACGGTCACCAGTTGACCAAGCGAGGTCAGCACGCCCGCACCTGGCTCAAGCACCGGCAGTGCCGTGCGAAGAATCATGACCTGCCGCCAGGCAGCGGCGGGCGCAAGTGGATGCTCGACGCGACGCGGATGCGTCACGACGGCGAAGAACTCCAGGAGCACCTGCGGCACCACAACACCGGAGAGACGACCGTCGATTGCCGCCTGAACGACGGTCGCGCTGGCCGAGTGCTGCGGGGCGTCCTCATTGATGGCATACACCAGGACGTTCGCGTCAAACAAGATCACCGGTTTCGCGGCTCCAGATAGAGTTCGTCGCGCTCCGGCACTCGCACCTCACCGAGATGAACCACCTCCAGCCGGTGAGGCAGTTGTCGTAGATAGTCGTCGAGCGCCTCCAGGACCAACTCATTCTTGGGGCGACCGGTGCGCCGCGCGGCCTCTTCCAGAGCTTCCACCACCGCTGCTTTCTCTTTCGGCACGTAAATGTTCAGTTGCACGACCGACCTCCGTTTCTGGCCAGAGTATAGTCACGAGCGCTCGTCAACTACGAGAGCAACGACACCGTCTCGCGCCGTCAGACAACGGAGAGACGGGACGCCAGCGTCACCTGCCGCGGCGAGCCGGGCGGGTCGTGAGAAAGTCAGGCAAGGCCGGCGAGCAGGTCATCGGGCGTCACCGCCGCGATGCCGACGAGGTGTGCGAGATCCGGGCGTCGTACCATCAAGTCCTCGTGGGCTCAACGCCGTTCATGCACAGAACTCTCGCCCGCCGGCAGCCTTCAGCCACCAGTCCCAATCGTCCTCCGGTTCGTGCCGGCCGAGGCGTGGCGCAATCCACACTTACCTGCTATCCCTTGTAGAATGGACGGTAAGATGTCCGCAAAAGTAAGGAGCATTCGAGTCATGCCGACGGCGCGCATCACCTCGAAGGGCCAAATCACGATCCCCAAGCAGGTGCGCGAGCGGCTGGGGGTCGAGCCGGGCGATGCGCTGGAGTTCCGCTTCGAGGACGATCGCCTGACGGTGCATCCGGTGCACCGCCGGCGCGTCTCCGATTTCCGCGGGCTCTTCCCCATCTCCCAGGCGCGCGATTTCTCGGAGGAGCGCGACCAAGCCTGGGTAGCGCGCGCGGCAGCTCACCGCGGACTGCGACGAACCCGGTGCGTGAGGCGGTCGTCGATGCCAACATCCTGCTGCGCTTCCTCACGGACGAGCCGCGCGAGCTGGCTGACCGAGTCGCCGCGATCTTCGAAGCCGCCGAACGGCTCCGCGTCGCGCTCGTCGTGACCGCCCTTACCGTGACGGAAGTGGTCTACGTCCTGGAGTCGGTCTATCGCTGGGACCGGCAGGCGATCGCCGAGCGGCTGATCGCGCTGGTCTCCGCGTCGGTCCTCCAGTTCGCGGAGCAGGCAACGCTGGCACAGGCGCTAGCATGGTACCGCGACATCAACAGCCTCCACTTTGCCGATGCCTACGTCGCGGCGGTGGCGGCTGCTCGGGCCACGGCGCGGTCATCTCCTTCGACCGCGCCCTGCGGCGTGTACCGGCCGTCACTCTGGTGCAAAATCCGAGCGCGATCGAGCGGGATTGAACGGCGATCCTGCGAGAGAGACAGAAACAGCTGACGGACAAGCCGGAACGGTGCGGCGCTGCGTACCCGCCGCTGGCAGATTGCCGAGCGCTACGCGCTCCCAACGCTCTACGATGCCGCTTTTGTCGCCTGCGTCGAGGTTGTTTCAGCCAGTGGCACGGTAACGCAGGAGTTCTGGACCGGAGACAATCAGCGATTGCGCCGTTTACCTGTCGATCGACCGTCGTATCTGCGCGAGTTGGACGTCGACGGATAGAACCGCTACAAACTTCCCTTCGCGTCGTCCGCAGCCAATTCTGGAGTTCGGAACTCAGATCGTACTGACTCGTGCTACACTGCCCCGCGCGACTCTACCGCACCCGCGAAAACCTGTGCCATAGGCCACTGGTGACGGCCAAGGAGGAGACTGTGCTCGCGACCGTGCTGACCTGCGCCGTGCTGGGGCTGGACGGCGTGCTGGTGGAGGTCGAGGTCGATCACGCCCAGGGAAAGCCCGGCCTCACCATCGTCGGCCTGCCGGACGCCGCGGTGCAGGAGTCGCGCGAGCGGGTGCGCGCGGCCATCCGCAACGCGGGGGCGCGCTACCCTTATGGCCGGCTGACCGTCAACCTGGCGCCGGCCGACATTCGCAAGGAAGGGCCGGCCTACGACCTCCCCATCGCGCTCGGCATCCTGCTCGCCTCCGACCAGGTTCGCGCCGATCTCGCCGACGCGCTGGTGATCGGCGAGCTGTCGCTCGACGGCAGCCTCCGGCATACCACCGGCATCCTGCCGATGGTTGGGCTGGCACGCGAGCACGGCCTGACGCGCGCCTTCGTGCCGGCGGTCGACGCCGCCGAGGCCGCGTTGATCGAGGGCATTAGCGTCTTCCCAGTCGCCTCGCTGGCCGAGCTGATCGACCACCTCACCGGCATGGCGCCGCTCGCGCCCTTCCAGCCGCTGCCGCTGGCGGACGACGACACCGACGACGGCACCACCGACTTCGCCGACATCCGTGGCCAGGAGCACGTCAAGCGCGGGCTGGAGGTGGCGGCGGCCGGCTCGCATAACGTGCTGATGCAGGGGCCGCCCGGCTCCGGCAAGACGCTCTTGGCCCGCGCGCTGCCCGGCATCCTGCCAGCGCTCACCCGGCTGGAGGCGCTCGACGTCTCGCGCATCTACTCGGTCAGCGGGCTGCTGCCGAGCGACCGCCCGCTATTGCGTCGTCGCCCCTTCCGCGCGCCGCACCATACCATCAGCTATGCCGGGCTGGTCGGCGGCGGCACCTGGCCCCGCCCCGGCGAGATCACGCTGGCCCACCGCGGCGTGCTCTTTCTCGACGAGTTGCCCGAGTTCGGCCAGCGCGTGCTGGAGGTGTTGCGCCAGCCGCTGGAGGACCGCCTGGTCACCATCTCGCGCGCCACCGGCGCGATCACGTTCCCGGCGAGCTTCGTGCTGGTCGGCGCGATGAACCCCTGCCCCTGCGGCTTCGCCGGCGATCCGGTCAAGCCCTGCTCCTGCTCCCCTTCGGCCATCACCCGCTACCAGAAGCGCATCAGTGGCCCCTTGCTCGACCGCATCGACATCCACCTGGAGGTGCCGCGCATCGACTACGAGAAGCTGGCCGACCGTCGCCCCGGCGAGCGTTCGGCGGATGTGCGTGCCCGCGTCGAGGCCGCTCGTGCCCGCCAGGCCGCCCGCTACGGCGACGGAGCGCTCAACAGCACGCTCGGCCCAGCCGCCGTGCGCGCGCACTGCCAGCTGGACGCGACCGGCGAGCACCTGATGCGCGCCGCCATGCGCCAGCTCCAGCTCAGCGCCCGCGCCTACCACCGCGTCCTCAAGCTCGCCCGCACCATCGCCGATCTGGCCGACTGCGACCAGATCCAGCCCGCCCACCTGGCCGAGGCCTTGCAGTACCGACCGCGCGAGTCCCTCTGAGGTGGACTAGACTTCCTGCGAGCTACGGACGGCGAGCCGGTCATGGCTACGACAAGGTTTGAGATGCACTGCGATGTTCGAGCGGATCACGGTGGATGCCAATCAGATGGGCGGAGTCCCTTGCATCCGGCACTTGCGAATTCCGGTGGCAACGGTCGTTGAGCTGGTCGCCGAGGGCATGACGACCGTGGAGATCTTGCACGCGTATCCAGACCTCGAGGCAGAGGACATCGCGGCGGCCCTGCGCTATGCCGCGGCCGCGGTCCGCGAACGCGAGTTGCCGCAAGTCGAGCGTCCGTGAGATTCCTGATCGACAATGCGCTCTCGCCGATCGTCGCGG
>DASSHC010000257.1:0-6299 GCA_035693105.1 Thermomicrobiaceae bacterium | reverse complement strand
CGAGATCATCGAGGACATCGACGCCCGCCGGCAATCGGAAGAGCGGCTGCGGCTGCTGCTGCGGGCCAGCGAGCTGTTGGCGCGCTCGCTCGACTACGACCAGACGCTGGGCGAGGTCGCCCGTCTGGTCGTCCCCGCCGTCGCCGATTGGTGCTTTTTCGATCTGGTCGATGACGAGAGCGCCTACCGGCGCGTCGCCGCCGCCAACGCGGACCCGTCCAACGCGGGACTGGCGGCGCGGTTCCGCCGCGGCTACGGGCCGCTGCCGGAGGCGCGGCACGGCATCTCGCACGTGGCGCGGAGTGGCCGGCCCGAGTTGGTGGTCGAGGTCGACGACGAACTCCTGCTGTCGCTGGCGCGCGATGAGGAGCAACTGGCCGGCATGCGTGCCCTGGGTCTGGCCTCCTTCCTCTCGGTGCCGCTGATCGCGCGCGGGCGCACCATCGGCGTGCTGACGCTGGCGACCGCCGAGTCGGGCCGCCGCTTGTCAGCGGCGGACCTGCCTTTCGCGGAAGATCTCGGCCGCCGGGCGGCAGCGGCGATCGACAATGCGCGGCTCACCATCGAGTCGCAGCGGCACGTCGACCGGCTGAACGCGCTGCTCGAAGTCTCGCGGCAGGTGGCCGAGGCGGAGCTGGATCCGCGGCAGACGCTGCGGGTGGTGGCCGAGCAAGCCTCGCGGCGCATCGGCGACGGCTGCACCATTCGCCTGCTCGACGAGGAGGGCACCGCGCTGGAGACCTGGGCCAGCTTCCACGTCGACCCGGCCGTGCGCCTGCGGTTGCAGCAGGCCACCAGCCGGCCGCTCTCGCCGGTTGGCGGATTGCACGGGCCGGTCGTGCAGGGTGGGCACGCGCTGCTGACGCCGGTGCTCCAGCGCGAGCACTTCGCGGCGGTCGACAACGACTACCAGGCCTACGCCGAGTTTGCCGGTCTGCACAGCCTGCTGATCGTGCCGCTGCGTGGGCGCGAGCGGGTCATCGGCACGCTGGCGCTGACGCGCGAGCGCACCCGCGCACCCTACGACGTCGAGGATCAGATGCTGGCGCAGGAGCTGGCCGACCGCGCCGCGCTGGCCGTCGACAACGCGCGGCTCTACCAGGCGGCGCAGGCAGCGGTGACCGTGCGTGAGGAGTTCCTCTCGATCGCGGCGCACGAGCTGAAGACGCCGCTGACGACCGTCAAGGGCTACGCCCAGATGCTGCGGCGCCAGCTTGACCGGGGCGAGCCGCAGTCCCAAGTGCTGGAGCATAGCGCCGATTCCCTGCTGCGGCAGTTGGCGCGCTTGGAGAATCTGGTCACCGACCTGCTCGACGTCTCGCGCATCCAGCAGGGCCAGCTCGCCTTCCGTCCCGAGCGCTGCGACCTCTCCGAGATCGCCGCTCAGGTGCTGGCGCACTTCGAACAGGCCCCGGAGCTCGGGGCCGACCACCAGTTGACGCTCGACGCGCCCGCCGCGGTCGCCGGTACCTGGGATCCGGCCCGTCTCGACCAGGTGCTGACCAACCTCATCTCGAACGCGCTCAAGTACTCGCCAAACGGCGGCGAGGTGCTGGTGCGGGTGCGGCCACGCGGGACGGGGGCCGAGGTCTCGGTGCGCGATCAGGGGCTGGGGATCGCGCCCGAGCAGCAGCCGCGACTGTTCCAGCCCTTCGCGCGCCTGCCGGCGGCGATTCTGCGCGACGGCGAAGGGGTCAGCGGCAGCGGGCTGGGACTCTACATCTGCCGCCAGATCGTCGAACGCCACGGCGGCACGATCGTGGTGGAGAGCGCTCCCGGTGTGGGCAGCACCTTTACCGTGCGCTTGCCGCGGTAACGGGCTCTCACGGACGGCTCTGTGCGAGCGGGGAGTACCCAGCCGGTAGGCGCCGGCAAGCAGGGCGGAGGGAGCGCGCATGATCGACGACCACGAGCTACGACAAGCCATTGACCAGCGGCGCGAGCTGATGCTGGCGGCCCTCTTCCGGCTGCTGCGTCAACCCTCGATCAGCACCCAGGGCGTGGGGGTGGCCGAGGGCGCCGAGCTGGTGCGCGACGTGCTGGCCGGCCACGGCGTGCGCGCCGAGGTGCTGCCGACCGCCGGTTTCCCGGTGGTCTACGGCGAGTTGCACGCCGCGGACGACGCCAACACCGTGTTGGTCTACGGCCACTACGACGTGCAGCCGCCGGAGCCGCTCGACGCCTGGGACTCGCCCCCCTTCGAGCCAACCATCCGCGACGGCCGCATCTACGCGCGTGGCTCGGGCGACAACAAAGGGCAGTTCCTGGCGCACATCCTGGCGCTCAAGCTGCTCGCCGACCTCGGTCGCCTGCCGCGGCTGAACGTCAAGTTCCTGATCGAGGGTGAGGAGGAGTCGGGGAGCCCGAGCCTGCCGGACTTCGTGGCGGCTAACGCCGAGCGGCTGCGCGCCGACGTCTTCTACGCCGCCGACGGCCCGGCGCACCTCTCGGGGCGGCCGGTCGTCACCTTCGGCCTGCGCGGCACGCTCTCGATAGAGCTGCAGGCGACCGGCGCCAACCGCGACCTGCACTCGGGCAACTTCGGCGGGCCGGTGCCGAACCCGGCTTGGACGCTGGTGGAGCTCTTGCACACGATGCGCTTTCCCGACGGCCGGGTGGCGATCGAGGGCTTCTCCGAGCGCGTCGTGCCGCCCAGCGACTACGAGCGGCGGCTCATCGAGGCCATCCCGTTCGACGCCGAGCTGTTCAAGCATAACTTGGGCATCGACGAGTTCGCCGGCCCGGCCGATCTCCCCTACTTCGAGAAGATCATGTTCCAGCCCACGCTGAACATTACGGGGATTCAGAGCGGCTACACGGGCAAGGGCTCCAAGTCGGTCATCCCTTCGCAGGCCGTGGTGCGGCTGGAAACGCGGCTGGCGCCGGGCCAGGACCCCGACGAGATCTTCGCCAAGGTGGCGCGGCACGTCCAGCGCTACGCGCCGGGCGTGACCATGCGCCGGGGGAAAGGCACGCGGCCCTCCAAGACCTCGCCGGAGCTGGGCGTGTCGCGGGCGATCGTGGCGGCGGTCGGGCATGCCTACGGCGTGGAGCCGGTGGTGATGCCGGTGCTCGGCGCCTCCAGCCCCAACTATCTCTTCACCGACGTGCTGCGGCAGCCGGCCATCTGGGTAACCTACGGGCCGCCGGACGAGAACAACCACGCGCCCAACGAGAACATGACGCTGGAGTCGTTCTTCAACGGTGTCGCCGCCAGCGTGCGCGTCTTCGAGCGGCTGGCCGATCTCGAGCGTGCGGCCTTCGTGCTCGGCTCGTCGTGAGCCAGTCTGCCGAGGCGGAGACTGCCTACGCCGCGTTGAGCGCGCGCGCCGCGGGCTGCCGGCGCTGCCCGCGCATGGAGGGGCGGCGGCGGGTGCTGGGAGCCGTCAACGGCCCGCTCGGCGCGCGGGCCCTCTTCGTGGCCGAGGCGCCGGGCCGGCTCGGCGCCGACCGAACCGGCGTGCCGCTCTCCGGCGACCAGAGCGGACGCAACTTCGCCGCGCTGCTGGCGGCCTCGGGTCTCCGTCGTGACGAGGTGTTCGTCACCAACGCCGTGCTCTGCAACCCGCGCGATGCGCAGGGCCGCAACGCGCCGCCGAGCCCCGCCGAGATCCGCTCCTGCTCCGGCTTTCTGCGCGAGACGATCGCTGTGGTCGATCCGCTCGTGGTCGTGGCGCTCGGCGCGAGCGCGCTGAGGGCGCTGGCGCTGCTGGCGCCGCACGAACTGCGGCTGGCACGCGACGTGGCGCGGCCGGCACGCTGGGGCGAGCGCTGGCTGGTCGCGCTCTACCACCCCAGCCCGCGCGCCCAGCTCCACCGGCCGTTTGGCCGGCAACTCGACGACTTCCGCGCGCTGGGCAGCTTCCTCGCCTCGCTGCCCGAGTCGTAGGACCATCGGCCCGTCTGGCCGCGACGAATCTCCCTGTCCAATGGTCCTGGGATGGACGTAGGGTGTTCGTAGAGCGGTGATCGGCGGGGCGGGAGGCGAGCTAATGAGGAGTGGCGTCGCGGGGACGCGGCGAACCCTGGCGGCGCTGCTCTTGCTGCTGGTCGTCGTGAGCGCCATCGCCATGCTGGGGAGCACGGGTCGAGATGGACCCCTGCCGCCGGCCGGGCCGGTGATCTGGTCAGCCGACAGCGAGCGCGGCGACCTGTCGCAGTGGACCGTGCGGCAGGAGGGTGAGTCGGTCTTCAACACCGGCAGCGGGCGCGTCGAGGCCAGCCAGGATGAGGCTCGCAGCGGCCGGTACGCGCTGAAGTTGACCATCCAGGGCGCGGCCGGCGAGACCGAAGGGGCGCGCGTCTTCCGCTGGGCCGAAAACCAGGAGGCGGCCTACTACAGCGTCTGGTTCTACATTCCGCAAACGTACAGACCCGTGCAGTGGTGGGCCATCTTCCAGTTCAAGTCGAAGACGACCCAGAGCGATCCGATGTGGATGGTCGACATCAACAACCGCCCCGACGGCAGCATGTATCTCTATCTCTGGGACTCAATCACCCGACGAAGCTATGTGCCGTTGCAGGCCATCGATGTCCCGGTGGGCCGCTGGTTCCAGATTACGGCCTATCTCCAGCGAGCCCGCGACCAGAGCGGCCGCATCGCCCTCTGGCAGGACGGCAGGCTGCTCTACGACATCGACCAGGTGCAGACCGTCAGCGGCGACAACGTCCACTGGGGCATCTGCAACTACACCGACAACATCGCGCCGTCCGACGTCACCATCTACGCTGACGACGCCGAGATCCGCGCGGTGCGCGCCGGCCGGTAGCGCCGCCGTTCACTCCTCCGCCGCACGCTGGAAGTCGGCGAAGACGGTGGCCGGGTCGAGCGGCTGGCCTATCAAGCCCTGGGCGAATTCCTCCTCGCAGAGCGCGGCGATTACATGCTGGTTGGGCACGACACCGTTCGGTTGCCAGTCGGTGCCCATCAGGCGCATGGCGCGCTCGATGTCGGCCTGCACCCAGGGCGAGGCGTCGGCCAGCAGCAGATTGTCGGCCTGAGATTGCAGGCGGCTCTCGTCGAAGGCCTGGTAGAGGCTGCGGGCGATCCAGGGGTGGCGTTCGAACAGCTCGCGGCGCAGGCCGACGATGTGGTGCGCCGGGTAGATGCCGGTCTGACGGTAATAGTCCTCCTCGGCGGCCTGGTAGTCGGGGAAGAGGCGCACGATGGCGAAGTCCGGATCGTAAAAGTCGCGCGGCGGCCAGGGGCACATCACGGCGTCCAATTCAGCGGCGGCGAGGAGCCCGGCCAGCGTCTGGCCCGCCGGAAGCTGGGTGACGCCGGAGGGCAGGAGCGCCTGGGCGCGCTCGACCGCGGCCCCGTCAAGCGGATCGTCGACCGGCCCCACGAGCCAGGTGATGCTCTTGAGATCCACCCCTGCCGTGCGCATGGCAGCGCGGCTCCAGGTGTTGCCGGTGTCGGGCCAGCCGTTGGTGCCGACGCGCTTGCCCGCCAGATCGGCCAGCGACCTCAGCGGCGAGCCGCGCCGCACGAAGAAGCAGCGCTGGCGGAAGCCGTGCATGGCGAAGATCGGCAACCCGACGATGCCGCGGTCGCCCCGCGAGAGCCCGATCAGGTAGCGGCTGAAGGACATCTCACCGGCCTGGAACGACGGATCGTCGCGGAAGCGGCCGATCGGGGTCGTGCGGTCGAGCGTGAGGAAGACGCCCTCGGGCCGCACGTCGCCCACCGCCAGCGGCATGACGTGGCTATAGCTGCGCGTGACCAGGGTTATTGGGATGAGCGCCATCTAGACCTCCTGGCTGCGACTGACCGATGGACGCCGGGTGCGACGAAAGATGGACATAATGCTGCGCTTGGGCTGTGTCACCACCTTGGCGATCGCTGCTGGGCACGGTATGCCGGTCTGTGGCGCTTGTCAACGACAGAGGCAATTCAGGAGATGAGGTGGCTTGATGACCGCGGGAGGTGCGAGAGAGGAGAAGGCTGAGGCGGCAGCCTTGAGGGCGGCGCCGGAAGATTCCATTAACCCGTGTCGTGGGGGGTGCGGACGGCGGGATTCGAACCCGCACGGGTCGCCCCAGCGGTTTTTAAGACCGCAGCCGTATCAAGTCTGCCCGTCCTGACGCGCATTTGCGATACCTGACAGTCACGTGACAGTCACCGATCCGAGGCGCTACAACAACTCTGTGAGTCTAGCACTGCGCACGATCATCGCCTTACCAGACTCGCACCTGTCTTCTAGAACAACCCATCACGCGGGTTAATTCCCGTGAATTACCATCGCCACACAGAACCTCTGTGACGCGCCACACGCCCCGTAGACGCACGTTCCTTG
>DASSHC010000256.1:0-8617 GCA_035693105.1 Thermomicrobiaceae bacterium | reverse complement strand
CCCGCCGCCGACCGCCAGCGGGCCGAGTAGCAGCTCGTCGTAGTCCTCGCCGACGCCGAAGGTGCTGGTGCCGACGTGGGCGTGCTCGCGGATGCCGGCCGCCTCGGTGGCGATCTGCTCCGGGTCGGTCTGGCCGACGTTGGCCAGCCCGTCGGTCAGCAGGAGGCAGCGCGCCAGCGTCTCGGGCCGCGCCTCGGGCCGGGCTCCCTCGCCGGCGATGGCGTGACAGCCGGTGAGCCAGCCCTGGTGCAGGGCCGTGTTGCCGCGCGCCGCCAGCCCGGCCAGCGCCCGCTCCAGGCGCTCCCTGACCGCCGCGCTCACCGGCGCGGCCGGCTGCAGCATCTCGACCTCGTGGTCGAAGACCACCACCGCGACCAGGTCGGTCGCGCGCAACTGCGCCACCACCGCTCGCGCCGCCTCCTTGGCCGTCGCCAGCTTCTGCCCGGTCATCGAGCCGCTGCGGTCGATGACCAGCGCCAGCGCCAGCGGCAAGGGGGGGCGCTCGGCGGGCGTCTCGTCCGGGTCCACCCGGATGTGACAGTGGACGTAGCGCTGGCTGCCACCCGGCCGGATCAGATGCTTCTCGACCCCGCTCTCCAGGCTGACCCCATCACCCGCATGATCGTGCTGACGCATGGTTGACTCCACTCCTCGCCCCGGCGGGGCGCTCGCGTTCAATCTCGGTGGCTACGGCGCGCCACGCTGTTGAGCAGACGCTGAATCAGGCCGTGCTGGCGCCGCTCGGCGTCGGCGCGCACGTGCAGCTCGACCCCCGGCGCCAGCTCGATGCGCCGCCAGGACTCGGTTGCTTGCGGCTGCGGGGGCCGCGCCGCATACGACGGGTCGACCTCGTCCGCCTGGGCAACCGGGGCTGGTGCCGCCGTTGGCGCCGCCGGGGGCGCGGCGCGCTCCAGCAGGCGGGCCACGTACTCCTTCGGCGTCTCGGCCGCCTCGGTCGCCGCCGCCTGCTGCTCCTCCCGCGCCAGCAGGGCGCGCACCTCGTCGTCCGACAGCCCGGCCAGTTGCGCCCCGATCGCGGCCAGCGGCACGCGGCGGGCGGCCAGCAGCCGGATCAGGCGCAGCCGCGCGAGGTGATCGCCCGAGTAGGCCGCGCCCCGGCCGCGCGAGCCGGCGCCCGGCAGCAGACCCTGGCTGATGTAGTAGCGGATCGTCCGCGCCGGGACCCCGCTGCGCTCGGCCAGCTCGTCGATGGTCAACTCAGCGGCATCGTCGCTCATGGACTGAGTATACGCCAGCGACACTGTCGCTGTCAAACGCCTCTTTCGCCCGGGATCGACGGCACGCGACTGGCAGGGGGAGCCGGACCGCGCCGGCCACTGGCATGGGATGGTGTTTCGCCGCGCGGCCGCGAAGGGAGAGAGGCATGCGACAGCGAATTGGGCTGGGGGTGACCGTGGCGCTGACGCTCGCCGGGCTGCTGCTGCTGGTGCCGTCGGCGCTGGCCGCCGACGGCAGCAATAGCGGCGACGATGTCGCGATCCGGATCAACGGCCCGGTGGTCGTCGCGTCGGGCGAGACGCTGGATGTGGCGGTGGTGGTCAACGGCGCGGCCACGGTGCAGGGCACGGTCACGAGCGCGCTGGTGGTGGTCGACGGCGACGCGACGGTATCGGGCACGGTCGACGGCCAGATCGTGGTGGCCAGCGGGCATCTGACGCTGGAGCCGAGCGCGCGGGTGCACGACGTGACGCTGATCCAGAGCGACCTGACGCGCGCGCCCGGCGCGCAGGTCAGCGGGAATATCGAGCAGCGCTCGCGGGTCATCTCGCGCGGCTTCCTGACCTTCCTCTCGATCGTCTGGTGGGTCGGGCTGACGAGCCTGGTGCTGCTGCTCGGGCTGCTGCTGACGGCGATCGGGCGGCGGACCCTGACGGCCAGCGCCGGGCTGATCACCGCGCGCACGGCCGAGACGATCGTGGCCGGGGTGATCGTGGCCATCGGGCTGCCGATCCTGATCGTGGTGCTGCTGCTGACGGTGATCGGCATCCCGATTGGGATCGCGCTGATCTTCGTGGCCATGGCGCTGGCCTTCGCCGGCTACGTGGTCAGCGGGCTGCGGCTGGGCGAGGCGCTGGTGGACGCGGTCAGCTCGGGCCCACGGGTGGCGCACCCCTTCGTGGCGGTGGTGGTGGGGCTGCTGATTCTGCAGCTAATCGGGCTGATCCCGATCCTGGGCGGCCTGATCGTGCTGGTCGCCAGCATCATCGGCAGCGGCGCGCTGGCGTTGCTGGCCTGGCGCGGCTGGCGCGGCCCCCGCCCGGCGCGCGTCCCGGCCCCGCCCGCGGGCGGCGAGCGCGAGCCGGCGGGCTGAGACGCGCACCGGCGCCTGTCCTCGGCACCGGTGACGAGCCGGTCAACCCCGATACCGATGATATCTTCTGGGCGGTGATCTTCACGGCCACCAGCAACCGCCGGGTGCAGGTCGCCGCCCACGCCCTCGGCATCCTCAGTGTAGGGCAGGGTGAAATCCTCGCTCAAGTGAACTGGATCGGGTGCCTTGCCGTACACTTGATTACGTAGGGACAGGAGCCTCCACAGGTTCCACGAGCAAAAGGGATTTGCGGCTGTCACGAACGCGCCTGCCTGGGACCCGCAGATATCGGATTACATGAGGGTGCTATGTCCGTACAACCAGATATCTTGATCAAGTCAGAAAACGAAGAACCGGTTGCGATCGTTGAGATCACGAACCGTCGTGATATGACGCCGGAGGTGGCTCAACAGATCCGGCGAAATATGCTCGTCCATGGCATAGCGCTTCCAGTACGCTACTTCTTGCTCGTCTCCCAGGACAAGGGCTACGTTTGGACGCCTGCATCTGCCCCGCACTATGACACTCCCCCAGACGGGGAGTTCTCCATGCGAGAGATTGTCAAGGACTACTTGCCTTCGAATGAGCCCGACAGACGATTTCGCGAGCCAGAGCTTTCGCTGATCGTCTTGCGCTGGCTCGGAGATCTTGCCTTCGGGCATGACCACCCATCTCAGGATTCCGAACGCGTCCTATCCCAGTTGGGATTCCTCGATGCTATCGGCGAAGGCACCGTCTTGGCAGAACCCGGGAGATGATTGTCTACGTCGAGTCCAACTTCATCCTAGAGATAGCTCTAAGGCAGGAGCAATACGCGGACGCCGAGAGAATCCTTCAATTTGGCGAGATGGAGCACGTTCAGCTGGTGATCCCGGCATTTGGGCTCAGCGAGCCCTACTCTCATATCAGGCAGAGAGATAGAGATCGAAAGACGGCCCTTGACGCACTGAACAAGTCAATCAGAGATCTGGCACGATCGCAGGACTATCGTGAGTTCGCCGCGACACTTGATCAAGCCACCCAATCGATGGTTGCCATTGAGCGCGAGGAGATGGATCGCCTTGCAGCTGTGGTAAGCAGACTTCTTGGGGTCGCAGAGGTAATTCCAATATCCGCAGAGACGTTCAGGGATTCATTAGAATACCAAGACAGGTATGGGCTGGAGCCAGAGGACAGCCTTATTCTCGCGTGTGTGGTGCGCGACTTACGCCAAAGAGATCCCAGCATGCTCAAGTGCTTCGCCAGTCGCGATGCGAAGGCGTTTTTCGATCCGGGGATCGGGGCTATCCTAACCAGCCTGAATTGCCGCTATCTCGCGAAGTTCAACCATGCGGTGGAATACCTTAATCGCTTCGCGCAGGGAGCGTAATGCAGCTTCCGGGTTTCTCATCTCAGTCCCGCCGCGTCCCTGAGGACACGACTCGCGGGCAGCGGCAAGCGGCAAACAGGGAATTTGTCTTCGTTTGCAGACGGCCCGCCGGTTCGCACAAACATCCGCGGTAGCCCTCGCCATCACGAGGATATGAGTGCGAGATCGAAATGAGGGCAGCGAAAGCGATGCTGCACTACTGGCGCTGCCGACGCGCTAGCACCACTGGCCTGGCGCGGCTGGCGCGGCCCCGCCCGCGGGCTGAGCTCGGTTACACTGTCACACGGGAGCAGTATCACGGGCGGCGAGCGCGCTTGGCCATGTCAGCCATTGGAGGGAGGCAGGAGCAATGGCGGGGTTCCCAGCACCGACGACCATGCGGCCGGCGATCACCGGTAGCCACTACGTGGCCGCCGCCGGGCACGAGCTGGCGACGATGGCCGCGGTCCGGATGCTGGAGGCTGGCGGCAACGCCATCGACGCCGGGGTGGCGGCCGGGCTCTGCACCAACGTGCTCCAGCCCGATATGACCAACGTCGGCGGCGTGGCCCCGATCATCCTCTTCACCGCCGCGGACCGGCAACTGCACACCATCAGCGGCCTCGGCAGCTGGCCGGCGGCGGCTACGCCGGAGTACTTCGTCGCGCAGTGCGGCGGGCGCATCCCGGCCGGCGTGCGGCACTGCGTCATGCCCGCCGCTATCGACTCCTGGACCACGGCCCTGCGGCTGTACGGCACGATGAGCTTCGCCGAGGTCGCCGCGCCGGCGGTCGCGCTGGCCGAGGAGGGCTTCGCGGCCTACCCCTTCCTCTGCGCCAACCTCGCGGCCGACGCGGAGCGCCTGGCCCAGTGGCCCTCCAGCGCCGCCATCTACCTGCCCAACGGCCGCGCGCCCCGCCCCGGCGAGCGCTTGGTGCAAAAAGACCTCGCCGGGCTGCTGCGCAGGCTGGTGGAGGCGGAGGAGGGGGCGCGACACCTGGAGCGCGAGGCCGCCATCCAGGCCGCGCGCGACCGCTTCTACCAGGGCGACATCGCCGAGCGGACCGCGCGCTTTTTTGCCGAGCAGGGCGGCTTCCTGACGCTGGAGGATCTCAAGAACTTCCACGTCGAGGTCGAGGAGCCGGTCGGGGTGCGCTACCGCGGCTACCAGATCTACAGCTGCCCGCCCTGGTGCCAGGGGCCGGTCGCGGCCCAGGCGCTGGCGATCCTGGAGGGCTACGACCTCGCTACCCTGGGACAGAACTCGGCCGACTGCCTGCACCTGATCATCGAGGCGCTGGATGCCGCCTTCGCCGACCGCGAGCAGTACTACGGCGACCCCAAGTTCGTCGATGTGCCGATCGACGGGCTGCTCGACCCCGGCTACGCCGCCGCCTGGCGCGAGCGCATCGCGCGGGAGCGCGCCTTCGGCGAGATGCCGGCCGCGGGTGACCCGTGGCCCTTCCAGCCGGGTGGCAACGGTCGGCGCGGGTCTACACGGAGCGCGCGCGCCTTCGAAGCGCGGGTCGATCCGGATACCAGCTACCTCTGCGTGGTGGACGAGGCCGGCAACGCCTTCTCGGCCACGCCCAGCGACGGCGTGACCAATACGCCGATCGTGCCGGGGCTGGGCTACATCGTCTCCGGGCGCGGCGGGCAATCGTGGCTCGACCCCAATCACCCCAGCGTGCTGGCGCCGGGCAAGCGGCCGCGGCTGACCCCCAGCCCCGGCCTGATCCTCAAGGACGGCGCGCTCTTCGCGCCCTACGGCACGCCCGGCAACGACGTGCAGCCGCAGGCGATGGTGCAGTTGGCGGTGAACCTGATCGACTTCGGCATGGAGCCGCAGGCGGCCGTCGAGGCGCCGCGCGTGGCCAGCTTCAACTACCCCCGTTCCAGCTTCCCACACCCCTATTCACCGGGGCTGGTCAACGCCGAGGCGCGCATCCCGGACGAGGTGCTGGCCGAGCTGGCGCGCCGCGGGCACCGGATCGAGCGCTGGCCCGACTGGGAGCCGCGGGCCGGCTCGCTCTGCACCGTGGTGGTCGATCACGCGCGCGGCCTCAAGACCGGCGCCGCCGACCCCCGCCGCCTGGCCTACGCGATTGGGTGGTAGCTAGTCCGGCGCGTTATTCCTCGGCCAGGTCCGCCAGGATCGTCTCGAACTCCTCCAGCGCCGCGCGCAGGTCCTCGGCGATCTCGGCCGCGATCACGTCGGGGGCTGGCAGGTTCTCGGCGTCTTCCAGGCTGGCGTCTTTGAGCCAGAGGAGGTCGAGGCTGGCTTTGTCGCGCTGGATCAGGTCTTCGTAGCGGTAGGGGCGCCAGCGCCCGTCGGGGGTATCCGGCGACCAGGTGGCCGTGCGCTGGTGGCGGTTCTCGGGGTGGTAGCAGGCCACGAAGTCGTCGAGGTCCGCGCGGGCGAGGGGGTTGGTCTTGAGGGTGAAGTTCATGTTCGTGCGCAGGTCGTAGACCCACAGCGTCCGCGTCCAGGGGCTGGGGCTGGCCGGCTTGCGGTCGAAGAAGAGCACGTTGGCCTTGACCCCTTGCGAGTAGAAGATGCCGGTCGGGAGCCGCAGCAGGGTGTGGACGTCGCACTCCTGCAGCAGTTGGCGGCGGATAGTCTCGCCGGCCCCGCCCTCGAAGAGCACGTTGTCGGGGACGACGACGGCCGCGCGCCCGTTGATCTTGAGCAGCGTGCGCACGTGCTGCACGAAGTTGAGCTGCTTGTTGCTGGTCGTGGCGATGAAGTCGTCGCGGTAGACGGTCAGCGCCTCGCGCTCCTGCTCGCCGCCGGCGCCGATCACCAGCACGCTCGACTTGCGCCCGAAGGGCGGATTGGTCAGCACCAGGTCGTAGCGGCCGCCGGAGTCGGCGGCGAGGCTGTCGCCGGTGGCCACGGGCGGCTCGGCCTCGTCGTCGGCGGTCGGCCCGACGCCGTGCAGCAGCAGGTTCATGGCGCAGAGCCGGGTGACGCTGTCGACGATCTCGACCCCGTGCAGGGCATTCAGCTTGAGGTGCTTCTTCTGGTCGCGGTCGAGCGGGTAGTGGCCGGAGACGTAGTCGTGCGCCGCCAGCAGGAAGCCGCCGGTGCCGCAGGCGGGGTCGCAGATGGTCTCGCCGGGGGCCGGCCGCATCACCTCGACGATGGCGCGGATCAGCGGGCGGGGGGTGAAGTACTGGCCCGCGCCGCCCTTGACATCTTGCGCGTTCTTCTCCAGCAGCCCTTCGTAGGCATCGCCCTTGACGTCGGCATCGAGGACGGTCCACTGCTCGCGGTCGATCAGGTCCACGATCAGACGCCGCAGCTTGGCGGGGTCCTGGATCTTGTTCTGCGCCTTGCGGAAGATCAGGCCGAGCATGCCGCGCTCGCGCCCGAGGCTCTCCAGCACGCGGCGGTAGTGGACCTCCAGCTCGTCGCCGTCGCGCGCCAGGAGGCTGGGCCAGTCGAGGCCGGCCGGGATGGGCGAGTCGCGGAACCAGGGGGCCTGGGTCTGCTCGTGGGCCATCTTGAGGAAGAGCAGGAAGGTCAACTGCTCGACGTAGTCGCCGTAGGAGAGTCCGTCGTCGCGCAGGATGTTGCAGTAGTTCCAGAGCCGCTGGACGACCTGCTGCGCGTGGTTGCCGTTGGTACTCATAGCGTCTCTTCTGCTCCGGCTTCGTGCTCAGCCTCGGTCTCGGCTGAAAGATCGGGACAGCATCATTTTTTTAGATCTGGCTGAGGGCGGCGGCTCTTTGCCGGAGCCTGGGTGCCGCCCGGCGCCCGAGAATCGAATTCTCGGGCTGAGTCCGCGAAGCCCACTGAAGGGGCTGAGTTTTGGCATGGCATCGGGTAGAGCCAGCGTTATTCGCGAGCATTGGCGATCGGGGCGAGGCAGGAGAGATTCTTCGGCTGCGGCCTCAGAATGACAGGACAAAGGAGCCTTTACCCTTGTCATCCTGAGCCGCAGCGAAGGATCTCTCCTCACCATCATGCGGCTCGACCCGTCTTCCGGCTGGTCAGCAGCGCCACGCACGCAGCCCCTTCAGTGGGCTTACCTGGACTCAGCCCGAGAATTCGATTCTCGGGCGCCGGGCGGCACCCACGTTCCACGGCAGCCACCAATGCCCGGCAACCGGTCGAATGACGGTGGCTGAGGTACGGGGCATATCGAGAATATGTGACAGGCTCCGCGGAATATGAGGAGCTTGGTGGCTCGTCGCGCGGCAATTGATCCCCGCCACGGGGAAGCGCTTGCTTCAACCCATCATCCTCGTCCATCTCGCGCAGCATCGCCGCCTGAGGTTCCACCGACCGGAGCAGCTCTTCGATCCTCACGGCGCGCACTCCCCCACGAGCGGCATCGGCAACTGCGCCGCTCCGCGCCGCGTGCGTGCCTTGCCCTTGCCGTTCACGCGCCCGTTGGCTTGCTGCCGCTCCACCCGAATGCGCTCCAACAGCACGCTGGCCGGCTCGTCGTTGGGGTCCTGCGGCACCAGCTTGCCCTCGAAGGCGCGTTTGAGGATCGCCTGCCGAAGGCGTTCGGCCCGCTTCAAGTTGTGCTTGAGAGTGACTTCTAGCGCTTCGATGACGGATTTTCGGCGTTCGATCTCGGCCACGATGCGCCGCTGTTCTGTCAGGGGAGGCAACCCGATAGCCACGTTCCCGAGAATTTCGAGGTTGATGTTCTTCTGAGCGGTGGCGGGGGCAAAGCGATCTAAGTCTGATCTAATTGTTCGCAAGAACAGTTCGACGTATCGGACATCAACAGAGTTGGACGTAGGCAGGAAGCCCACGACACTGTCAGGAAAGCAAGCGGGGTAACTGAGTATTCCCGTGTCCGCGATGTTCGCAGCGATCGTTATGCATAGTGTTGAGGCGGGCCAGAGACGGCTTTGAGACAGGCCAAATTCGCTGTATGTTGCGGAATGAGAGCCGATCAACCCGTTCGAGTGCTTGA
>DASSHC010000255.1:0-8915 GCA_035693105.1 Thermomicrobiaceae bacterium | reverse complement strand
CTCCTGGCCTTGATAACCTTCCTCGCGCTCTCGACCGTCCTCCTGGCGCTGGTGCTGCGCCTGGCGCGGCGGCAGTCGCTGCGCGAGACCGGACTCTTTATCCCGGTCAAACTCTTCTCGGAGACCGCGCTCCTCTGCTCCGGCTGGGCCTTCGCCGCCGCCTGGTCCGTCGATCCCTACTACGCCATCCCCGCGGTGCTCCCCCTGCTGGTCATCTTCCAGGCCCTGCATGTCCCCAACCTGATCGTCGAGGCCACCACCGATCCCAAGACGGGGCTCGCCAACATGCGGCAGGTCAACGCGGTGCTGCCGCGCGAGCTGGAGCGCGCCGAGCGCACCGGGCAACGCGGCAGCATCCTGATGTGCGACCTCGACTACCTGCGCACGATCAACAACACCTACGGCCACCCGGTCGGCGACCGCGTGCTCGCTGGCGTGGCCGAGGTCATCCAGCACAACGTGCGCTCCTGCGATCTGGCGGGGCGCTTCGGTGGCGAAGAGTTCATCATCTTCCTCCAGGATACCGCGCGCGACGCTGCCTGGCAGGTCGCCGAGCGCATTCGCGGCGATCTGGAGCACCAGCGCTTCCCCTCCGGCGAGGGCAATCAGACCGTGAGCGCCACCGTCAGCATCGGCATAGCGAGCTATCCGCTCGACGGCGGCACCTACGAGACGCTGCTGCGCGAGGCGGATCTGGCGCTCTATCAAGCCAAGCGCGAGGGCCGCAACCGGGTCATCGCCGCCGGGCGCGCCAGTCGGGAACTGGTGGGCGAGTGGGCGCGCGACAACGTCCTGCCCGCGCAGCGCGATCCGCAGAGCACCAGCCGCATCCCCTTCATCCAGCTCGGCACGCAGTTGCTCCGGCCGCACCCACAGAGGCCCACCTCCGCCAGCCAGGCGGTCGATCCTTCGGACCGCCACCAGGCGCCACGGCCGCACCCCGAGGCGCTCGCGCCTCCTCGGCCGCACCTGCTGGGTATCTTCATCGCCTACTGCCTGGCGGCGGCCCTGGCGCTGCTCCTGCCGGGGTTGGCGCAGGTGGCGCACAGCGGCGTCTCCTGGCTGGGGCTCCTCTTCTTCGCCTCGCTGGTGATCGTGGCCGAGCAACTCTCGGTCGACCTCGACGGCCGCAGCCAGACCTCCGTCTCCGTGGTCGCGATTTTGGCGACCGCCTTCCTCTACGGCCGGCTCGGCATCCTGATCGTGGCGGCGACCTTCGCGCTGTGGGCCAAGCTCAAATCGCACAGCCCGCTGCACCGCATGCTGTTCAACTTCGCCATGATCGCGCTCGCCGCCACGGTGGCCAACGCGGGCTTCCGCTTGCTGGTCCGGATACCGCTCACCGGCGAGAGCTTCGCGCGCCTGGCGCTCCCCGCCGTAGCCTCCGGCCTGATCTACTACGCGGTCAATCACATGCTGCTCTCGACCGTGCGCGGCCTGCACGAGGGGCGTTCGGCCGTGGCCGTCTTCCGCGCCGACTACCAGTGGCTGTGGCCCTACTACGCGGTCTTCGGCCTGCTCGGGCTGACCGTGGCCGAGGCCTACGTCTTCTTTGGCTGGGCCGGCGTGCTGGCCCTCACCGCGCCGGTCGCGATGGTGCGCTACTCTATCAAGCAGTACATGGAGCGCACCGCTATCTACGTCAACGAGCTGAAGCTGGTCAACCAGCGCCTGACCGACTCCTACGAAGCCACGCTCCAGGCGCTGTCGCGTGCGCTCGACACCCGCGATGAGGAGACCGAGGAGCACTCGCAGCGGGTGCGGCGCTACTCGCAACTCATTGCCCGGCGCTGCGGCCTCTCCGAGGTGGAGGTCGAGCACCTCTGCCGCGGCGCGCTGCTCCACGACATCGGCAAGATCGGCGTGCCGGATGCCGTGCTTCTGAAACGCGGCCGCCTCACGGAAGACGAGGCCGAGCTGATGCGGCGGCACCCAACCATCGGCTTCACCATGATCGCCCACATCCCCTTTCTGGCGAAGGCAGCCGAGGTCGTGCTGCACCATCACGAGGCCTTCGACGGCAGCGGCTACCCCAGCGGCCTGGCGGCGCACCGCATCCCGCTGGTGGCGCGCATCTTCACCGTGGTCGACGCTCTCGACGCCATGACCTCGAACCGGCCCTACCGCCAGGCGCTCCCCTTCTCCCAGGCGCTGGACGAGATTCGCCGCTGCGCCAGCACCCAGTTCGATCCCCACATCGTCAACATTCTCCTCTCCATCCCGCTCGACGAGCTGATCGCTTGCAGCCGGGGAGAATTGGAGAGCCTGCCCGCCGCGTACATGGCGGGCTCCGAGGGCCTGGCCATCGCCTCCGATTGAGCGAGTTGAGCCAGCGCGGCGTCAGGTCGCGAGATGGGCCGCGACCAGCGCGGCCAGGGCGGCGGGCGCATCCTCCTGCAGGAAGTGGTTGGCGCCGGGTAGCACCTCCAGCCGGGCATGCGGCAGCAGCGCCGCCAGGTCGTCGGCCTCGTCCAGGGTGAAGGTCGGATCGCGCCCGCCCCAGACGATGAGCGCGGGCGCGGCCATGCCCGCCAGCGCCGTTCGCCAGCGGGCGAAATCGTCCTCGCCGGCCCAGCGCTGGCGCGAGAGGGCCAGCAGGGTGCGCTTGAAGCCGTGCTGGAAGGGCCACCAGTAGTGCGCCATGACCTCGGGCGTTAGCCGCGCGTCATCGCTGACGTAGATGCGCATGGCGAGCTTGAGCATCCAGCGCCGCGCCAGCGTCATGGCTAGCTCGCCGAGCAGCGGCAGACGCAGCAGGGAGAGCGGCGGGCCGCTGCGCCACTGTTGGCGGCGCAGGCTCGTGTTGGTGAGCACCAGCGACGCCACCCGTGCCGGCTGGCGCGCCAGCAGCTCCGCCGCCACCAGCGCGCCGAAGTCGTGCGCGACCACGGCAGCGCGATCGATCCCCAGCTCGTCGAGCAGCCCCGTCACGATCTCGGCTTGCCGGGCCACGCCGAAGCGCGCTCCGCCCGGCTTCTCTGAATAGCCGAAGCCAAGGAGATCCGGCGCCAGGCAGCGCCAGCGTGGGGCCAGCGGCGGGAGCACGTTGCGCCAGACGTAGGAGAAAGTCGGGATGCCGTGCAGGAAGAGCAGCGGCGGCCCGGCGCCGTGGTCGAACAGGAAGATGCAGCGGCCCTCGACGCTGAGATAGCGACCGGAGGCGCGGAAGGCGCCGCCGCCCGCGCCGGTCCGTGCGACGCAGCGCGCGCGCAGCTCAAGCCGCGGGTTGTCCCGGTACGCGCTGTGCATTTAGCGGACGCGGAACTGGAACCGGGCTCGCCGCGCACCGGGCGCGAGCACGCGCGCCCGAGAAGGGAGCCGGCACATGCCACAAGGTCCTCTCATCGCGGTGGTCAACGACGACACCGCCTTCCTCACGATGATGAACGAACTGCTCAGCGGCGAGGGCTACCACACGATGATCTGGCGCGAGGGCGACGGCGCCTACGATCTGGTACGCCAGCACAGGCCCGGCCTCGTCATCCTCGATATCCGCATGGAGCACCCTGGCACCGGCTGGCAGGTCCTCGAGCTACTGCGGCTCGACCCCGAAACGGTCGACATTCCGGTAATTGTCTGCTCGGCCGATAGCCGCCTGCTGCGCGAGAAGCAGGAACGCCTCCACGGCCTCAACTGCCAGACGCTGGAGAAGCCCTTCGACCTCGACGAGCTCCTGGCGCTGATCCGGCTCTCGTTAGGACAGGACGCCCAGGACTAGACGCCAACCTCCCACAGACGTTCGTGGCGGCTGAAGTCAGAGCGATACTCGGCGCCCCGCTCCGTCACCACGATCAAATCCTCGATGTGGTAGCTGTCGTGCGGGTAGTCGGTGTACCCCAACTCGATCATCATCACCATCCCCGGCAGGATTAGGTCGTGGACCCAGGGGTAGATCTGCGGTGACTCGTGGATACCCAGGCCGATGCCGTGCCCGATGATGGCCCACTTGAACTCCAGCCCGTGCTGCCGGTAGAGATCGCGCGTGTAGCCGGTGACCTCCGAGGCGAGCACGCCCGGTTTGATGTACTCGACGGTTCGGTGTTTGATCTCCTGCAAACGCGCGTAGGTGTCCTTTTGTCGATCGCTGGCGCGGCCAAGGCAGACGGTTCGCGCCACATCCGAGTAGTAGCCGTCCCGGAAGCCACCGAAGTCGGTTTTCAGCAACATCCCCGACTCGATCGGCTGATCGGTGCCGAGCGGATGGAAATAGCCGGTGCGCCTTCCCGCCCCGAAGGCCGGGAAGGCGATCATGTCTGCCCCATTCGTGAGCAACTCGTATTGCATGCGCGCGACCACGGCGCGCTCGGTGTCGCCCGGCCGCGCGGCGGCAAAGGCGGTGTCGATCGCCTCGGTCGTCCAGCGGGTCAGCCGCTCGATCAGCTCGACCTCGCCCGGCGTTTTGATCAGCCGCGGCGACTCCAGGAAGGCGAAGGCGTCCTCGAAGCGCAGGTCGGGCAGCCGGCGCCGCAGCTCGGTCAGATGTCCGGCCGGAAAGGCGCGACCCTCGTAGCCGATGATGCCCCGGCTGACGCCGCGCTCGGCGAGCACCTCGGCCACCACACCGATGCTGTCGGCCGGCGCTTCACCCTGATACGGCCGCACATCGGTGATGAAGGTCTCGCCGGGGTTGAGAAACTGCTGGCGCTTGCTGGTGACGACGAAGGTGGGCTCGCCGCCGCGCGGCCAGACGACGTAGTGCACGCGCTCGGGGATGCCGCGCAGATCGAAGTTGTAGAAGCCGCTGTAGTAGGGCACGTTCTCGGGCGAGACGACGATGACGGCGTCGTATGGCCCCTCGTCGATGGTCTGCTTCAGCCGTGGCAGGTCAATGTACGTGCCGCGGCCGATCTGGTCGCTGGTCAACATCGTGCCCTTCTCCTTCCATCTCGCTGCGGCGGACGCGTGGCGGCAGTATGCCCGCTCGCCGCGCCCGCGTGAAGCACGATCGGTGTATAAACGAGCGGTGGAAAGGAGAGGTTATGGCCCAGCAGACGAGCTACGGCGTGGAGGCGTTCATCGGCGACGTCAAGCAGATTCTGGCCGAGTCCGGCGCCAGCCAGGCGGGGCTGGAGCGTATCGCCGAGCGCATGCGCGAGCTGACGCGCAACCCGGCATTGACCGACGCCGGCGAACAGCCCACCGGCAATATCCACTCGCGCGGCCCCAACCAGGGGTCGCAGCAGGGGCCGCTCTACACCGACGACAGCGGTCTGACCCTGGTGCGCGCCCGCTTCGGCCCGGAGGCGATGACGCCGATCCACAGCCATGGGAGCTGGGGCGTGATCGGGGTCTACCGCGGCCGCGACCAGTACCAGATCTGGCGCCGGCTGGACGCCGGTGACGGCGCCGGTGAGGCGCGCGTCGAGCTGATCGACGAGCGCATCCTGCAGCCGGGCGACGCGGTCGTCTTGCCCCCGCCGCCGCAGGACATCCACGCCCAGCGCGGCTACGGCGGCGAGCCGACGTTCGAGTTCGTCCTCTTCGGCGCCAACACCATGATCCTGCCGCGCCTCTACTTCGATCCGGCACAGGACACGGCCAAGGAGGTCCTGCCAGGACAGCGCTAGGGCGCGCGGCGTTCGCTGCCGCGGCGCGATCAGGGCGGCTGAGGACGGATCCCTCGACTAGCCTCGGGATGACAGGGGACGTAGGAGGCGGACGACAACGGAGGCTCATACTCGTCCGCACCACCCCTCACCCGGTCAACCCGAGCGCGGTCGAGGGATCCGTCTTCACGCGGCACCCAGCGCTGCCGGCAGTCAGCCACCAACCGGCCCGTCCGGTGGCTTGGACAGACCGGTTGGTGGCTGGCCGCCGGAGGAGAGTCGGCCAGGGGTTGTGGGCACGGAAGGGGCGCGCTACTGACTTGCCTCCAGTTCGAAGGCGCCGAGGTCGCAATGGTCGCCCTGTAGCCGGTCGACCCCGCGCTGATCGACACCGGCGACCGGAGCGCGCCCGCAGAGCCGGTCGTTCCCGGCAGCAACGGCCGGGCTGCCGGGCTGCAGGGCGATCGTCATGGTCGGACCGCCATGATCCGCCGGACCCGCCGGATCGAGCATGGGATCGCCAACGGTCGCGCCCACATCACAGGTGTCATCCGAGGCGAGGTTGTGACCGCCGAGTGCGAACGCGAGCTGGGTAAAGCCGCAGTTGGTTCCGTTCCCAGCCAAGAACGTCGCTCCGTGGCCGTCCAACTCCACGTTGTGAGAGACCACCAGGGCCTGCTCGGGGCCGGACAGGGTGTAGGTGCCGTTCGCGGCGAGGTCGATGACGTTTGGCCGGCCGAGGGCGCTGGGGGCACTCAGCGCCTGCAGCAATGCGGCGACGGCACCATCGGCGATAGGGGCAGGCGCCGCCTGGGCGATCGAGAAGGTGGCGAGAGTCAGCGCCAGCAGGGCCAACGCCAGCGGAACCTGGCCGAGACGAAACAAGGATCTGCGTGACATGGCTTCCATCCTCGCTGACTCGTTGATGCGAACGTTCCCCCAATCGGTCCGAGGCGAACTCGGCACACGCTCTCCCCTTTCACGCGCCGGACCGCGCGAGCATCGGGCGACACTGCCGGGAGTTCCAGTCTGTGCGCGGACCAATCCGTCAACAACGAAGAGGCACACGAACGACTCGCGCGATTGAGGCACGCACATGGGCGGGGTCGGGCGCGCGTGCAGGCTGGTACCGGCGGTCAAGTTGCGCTATGGTCTGCGAATCCTTCATCGGCATAACCGACACACCGAGGATACGAGTGGGGCTCAAGACGAGGTCAGCTTCGGTGGCCTCCTGAAGCTCTACCGCTCACGCTCCGGGCTCACCCAGGAAGAGCTAGCGGAGCGTGCCGGGCTCAGCGCGCGAGGCATCAGCGATCTGGAACGCGGACTACGCCAGGCGCCCCACCGGGATACGGTGCAGATGCTGGCCGACGCCCTGACGCTCACGCCGGATGACCGAGCGCGCCTGGCACGCGCGGTTGACCGGCGCCGCCGGACAGCCACCGGCCAGGCGGGGCCGTTCGCGCCCGCGCAGGCCGCGCTCCCGATTAGCCTCAGTTCGTTCGCCGGCCGCGAGCACGAGCGGGTGCGGCTGCGCGAATTGCTAACCCGCCCGACCGTCCGGATGGTGACGCTCACCGGGCCCGGTGGCGCGGGCAAGACACGGCTGGCCCTGGAGGTCGCCTACGACCTCCAGGAGCTCGGGACCCAGGAGATCAGCTTCGTCTCGCTGGCCACGGTTCGCGATCCGGCTCAGCTCGCCACCACCTTGCTGCAGGCGCTCGGCGGTCGCGAAGACCCAGGGCAGGCCGCGGAGGAGGCGCTGCGGCATATCTTGCGCGCCGAGCCCCGACTGCTGCTCGACAACTTCGAGCAGATTGTCGAAGCCGCTCCGTTGCTCACGAACCTGCTGGGCACCTGCCCCGAGTTCACCGTGCTGGTGACGAGCCGCGTGCTGCTCCGGCTCGCCGGCGAGCACGTCTTCCCCCTGGAGCCGCTGCGGCAGAAGGAGGCGGTTGAACTCTTCACCGCCCGCGCGCACGCGATCCAGCCGGATATCGAGCAGGAGGTTGGGATGGGGCAACGCTCGCGGCCATCTGCTCGCGTCTGGATAACCTGCTGCTCGCACTCGAGCTGGCGGCGCCCCACGTCGCCGTCCTGCCGCTGCCGGCGCTGCTGCAGCGGCTGCAGCAGCGGCTGCCACTCTTGACGCGGCGCGCGCGACGCGCCGGCCCGCCAGCAGGACCTGCGCGCCACCATCGCCTGGAGCTACGACTTGCTCCCGACCGAGACCCAGGCGCTCTTCCGCGCGCTCTCGGTCTTTGCCGGCGGCTTCACCCTCGATGCGGTCGAAGCGGTAGCCAACCCGCCGCGGGCCTCCGCCGCTCCGATCTTGAACGACATCCGTATCCTGGCGGAGCATTACCTGATTCAACGCGAACAGGAGACCGACGACGCGCCACGCTTCCGCATGTTGGAGCTGGTGTGCGAGTTTGCGCAGGAGCAGCTCGACCAGGAGGGCGAGACGCGAGCGATCCAACAGACCCACGCCGAGTACTTCGCACGCTGGGCAAAGTTGAAGCAAGTCGAGCTCTACGGGCCTGACCGGCGCTGCGCGCTCCGGAGTTACGACCGCGAGCACACCAACCTGCGCGCGGCGCTGGAGTGGTGCCGCAAGGCGCGTCAACCCCTCACCGGCCTCCGACTGGCCGCGGCCGCGTCGGAATACTGGCGCGAACGAGGTCTGGTACGCGAAGGCTACTCCTGGCTGCACGCCTTCTTCCCCGTCGCGCGGGAAGCGCCGGAGGATGTCTCCGCCGAGGCTGCGTTCCGCCTCGGCACGTTCGCCTTCTGGCTCGGCAATCACCGGCGAGCGCAGGAGCTGGGCGAGGAGTTGCTGGCCAACAGCCGGGGCACGGGCTATGACGAGGGTATCGGCAAGGCGCTCTACCTCCTCGCGTCGCGGCCAGTGCCGCGAGACCCGTTGGTCGCGATCTCGCGGCTAGAAGAGGCTATCGACTTCTTCGAGCGCGCGAGCAACCCGCATTGGGTCGCGCTCTGCCAGGGAACGCTCGCACGGTGGGCGATGGAACTGGGTCAGTTCGAGCGCGCCACCTGTCGCCGTCTCGGGCACGACTGGGGCGCCGCCCTGGCGCTCAACTGGCTCGGCCACGTCGACGTCGCATGGGCGACAACGCGAGCGCGCTCGTCCGCCTCCGCGAAAGCCTGAAGCTCTTCACCGAAGAGCAGGACCCGATGCAAGTCGCGCTGACGCTCATCGATATCACGGTCCCGCTGGCGCGCAACGGCAATACGCGGCAAGCCGTCCGCCTCCTGGCGGCGGCCGAGTCGTGCCTGGAAGAGATGGCTTTGACGCTCGCTCATTCGCAGCAGGCCATCCATCAGGAGGTCACGACAGCCGCGCGCGGC
>DASSHC010000254.1:0-6412 GCA_035693105.1 Thermomicrobiaceae bacterium | reverse complement strand
ATGAGGGAGTAACGAAGGCGAACGACAGACCTGGAACGTAGGCTCGCCGCCCCACCTACCACCTAAGGATCGCTCACGACAGCTTGGTCCGTGCAGCCTTGTGCGGCCTCTGACCTAGGAGACTCATACCGTGCATGCTCTTCCCCGCGAGAGCGGGGCTTTCCAGCGAGTTCACAACACGCTCTACGCCCCCCGGCGGAAGACGTAGCGCTGGCCGATCGCCTGGGCGCCGGCGTACTCGGGGGTGACGGCGGCCAGCGTCCAGCCCTCTTCGGTCAGCCGCTGCACTTCAGCCTCGCTCTGCATCGCCAGCTCGCGCAGGTAGTCGCGCTGCAGCAGGACGGCGCGCTCGGGGGGCGGCTGCGGCGTGCGGGCGAAACCAAGCGGCGGCTGGTGCAGCCCGGCGATGGACTGTTCCACTTGCCAGGTGGAGGGGACGACGACCGAGACGAGCAACTCGCGGCGCCCGAGCGCCCGCTGCGCCTCCTCCGCGAGGCGCGAGGGCGCCGGCCGGTGGCGCGAGGTCGGTCCGACGTACTCCCAGAGGATGCGCTGCTCCCGCGCGGCCGAGCCGATTAGGAACATCGCCACACGCGCGATCTGGCGCCCGCGATGCTCGTTCTCGTGGAAGGCGCCGTAGGCGCGGGCGACCTCCGCCTCAGTGTCGGCGAGGAGCATGAAGGGGAGATCGAGCTGCTCCCGCAGCGCCGCGTTGGTCTCCGGCGTATCGTTGGCGGCGGCCACCAGCTCGACACCGAGCCCGCGAAGCTCCCAGTAGTGCTGCCGCAACTGCGACAGGTATCGTCGTCAGGTGGGTCACCAGGCGCCGCGGTAGAGATGCAGCAGCAGCGGCTGCTGGCGGGTCAGCCGCTTCAGCGTGACGAGGTTGCCGGCCTCATCGCGCAGTTGCCACTCCGGCGCCGGCTGGCCCAGCAGCGGCTCGCGCCCCTCGATGATGCCGCTCCCCGGCAGGTGCGGCGCGATATTGCGTGCGGCCATCTCGGCGTGCTCCCTATTGCTCGACCGGTATCCAGCGCTGGAACCAGGCAATGACCCGCTGCAAGAGGTCCTGCTGGAAGGCTTTCTCGTGGAAGGCGTGCTTCTGGCGCGGGTAGGTGATGAAGTCGGTCGGCACGCCCATCTCGCGCAGGCCCTGGTAGAACTCGTAGCCCTGGCCGACCGGCACGCGCGGGTCGGCCTCGCCGTGCACTACCAGCGTCGGCGTGCTGACCCGGCCCAGGTAGCGCACCGGCGAGCGCTCCCAGAAGGCGTCGGGCTGCTCGTGCAGCGGGCCGGGGAAATTCTTCTCGTTGCCGGTGCGGATGTCGGTCGTGCCGACCTTGCTCGGCCAGTTGGTCACGGCGGCGCCGGCCACGGCCGCCTTGAAGCGGTCGGTGTGCCCCACGGCCCAGGCGGTCAGGAAACCGCCGTAGCTCCAGCCGCCGATGCCCAGCCGCTCCGGGTCGGCGATCCCCTGCTCGATGAGATAGTCGACCCCGGCCATCACGTCCTCGAAGTCCATCCCGCCGAGGTCGCCGCGGTTGGCGCTGGTGAAGGCCGCGCCGCGCCCGGTGCTGCCGCGCGGGTTGGGCAGCAGCACGGCATAGCCGGCGGCGGCCAGGCTCTGGCCCCAGTCGTGCCAGGTGCCGTGAAAGGACGGGCCCCAGCGCCCCGACGGCCCCCCGTGGACGTCGGCGATCAGCGGCAGTCGGGCACCCTCGGCCGCGCCCGGCGGGCGCAGCAGCCAGCCCTGGATCACGAGCCCGTCGCGCGAGGGCCACTCGATCGGCTCCATGCGGGCCAGCTCGACCTCGTCAAGCTGGGGGTTGAGGTGCGTCAGGCGGCGCAGCTCGCCGGCGAGCGGCCCGGCCCAGACCTCCGGCGGCGCGCTGGGATCGGCGCGCAAGAGCGCCAGCGATTGGCGGTCGGCGCTCAGGCTCAGCGGCGGCAGGACCGTGCCGCCCTCCGGCACGAGCGCGAGCCGCTGGCGCTCGCCGCTCGCCAGAGCGACGCGGTCGATCGGCGTCGCCGGCCCCTCCTGGCGCAGCACCAGCGCGTGCTGGCCGTCGTCCAGCCAGCCGGCCCAGGCGGGGGTTGATTCACCAGGATCGAGGCTGCTTCGCTCGCCGCCGGCGATAGCGATGACCGTGACACGCTGGTCGGCCGGCTGCTCGCCGGTCTCGGCCACCAGCAGCAGCTTGCTGCCGTCGGGCGACCACTCCAGCGAGCTGGGCATCTGCGGCAGCGTGGCCAGCTCGCGCTCCTGGCGCGTGCGCGCGTCGAGGACCAGCAGGCGCACGTGGCCGATGACGTCGGTCAGGAGCGTAGTCGGGGTGGTGACGACCGCCAGGCGCTGGCTATCGCCGCACCAGGCATACATGCGCACATGCCCCTCGGCCGGGCCGATGGCGCTCGGGGCGCCACCATCGAGCGGGACGCGCACGATCGTCTGCGGCCGGTCGGCCTGGCTGGCGACCTTGATCTCGCTGGTCGACTCCTGCTCGCCGGCCAGCGCGCGCCGGGTGACGGTGCAGCTCAGCGCGCTGCCGTCGGGGAGCCAGGCGATCAGATCGGCCGCGCCGGGGAGGGCGCCCAGCGGCTGCGCCTCGCCGCCCTGACGGTCGATCAGGTAGATCTGCGCCGTGCCACGAGTGGCACGGTCGGAGAGGAAGGCCAGGCGGGCGCCGTCGGGCGACCAGCGTGGCATGCGGTCCTCCGCCTTGCCGCCGGTGAAGGGGCGCGGAGCCGGATCGGCGCCCACCTCCGCCAGCCAGATGGCCGAGGTCGGGCGCGTCTCCTCGTGCCCGACCGGGGCGACGACCCAGGCGACTTGGGCGCCGTCCGGCGCGAGCTGCACATCGCTGGCGATGCGCAGGCTGACGGCCAGCTCCGGGTTGTAGCGACGCGATTTCCCACCCGCCATGGCGAGACTCCCCCTTCTGGCCGCGCCACCCCGCACCCCGGCAAGCGGGGCCGGTGTCGCGCGGCGGCTGCGCGCGGATCCGACAGTTCCTAGAGCTCCTGATCGCGACCGATGTTCTGCAGTTCGTCGACGATGGCGCGCAACTCGGCGGCGCGGGCGTGCATGCGCACGATCGGCTCTCCGTTGTGGTCGAGGAAGAGGATGTCGACGTGGTCGTCGGCGTCGACCAGCTCGGAGCCGCCGTAGTCCAGCTCGACGGTCAGGACCGGGGTGATGCGCTCGCCGGGCTGGGGTGGCTCGCCGGGAGGCGTGTTGGTGGCGGCGTAGCCCCAGTGGTCGACCAGGTCGACCAGCGCGCCGCGCTCGTTGGGCTCGGCGCCGAGGTAGAGCGAGAGGTCGATGCGGCCGTCGCTGAGGTGGAGGTAGTAGCCGTCCTGGGCGCTCTCGATGGCGATGTCCTGCGGGAACCAGAGGTCGTAGATGACCAGCGGCCGGACGACATCCTCCTCGTCCTCCTCCTCGTCCTCCTCGATCGCGTCCTCAACGTTCTGATGCTGCAAGAGGGAGTAGTGCGCCAGCCCGTAGGCGTACAGGATCTCGGCCAGGCGGGCGCGCAGCGCGGGATTGAAGGTGCTGGGGAACTCGTCTTCGAGCAGCCGCTCCAGGGTGCGGATCATCCGCCCGTACTCTTCCATCTGGCGCAGCTCACGATTGACGAAGCTACGGGCGCCCTGGAAGGCCGCGCGGAAGTCTTCGTAGATGTCTTCACCGGATTGCTCACCGAGGAAGCGGCGGATATCTTCGAACAGATCCTCGTCGTCCGACGGTCCCTGGCGCTCCTGCTCTCCGGACAACGTCATCTCCCCCGATCGTGTCGCTCGCGGCGCCGTGCGGCCCCGCCAGGGCAACAATACCAGAGGTCTGTTTGTTGGGCTAGCACTGCCAAATGCGGGCGACGGCGCGTGCGGTATGCACAAGGTATGAATGGTTGAAGGGCGAAATGTCCGGCCGATTGGTACTGGGGAACGCGCGGGCTGAGCGAGCGGCTGGCGGTAGTCCGTGGAGTGCCGGTGCCGCGTGAAGCGCGGGGTGGTGGAGAGTTTGGCGTGGACTCGGAGGATCGGCGCCGGGGGTGCGTGAGGAATCGTCGTGACGGGTGCCGCCAGCTGGTGCCGCCATCTATCGAACCGCGCCGAGTCGGGAGCGTGCGGGGGGGGGGTGGGAGAGAGTTTGGAGTGTTCCGTGTTGGCTCGGCGCCGCCCGACGCGCGGGAATGGAATTCCCGCGCTGAGTCCACGAAGCCCACTGAAGAGGCTGGGTCTGGCCGAGCGCCGGGCACAGTCAGTCTCATCCTCGAACACCCGTAGACGGGGAGAGGCGGGAGAGATCCTTCGCTGCGGCTCAGGATGACAGGGGTGAGGGCTGTTTCCTCCTTGTCATGCTGAGGCTGCAGCCGAAGCATCTCTCCCAACGGTGTCTGCTGCCCACGTTTCTCTTCGCCGCAATGCCTGAAGCGTGGAAGCCCAGCCCCTTTAGTGGGCTTCGTGTGCTCAGCGCTGTGGCTTTAGCCCGGCGCGACGACGGGCACCAAGCCTCCGGGCCCGCACTTCACCGTCCGCCCAGTCTCTCAGACGCAGCGAACGGGGCGCGACTGCTCGCGCCCCGTCCACTCGCTGCCGCTGGAGCGAACCAGGCCGCTACTTGCCGATCTGGTCGGCGAACTCGGCCTCGGTCTCGGTCAGGCTCTCGTCGATGATGTTCACGATGCGGTCCAGCTCCGGGTAGGTGACCACCAGGGGCGGCGCCACGTGGACGATGTCCCAGGTGCGCGTCAGCATCCCCTTCTCGTTGATCCGCTTGTCGAGCGCCTTGACGAAGCCCGCTTCCCGGCCCCACTTGGCCTTGGTCTCTTTGTTCTGCACGATCTCGACGCCGCACATCAGCCCCAGCCCACGGACATCGCCGACGGTCGGGTGCTGGCGCAGCCCTTCCAGCTTGTCCAGCAGGTAGCGGCCCTTCTCGGCGCTCTGCTCGGGCAGGTGCTCGGCCTGCATGATCTCCAGGTTCTTGAGCGCCGCCGCGCAGGCCACCGCCTGCCCGCCGAAGGTCAAGAGGTGCCCCAGCGCCGTCTCCTTCTTCTCGCGGAAGATCTCGAAGACGCGGTCGCTGACGGCGCAGGCGGCGATCGGAGCGTAGCCCGAGGAGAGCCCCTTGGCCATCGTCATCAGGTCCGGCTGCATGCCGAAGTGCTCGGTGGCGAACATCTTGCCCGAGCGGCCGAAGCCGTTGATGACCTCGTCCATGATCAAGAGCACGCCGTGCTTGTCGCAGATCTCGCGCAGCCGCTGCCAGTATTTCGGCGAGGGGATATGCACGCCGTTGGAGGTCGAGATCGGCTCACCAATGACCGCGGCCACCGTCTCCGGTCCCTGGTTGATGATCTCCTGCTCCACGTAGTCGGCGCACATGATGTCGCCGGCCTCGCCCTCCAACCCGAAGTCGTTGCGGTAGTGGTTGGGCGAGGGCGTGTGGTAGACGCCGTACATGAACGGCCCGAAATACTCCTCTTTGCGGCTGGCGGTCAGGCTCATCGCGCCGTGGGTCATGCCGTGGTAGCTGCCGCGGCGCGCGATGATCTTGTAGCGCTTGGGGAAGCCGCGCATGGCCTGGATCTGCTTGGCGATCTTGATCGCGCTCTCGACGGCCTCGGAGCCACCGGAGCAGAAGTAGATACGGTTGAGATCACCGGGGGTGATCTGCGAGAGCACGTTGGCCAGTTGCACCGCCGGCACGGTGGTGTAGCTGGCGGAGGAGGCGTAGGCGATCTTGGCGGCCTGCTGCGCCATCGCCTCGCCGATCTCGGCGCGGCCGTGGCCGCAGTTGACCACCCACAGGCCCGAGATGCCGTCGATCCACTCGCGCCCGCGCACGTCGACCAGCGTGCTGCCGTGGGCGCGCTCGAAGACATGGAGCCCGTCTTGCTCGGCCAGCCGGATCCACTCGGTCGTCTGGATCCAAACGTGCTCCAGCGCCTGGCGCTCGATCGCCTCCGATTTGGTCAGGTCCTTGGCGGTTGTCGCGGTGTCGCCCATGAGCTACTCCTCTGACCCTAGCCCGCGCTTCGCCGGCGCCGGGCGCGTCTTGACAGGTGGCTGAGGCGAGCGTAGCATACGAACCATCTTTGTGGAAGGCATCGCGCCGGGATCCGGCGACGTTAACGGACGAGACACGCGCCGCACCCAATCGGGCTGTCGTTGCCGCCCCGCATGGTGCCGAGGGTGCAGAGGAGGTTCGCCCCAGCGTTACAACCTGCTGGTGAGTCACGCGGTCGATGATCCACGATTCTGACGATCACCCCCAGCGCGACACATCAGGTCGCGAGGAGGAGCACGACTCCATGACGGATCATGCCTCGTCTACCCGCCGCACGGGCGAGCCGCGCGGCCGCTTGACCTTCTCTCGGCGACACGTTCTGCTTGGCGGCGGCGC
>DASSHC010000253.1:0-20197 GCA_035693105.1 Thermomicrobiaceae bacterium | reverse complement strand
ACGAGGCGCCCTAGGCCGGGCAGCGCTCAGTCGCCGTCTGCTACCGCGGGTCCCCGGCGAGCTTCCGCCCGCACCCTGGCCTCCACCCCCTCGCACACGGCGGCGCGTTCGATCTCGCGCTGCAAACAACAGTTCAGTACGGTGCGCAGGACGATGATGGCCGCGCGCTGGCCGATCTCGGTCCAGCTCTTGAAGAGGCGCTCCACGCTCGCGGCTCCGCCCCGACTCACGCATCGGCCACCACGAAGCGGCATTCGTCGTAGCAAAGCCGTCATCCTGTAGCCGCCGGGGAGCCCTCATCCTCCCGCCAGGGGTTGCCCTCACCCCCCGCCCTCTCCCGTGCGCGGGAGAGGGAGCAGGTTACGGACGATCCGTCGTGGCCCCTCGCCCCCGCAGGGGAGAGGGGTTGGGGTGAGGGCCCCCCATACGGGCTACCCTCCCAGCGCCGCGCCGCCCAGCAGCGGCAGCAGCAGGTGCTCCCAGCGGCGGGCGACCTCGTCGCGGATGCGCTCGCTGGCCACGATGCGGATCAGGCGCCGGTGCTCCTCATAGCGCTTCAGGTCGTCGTCGCTCATGCCGACCGCCTCCTGCCAGGACATCAGCGGCTTGAAGCCGACCGGCGGGCGCGCGTAGCAGACCCAGACGTCGGTGCGCCAGCGCTCCGGCTTGGGGATGTCGATCAGCACCTCGTGCCCGGCCACCTCAGTGCCCAGCTCGCGCCCGAGCCGCGCCGCCAGGGACAGCTCCGCCGCCCGCCGCCGCGCCGGCTCGGCGTAGAGCCCGCCGAGATACCGATACAGCTCTCCGGCCCGCGCGCTGACCTCGACCGCGCGCTTGTGCAATTTCCTTCCGCGCAGCCCATCGACCAGCGCCCGGGTGCTGGCCGGCATCTCCGGCGCGGCCAGCGCGTCCAGCAGCGAGCAGTCGTCGTGCCCGGCCAGCGCGGCGGGCTCCAGCCGCCCGGCCAGCAGCGCGTCCTGCACCGCGCGCAGCAGCATCACCATGCAGGCGCGGTTGGTGTGGTGCCAGTAGACGTTGTCGAACATCTCCTGGCGCGCGTGGATCAGCGAGGCGAGCGGGCTCACCCCCTTCTCGCCCAGCACGAGGCGCGGGCTGCCCTCCACGCTGCCGACCCGCAGCGCGTCGAGCAGGCGCGGCGTATCGACCCCGCCGTAGGGCACGTTGCAGTTGCGCGCGTCGCGCGGCAGGTAGTCGAGCTTGTCGACGTCCAGCGCGCCGCTGAGCAGCCCGCGCACCAGCCGGTCGATGTCGGAGAGACCATTGCGCGGATCGATGAAGGCCGCCACCCGCGCCGGGTCCACTCCCCAGCGCTCCGCCAGCACCGCCGCCACCTCGCCGCGCTCGATGACGCTTCGCCCGACGGCCTCGTGCGGCGGCACCGGCGCGCCCAGCTCCTCGATGCCGTGGCTGAAGGGGTAGTGGCCCACGTCGTGCAGCAGCGCGGCGGCCAGCGCGGCGCGGGCGGTGGTGTCGTCGATGAGCGTGCCCTCGGGCCGGGCGCGTAGCCCGGCCAGCGCCTGGCGCATCAGGTGGAAGACCCCCAGCGAGTGCTCGAAGCGGGTGTGCTTGGCGCCCGGCCAGACCTTGCTGACGAAGCCGAGCTGCTGGATGCGGTCGAGCCGCAGGAAGGCGGGCGTCTCGATCAGCGCCACCTCGGCCGCGGTCAGCGGAATGCGGTCGTAGAGGCTGTCGCGGATGGTGGTGACCCAGGGCTCGGCCATCATTGGCTCCCTCGTGGACATGGGGGCGTGGACGCGGTGGACGCGCGATACCCGGCAATTCTATCCGAACTGATGTTCGCGTGGCAGCCGGGGACGCGTGCTACACTGCGAGGTGGTGGGCGCGGCGCGACTGACGAGGTGATTTCGCGCCGATGCTGGCTCGCGCGGGGTTGAAACCACCGCGCTAAGGGACGAAGCCGGTTGAAACAGGCTGAGTTCTATTCTCTAGCCTGCTTCAGCAGGCTTTCGGAAAGATCTAGCGCGGTGGCTTTAGCCCCGCGCGATGCGGACGCCGAATTCCTACGAAGGGCCGCAACGTCCACCGGTCGTCGTCACTCTAGAGAGAGGCCGATGCTCCGCTCCGCGATGCTGGCGCTAGCCGGAAACGATTGGGTCTCCGAGCGCGTGACTCATGCCAATCTCTCGCGCGATCTGGCGCTGCGCTTCGTGGCCGGTGACACCTTCGAGGAGGCCGCCGAGGTCGTGCGGCGCCTCAACCGGCGCGGCGTGACCGTCACCCTCGACAAGCTTGGCGAGAACGTCGCCAGCGCCGAGGCCGCCACCGCTGCGTCCAGCGAGTACCGCGCCATCCTGCAGCGCATCAAGGCCGAGGGGATCGACAGCGCCATCTCGGTCAAGCTCACCATGCTCGGCCTCGATATCGACGAGCAGCTCTGCCGCGCCAATTTACGCCCGATCCTAGAGACGGCCGCCGAGCTGGACAGCTTCGTGCGCATCGACATGGAAGGTTCGGCCTACACCGCGCGCACGCTGGCGATCTTCTACGACCTGCACGCCGAGTTCGGCGACCACGTCGGCATCGTCTTGCAATCGTACCTCTACCGCACCGAGCAGGATGTCCAGACCGCCATCGAGCGCGGGGCGCGCGTGCGGCTGGTCAAGGGCGCCTATCTGGAGCCGCCCAGCGTCGCCTACCCGCGCAAGCCCGACGTCGACGCGGCCTACCGCCGCGAGATGGAGCAACTGCTCGAGCACGGCACGTATCCGGCGATCGCCACCCACGACGAGGCGATCATCCGGGTGGCGCGGGGCTTCACCCAGCGGCTGGGGATCGGCACGGACCGCTTCGAGTTCCAGATGCTCTACGGCATCCGTCGCGACCTGCAGCGGCAGCTCACCGGCGACGGCTACCACCTGCGCATCTACGTCCCCTTCGGCGCGCAGTGGTACCCCTACTTCATGCGCCGCATGGCCGAGCGCCCCGCCAACCTCCTCTTCGTCCTGCGCAACCTGACGCGGCGATAGGGGCGGGCGCGGCGCCAACCCCTACCCGAAGCCGGTGCGCGAGACGACGAGGGCGGCCACGGGGGGCCGCCCCTACAGCCGTTCCTGCTCCCTTCTCCCGCGCATCGGGAGAAGGGCGGGGGATGAGGGCGGCCCCTAGCCCCCCGGCTGCGGCTCGGCCAGCTTGTAGATCTTGACGCCGGAGTCCCGCAGGCGGTTGAGCATGTAGAGGCGCGTCTCGTGGCCGATCCGCCCGATCGGCAGGATCATGCGCACCCCCTCGCGCGCCGCCTTCTCCTTGACCCACCAGCGGAACTGCCGGTCGCTCATCTGCGCCACCGTCAGATTCTCGGTGCCGAGCCCGTCCTCGCGCGGCACGATGATGTAGATGCGGTGCAGGTCGTCCAGCGTGAACGGCTCCACGAGCGCGCGCGTCCTTTCCAGTCGTCGTTACTCCGGCAAGTGTACCCGGTCCGGGTGCCGCACATGCTCCTCCAGCCGCTCCAGCCGGATGCGCCGCCAGCGCAGCAGCGTCGGCGCCAGCACCAGCACGGTGAAGCCCGCGGCCAGCCCGGCCAGCGCCAGATCGTGCCAGCCCGCCACCCACGTGCCCACGACCTCGTCGCTCACCACCATGTTGGCGGCGGTGATGGTCAGCACCGCCGAGCCGACGATCATCAACCAGGAGTAGCGATTGAGCAGCCGCGCGATCAAGGTCGCGCCGAAGAGGATCAGCGGCATCGAGAGCAGCAGCCCGATGAAGACCAGCAAGTCGCTGCCGTTGGCCGCCCCCGCTACCGCCAGCATGTTGTCCAGGCTCATCACCATGTCGGCGAAAACGATCGTCCAGACCGCGCCCAGGATGCTCTCTTTCCCAGCGACCTCGGCCTCCTCGCCCTCGCGCAGCAGCTTGAAGGCGATCCAGACGAGCAGCAGCCCGCCCAGCGCCTCCAGCAGCGGCACCCGCAGCAGCAGCACCGCCACGAAGGTGAAGATGACGCGCAGCACGATGGCCGCCGCCCCGCCGGCCAGGATCGCCCAGCGGCGCTGGCGCGGCTGGAGATTACGCGCCGCCATGCCGATCACCAGGGCGTTGTCGCCGCTGAGCACGATGTTGATCAAGATGATCCCGAGGAGACTGACGAGAAACGCGGTCATAGGTTCCCAACAGGTGTTGCAACACTCGACAGGCCCGGCGCGCCGGGTGGAGCGGCCGGCAGCCGCCCACCATGGGCCTAGCGATCATCGTACCATCGTCTCGCGGGGCGAAAGAAGAAGCGGACGGCCCACGTCAGGTACGATCCGGCGCGGGTGAATCGCGGCTAACTGGAAAGGATCAGGGATATCCGTGGCTGACGCAGACCGTGTCGCGGCGCTGGTGACGCCGGAGCTGGACGCCTGGCTCCGCGAGACGCGCCGCTACCTGCACATGAACCCGGAGCTCTCGCTGCAGGAGGCGAACACCGCCCGCCTGGTGGCCGGGCACCTCAGGGAGCTGAGCGTAGCGCACCGCACGGGCGTCGGCGGCGACGGCCGCTCCCTCTTCATGCCCGCCGTGACGCTGCGCGCGGCCGGCATCACCCCCGGCCCGACGACCGGCGGCAACGGCGTGGTCGGGCTGATCGAGGGGCGCGCCCCAGGCAAGACCCTCCTCATCCGCGCCGACATGGACGCCCTGCCGATCGAGGAGGCCAACGACGTCCCCTACCGCTCCGGCAAGCCCGGCGTGATGCACGCCTGCGGCCACGATGCCCACACGACGATCCTGATGGGTGTGGCCGAGGTGCTGACGCAGCTCCGCGGCGAGTTCGACGGCGCGGTCAAGCTGATGTTCCAGCCGGCCGAGGAGGGCCCCGGCGGCGCGGTGGCCATGATCCACGACGGCCTGCTGGAGAACCCGCCGGTCGACGCCGCCATCGCGCTGCACGTGGCCAACGGCTACCGCGCCGGCGAAATCAGCGTCACCAGCGGCCCGGCCACCGCCGCCGCCGATACGGTCAAGATCGTGGTCCACGGTGTCGGTGGCCACGCCGCCGCGCCGCACACCACCGTCGACTCCATCGTAGTCGCGGCGCACATCCTGATCGCGCTGCAGGAGATCGTCAGCCGCGAGGTCAACCCCGGCGACACCGCCGTCGTCACCTTCGGCACGCTGCACGCCGGCACCGCCGGCAACGTCATCCCCGCCAGCGCCGAACTGACCGGCACGGTGCGCACCTACGCGCCGGAGGTGCGCGACCTGATCGAGCGCCGCATCCCCGAGATCGCCGCCGGCATCGCCGGCGCCTTCCGCGCCCAGGCCGAGACCTTCTACCTGCGCGGCTACCCGCCGATGAGCAACGACCCGGCGCTGACCGAGCTGGTGCGCGCCGCGGCCGAGGAGGTGGTCGGCCCCGAGCACGTCCACGAGCGCGCGCCGCTGATGGCCGGCGAGGACATGGCCTTCGTCGCCGAGCGCGTGCCGGCCAGCATGATCGGCCTGGGCGTGGCCGATCCGGCGCGCGGCATCATCTATCCGCCGCACCACCCGCGCTTCGACCTCGACGAGGACGCGCTGGCCGTCGGCGTCAAGGTGCTGGCCACCGCCGCGCTGCGCTACCTGCGGCAGTAGCGGCCGGATCATCGCGCGCCCTCACCAACGGTTCCACCTGACGGGCGCCAACCTGACCCAGACCACCCTCAATGGGGCCAGGGGGCTGAGCAGCGCGACGCTGAGCGGGGCGAGCTGGAACCAGACCCTCTGCCCGGACGGCACCAGCAGTAGCAAGGACGGAGGCACCTGCCGGAACCACCTCAATCCCTAGTCGCGACCACTCCCGTTTTCGAGCCGCCGGCACCGTGTGGTGCCGGCGGTTTCACATTAGCGCAATACCATCTATGAATAGTGCAACGGCCGCAGTGATCCAGGGCTAATCTTGATATCCGCGCAATGTGGCCCTACACGATCTCTTGCGTGATCTGATTGGCTATTGTCCGCTCACCATCTCCCGTGTACTGTAGCCCGGCCATTTCCGCTCGCACGATTTGGCCGCCGTGCGCCGGCTCGGACTGGAGGGGAGGTCAGCGGCCCAGGAGCGCACCTCACGAGCGCAGCCGGGCAGGTTGGAATTCGCCCGGCCCAGCACGCGGCGGGGCGATCGGCGCTTCCGGCTCGGCGGCCGGCAATCGAGCGGGGTGGCTGGGACGTCGCGACAAGCGACCGGTGTGAAGGGAGTACCTGGCATGAGACGGGGGATCAAGCGGCCGGCACTGCTGCTCTGGGCGCTCGTGCTGCTGCTGTCGCTGGGAATCACGCCCGCCGCCGCGGCGCCATCCGGGCGAGCCAAGCTCGCCGGGAGCGTGCCGCCGTGGGCCACGTCCGCCAATTTCAAGTCGTCATCGAATACCACTGATTACGTCGGCTTCCGCGTCTACCTCGGCTGGCGCGGCGGCGACCAGGCGGCCGCGCTGGCACGGGCCGTCTCCGACCCGAGCAGCCCGAGCTATGGCCACTACCTGAATCCGGCGCAGTTCCGCCAGCAGTTCGCGCCCAGCTCCGGGGATACCAACTCGGTGCGCTCCTGGCTCAAGAGCCAGGGCTTCTCGGTCGTCTACACCCCGCAGAATAATCACTACATCTCGGCCGAGGGCACCGTCGGCCAGGTGGAAGCCGCCTTCGGCGTCCAGCTCAACCAATACACCGTCGACGGCACGACGCTGCGCGCGCCGGCCGGCGAGCTGAGCATCCCCGCGGCGCTGGCCGGCACCGTCGACGCCATCATCGGCATCGACCAGACCCAGACGCTGACGCACCCCAACACCATCGTCGCCGACGCGCCGCCCTCCGCCGGCTTCCGCAACGCGCCGCCCTGCTCCACCTACTGGGCGCAGAAGATCGCGACGGACCTGCCCACAGCCTACGGCAAGGCGCAGCCGTACGCGCCGTGCGGCTACACGCCGGCGCAGCTCCAGGGCGCCTACGGCATCGCCGGCGCGATCGCCAGCGGCAACGACGGCTCGGGTCAGACGGTGGCCATCATCGACGCCTATGCCTCGCCGACCATCGTGCAGGATGTGAACCAGTACTCCGCCGATCACGGCCTGCCGCAGATGGGAGCGAGCCAGTTCAGCCAGGTCGTCGCCCCCGGCACCTACCGGCGCCCGGAGAACCCGCGGCAGGATCCGCAGGGCTGGTACGGTGAGGAGACGCTCGACGTCGAGGCGGTCCACAGCATGGCCCCCGGCGCCAACATCGTCTACGTCGGCGCCCCCAATAACTTCTCGGACCTCGACGCCGCCCTCAACCACGTGGTCGATCGCGACCTGGCCCAGATCGTGACCAACTCCTACGGCTTCCCCACCGAGCTGCTGCCGCCCGGCTACGTCAAGCCCTACAACGATACGCTGATCCAGGCGGCGATCCAGGGCATCGGCGTCTACTTCTCCTCGGGCGACGACGGCGACGAGGTCGCCAACATCGGCTTCCGCTCGGTCGACTGGCCCGCCGCCAGCCCCTGGGTGACCGCGGTCGGCGGCACCAGCCTGGCCGTCGGCGCCAGCAACAACTACCTGTTCGAGACCGGCTGGGGCACCGACACCACCACCCTTTCCAGCACGTGCAACTGCTGGAAGCCGAATCCGCCGGGTACCTTCCTCTACGGCTCGGGCGGCGGCACCAGCCGCATCTTCGCCCAGCCCTGGTATCAGGTGGGCGTCGTGCCGAGCGCCATCGCCAACTACTTCGGCCCCGCGGGACGGGCGGTGCCGGACGTGGCGATGGTCGGTGATCCCAACACCGGCATGCTCGTCGGCCAGACGCAGACCTTCTCCGACGGCACCTACTACGACACCTACCGCATCGGCGGCACCAGTCTCGCCTCGCCGCTCTTCGCCGGCGTGATGGCGCTGGCCGATCAGAAGGCGGGGCACGCGCACGGCTTCGCCAACCCGGCGCTCTACAGCGCCGCCGGTACCGCGGCCTACCATGATGTGGTCAATCCGCCAGCGAAGGTGGCCGTGGTGCGCGTCGACTACGTCAACAGCGAGAACGCGGACAACGGGCTGCGCACCTCGCTGCGCACGATGAACCAGACCGGGACGCTGCATACCCGGCCCGGCTACGACGACGTGACCGGCGTCGGCACGCCGAACGGCAGCAAATTCCTCGCCGCGCTGGGCCACTGACCGTCCAACCAGGCTCAGGTGGCAAATCGCGGGCGGCCGGGGTTCCCCGGCCGCCCCTTTCGTGCCTACGGCGGGGCCTGCAGGCCGGGCAGCCCCGGTGCGGCGATGACGTCGTAGTAGTCGCGCCGGCGCTCCTCCAGCAGCGGCACGACCTGCCCCAGGACGATGCGCTGGAAGGGCTCGCTGCTGGTGTGGCCGTCGAAGGCCGCGCGGTCGACGTACTGCTCGTAGAGCAGGAAGCGGCGCGGCTCCTCGATCCCACGATTGACGATGTAGAGCGCGCAGCCCGGCTCGGCGGTGGAATTGGAGTAGGCCGCCAGCTCGCGCAGCAGCGCGGCCACCCGCTCGTCCTGCCCCTCCCGCGCGAGATAGCGCGCGGCGACGACGAACATGTACCCTCCTCTCGCTGGCCGGCCCCAGAGGACCGGCGCCACGGCGCCGCCGCAGGTCCCAGGCCGCGCCACACCCACGCTCACGCTTGCGGCACTCGTTTTGCGCCCCGCGAGCGGTGGTGTAGAACGACCGGGGACGGCCCGGGAAAGGGGGACCGCATGCGCACCCGCAAGGAGATCGAGACGCTGGCGCTCGAGCTGGAGGACGTGATCGGGCTGGCCGACCCGATGACCCACCCCGAAGTCTACGAGGAGATGCAGGACGACCCCGACTTCGCCTACCTCAGCGCGATCTCCGATACCCTCGATTGGGTGCTCGATGAGATCCCGACCGACGAGTTCCTCTCCGAGTACCTCGACCTCGACGCGTTGCGCAAGCGCATCCAGGCCGCGGCGAAGCAGCACCAGGGAGGCAGCTAGCGCCGCACCAGCCCGACGCCGGCCAGGGCGATCAGCCCGCCCAGCGCCTGCGGCGGCGTCAGGCGCTCGCCTAGCAGCGCCGCCGAGAGGAGCAGCGCCAGGAACGGCTGCAGGTAGAGGTAGGCCATCGTCTGCGTCGAACCGAGGTGGTGCACCGCACGCTGCCAGAGCACGTTGGCCATGAACATGCCCAGCACCGAGCTGTAGATCAGCGCGCCCCAGGCCAGCAGCGACGGCGGCTGAGCGACCAACTCGCCCAGCACGCTCAGCCCCAGCGGCAAGGTGATGACCGCCGCGCAGAGGATCATCCAGCCGGCGACCCGCACCGGACCGTAGCGCGCCACCAGCGGGCGCGGCACGGTTGAGACGACCACCCAGCCCAGCGCCGAGACGAGCGTGAGCAGGTCACCGGTGAGCGCCGCGTCACCCGCGCCGTGCGCTCCGCTGAGCAAGATGACAACCCCGGCAAAGCCGGCTACCAGCCCCAGAGCCGAGCGCCGGTCCGGCCGGTAGCGCCCAGCGAGCTGGAGGACAGCGGCGCCCAGCAGCGGGCTGGAGGCGTTGAGCAGCGCGCTGTGGCTGGCGCTGGTGTATTTCAGACCAAAGATGAAGAAGAGCTGGAAGGTCACCATCCCGGCCAAAGCGGCCAGCAGCAGCCGCGGCCGGTCCTGCCGCGCGATGCGCACCGGCTGTCGCCGCACGGTCAGAAAGCCGAACACCATGGTGGAGGCGATCAATGGCCGCAGCGCGACGTAGGAGAAGAGGGGGAACTCGCCCAGCGCGTACTTCGAGAAGGGATAGACGCCGCTCCAGATTACGACCGCGGCCAGCGCGGGCAGGTTGACCCAGGCGCCGGCCTGAGCCAGCCGCCGTCGCCCCGCCACCCGCACCCCGACCGGCGACCGCATCTCCCGCGCCCTTATCCCGATTGGCTCGCGTCTCGCATCTTTCGGTGGATACTACCGCACCCGCGAAGAAGGCGGCTCAGGGCGGATGGCTAGAGATGCACAGCTTGGTTGCCAACTGTGCTCGTCAGTCCTCACCGCCAAGGAGGGAGCTGAGCTGAAGCTGGGCTGATAACACGCAATCCAGCGACTGAGCTGAACGCCTCTTCCGCCGAGATGAGCGCTTCGGCCTGGTGATTGAGCGCTACCGCCGCGAGGACCGCGTCGAACGCCCCCAGCGCCGGGTACTGCTCGAACAGGGTGAGACCAAGCTCAAGGTCATCGCCGCCAACAGCTAGGAGCGCGAAGGCGGTGGCGTACTGCCGCGCCAGGAAGGCCGCGTCGGTGCGGGGGCGTCGCCGAGCACGAACGTGTGCGAACTCCTGAATCACCTCGAACGTCGTCGTGGCGTCGATGTCTCCCCAGGCATGAGCGGCCAACAGGCGCCGACACGGCTCACGCAGCGGGTGGTCGACACCGACCGCATAGACCAGGATCGTGGTGTCGAGGATGATCACTCGGAGCGACACCCGCGCGCCGCATCGATCTCAGCGCGCAGCTCTCGCGGGTCCGCAGGCACCGGCATCGGCTCAGCCGAGAGAATGGCGGCAATCGCGGCCTCGCGCTGCTCCGTCGCGGCAGGAAGGTTGTCGATCGCCTCGCGGATGACGGCGGCGAGAGACAGGCCACGGCGCCGCGCCTCCCGCGCGACCTTCTGATAGCGTTCGTCATCAAGCAGCAGTTGCATGCGGTGATCAAGCATACGCCTACACTAGCACATGTGCAAGTCCTCTGTCAACGTGTCGCAGGATCCCGCTGACCACGCCGCCCCCTGAGCAAATCACTCAGTCACCGGCCCTCGAATAGCGATATTCGCCGCCTGGACCGCACCGCGCGGGCGATCGTTGACACCCTGGCCGGAAGCGCGTAGTCTGAGTCCGGCCGCGCCGGTCGCCGCTCGTTTTCGCCTGCGGCGCGGTCTGAGGCGTGGCGTGGAGATGAGTCAGGCAGGTGGGGTGCGCCATGGGGAGTGACGCCGGAGCCGGGCTCGCCGGGCTCTCAATTGATGATCTGATCCTCGACACCAACGGCGACGGCTATCCCGACGACCTTCGCGCCCGCATCGTGCTCGACGGCACGCCCGCGCCGGAGCTGTGGGCGGCGATCCTCGACCTTGCCGCCCGGCTCGGCCTGGAGACCTCCGGCTTCACCCCGCCGCTGATCACCCCGGCGCCGACGCCCGCTCAGCTCCCCATCGTCGTCAGCAACGGCGACGCCGAGCGCTTCACGCGCCTCGCGCGGGGCTGGCAGGGGCGCGAGGCGATCGCGGCCGCCGGACCAAGAGCCGTCGAGCAGCTCGCCCGGCTGGGCCAGCAGGCGGCGGCGCCCGGTGAGCCGCAACCCGAGCCGCCCGCCGCGCTCGACCTGCGCGAGCTCTTCGAGACCGGCGGGCTGCTGGTCGACGGCGGCGACGGCCTGCCGGTTGGTACACGCCTCTCGGTCGTCATCCCGCCCAGCCTGCCGGCCTTCGTCGGGCGGGCGCTGGCCGACTTCGCCGCCCGGCTCGGCGTCGAGAGCGGTGGCGTCACCCTGCCAGTGGCTACCACCGGCGAGCCGCCCGCCTGGGCCATCCCGCTGCGGCTGAACCTCCAGACCGGGGCCGAGACCGAGCTGCGGGTCGTCCCCGGCCCGGCGCTGGAGCTGGCCGGCGACCCCGAGCAGGCCGCCTATCTGATCGACACGCTAGCGCGCGACTGGCCACGTCTGCCCGGCCTCCCCGCCGCGGCCGAGGCCGTCGACTGGCCGCGCCGCAGCCTGGCCGGCTGGACGCCCGCCGGGCGCGCGGCGCTGCTGCACGCCGACCTGCCGGACGCAGGCAGTGAGCCGATCCGGCTGCTGGTGGCCGACGCCAGCGAGCGCGCCGCGCTGCGGGAGACGGCACGGCAGGCGCTCGGAACCGGCGCCGACGTGCGCGAGCCGGAGGACGCGCTGCTGGTGATGCGCGAGGAGTGGTCGGCCCCCTGGGAGGTCGAGCGCGCCCTGGCGGCGCTGCGCGACACGATCGTGCCCCAGCTCGCGCCCGGACAGCCGGTCGCGTTGACGATCTTCGTCTCCGAGCCGGCCGGCGTGCGCCGCGCCCTGGCCGCTCAGGCGAAGCAGGTCCTCGCCGCCGGCGGCTTCCCCGAAGCCGGGATCCAGGTGCTCGACGCCTTCAAGCCGGGCCTCTGCTGGCTGCGCGAGGTCGTGCTGCCGCGTTGGCGCGGCCTGCGCGGTGTCGCCCGCGTGGTGGTCGGCTACCGCCCCTTGGAGCAGCACGGCGACCGGGCGCTCGACTACCCCACCCGCTGGCTGCAGGAGCTCTTCCCGGCCGACGAGTTCATCGCCGAGGCGCTGGATGTCCCGCTGGAGGCGGTCGCGCTGGAGGCATGGGATGGCCCCGCCACCTACGCGGTCGAAGCCCTCGACAGCGCCGGCCAGGTGCTGGCGCACGAGGAACTCTCCCTCTTCAGCTACGAGCGCCCCTACCTCGACGCCTTTCCGGAGAAGGGCACCGTCACCGTCACCACCGGCGGCCTGGCCGCGCGCCAGGGCGAGCGCGTGGTGCACGAGGCAGTCTTCACCGATCTCGACGAGTTTTGGGGCTTCTTCCAGGGGGTGGTGCTGCCACGCCTGGGCGCGGCCATCCTCCAGGCGACCGGCGGCGATCCGCGCGCCGCCGAGCAGCCGCTCTTCGACCGGCTGGACATCGAAGTCACGCTGAGCGAGACCGATGAGACGCTGGGCATCCGCGAGGAGTGGAACTCGGCGGCCGAGGCGCTGCACGAGGACATCTACTTCGTGGCGCTCGACTACGTCGAGGCGCTCGGGGAGCAGGTCAACGGCGAGCGGCTGAGCGGGCCCGGCTCGGTGGTGCCGCTGGTGCACGTCCGCCCCGGCGCCGGCCCCTCGGCGCGGGTGACGCTGCGGGCGCGAGCCGGCGCGGTGGCGCGCACCGAAGGCGAGGGCGAAGGGGAGCCGCGCCCGCTGGGTCTGCTCGGCAGCGCTCCGGTTGGCGAGGCGCAACTGACGGCCGTCGGCGTCGAGGGCGATCACCTGCGGCTGGGCCTGGAGCTCGGCGGGCTGGACGACCCGGCGCGGCGCACGCTGGCGGCGCTGGCGACGCTGCACCCGCCCGAGCCGGGCCGCCCGGTGCTCGAGGTGCGGCTGGAAGACGGCACGCGCCTGCGCCTCGCCCCGCCGCGGCCGGACGCGCTGCCGGTGGTCGAGCCGGCGCGGCGGCCGACGCCGGACGGCGAGATCGTGACCGAGGCCAATCTCTACCCGCTGCTGGCCAGGCTGGCCAGCCGGCCCGAGGTGCGCGTCGCCCTGGCCGAGCGCTCCTACCAGGGGCGGCCGATCCCGGCTATCGAGGTGACCGCGCCGGTGACGGCCGACGTCTGGTCAGCGCGCAAGCTGTCGCTCTTCAAGCCGACGCTGCTGGTGGTAGCGCGCCACCACGCCAACGAGGTCGCGGCCACCAGCGCCGCGCTCAAGCTGGTCGAGCGGCTGACCGAGGACCCCGAGTGGCGCTCGCTGCTGCGGCACGTCAACGTGGCCGTCATCCCCTACGAGAACCCCGACGGCGCCGAACTGCACGCGCTCTTGCAGCAGGAGCACCCCACCTGGAAGCACCACCCGGCGCGCTACAACGCGGTCGGGCTGGAGATCAGCCTCGACCGCGGCAAGCCCGACTCGCGCTACGGCGAGGCGCGGGTGCGCGACACGCTCTGGCGCCGCTGGCTCCCCGACGCGGTGGTCGATAACCACGGCTTCAACTCGCACGAGTGGGTGCAGCCCTTCTCCGGCTACGGCGCCGCGGTGCGCTTCCGCACCTATTGGATCGTGCCCTCGATCGTCTGGGGCGCCTCCTGGTACCTGGACGATGAGCGCTTCCCCGAGCACCGCCAGGCGACCGAGGCCGTGCGCGAAGCCGTCACGCGGGCCATGGCCGCCGACGCCGAGTTGCTGGCGCTCAATCGCCGCTACTTCGAACGCTTCGAGACCTGGGCGCACAGCCGGCTCCCGGACAAGTACCCCACCGAGCGCCACCACGACATGACCTTCTACAGCCGCTCGCTCGATGAGCGCCGCCGCGGCTGGGGCGGCTACGCGGTGCAGGCGCCGCGCGTCACCGTCTTCACCTCGATCACCGAGGTGCCGGACGAAACCGCCCACGGCGCGCACCTGGAGCGCACCGCGCGTGCCGACCTGGTCAACAATCGAGCCATCCTCGACCTGCTGGCGGCGGCCGCCGGCCCGCTGCGGCGTACAATCGTGGCGGGACCGGACAGCCTGCGGATCAGTCTCGCGCGCCGGCGCCCGATCCGGCTCGGCGAGCCGGCGGCCACGGGCGAAGACGGCGAAGGAGGTGGCAGCACCGAGCAGTGACGGCAGCCGGCGTAGACCGCGCGTGTTCGCCATCGTAGTGCGTCGACCTGCATGGAAACGCGAGTGACCGAGCACGAGGAGGAGATTCGTATGAGCGACAAGCCCAACAGCCACCGGGGACCCGACCCGGACGGCGCGCTGGAGACACCCGACGGCTTCGTCGTCTTCGGACGCCAGCTCAGTCGCCGTGACCTGATGCGGCTGGGCGGCGGCATGGCCGGTCTGGCGGCCGTCCAGGCGCTGCTGGCCGCCTGCGGCGGCGGAAGCAGCAACAACAGCACCGCCGCGGCCACCTCCGGCACCTCCGGCGCGGCCACCAGCGCCCCGACCAGCTCGGGCGGCGCGGCGGGTGGCTCCCCGGCCGCGGCCGGCAGCCCGAGCGCCGGCGCGGCCAAGACGACCGGCACCTTGGTCAACGGCGGCGGCAGCCCGCCCAGCTCCCCAACTGGCGAGCTGAAGGTGGCGATCGTGGCCGACCCGACCAGCCTCGATCCGGTGGACACCTACTCGCTCAACAACGGCCGCTGGCAGGAGAACATCTTCAGCCCGCTCGTCTGGCGCGACCCGAACCTGGTCGTCTACGACGGCAAGGACGGCCACCCCAGCCCGGCCGAGGGCTTCGGCCTGGCCGAGTCGTGGAACTACACCGACGACAAGACGCTGGAGATGAAGCTCCTCAAGGGCGTCACCTTCCAGGATGGCACGGCCTTCAACGGCGCCGCGGTCAAGAGCACCTTCGACCGCCTGCTCGACCCCGCCAACAAGTCGCCGCAGGCGTTCAACTACACCTCGATCGACTCGGTCGAAGTAGTCGACGACCAGACGGTCAAGTTCCACTTCAAGGAAGTCGATCCGGTGATGGTCACCAAGCTGGCCGGCTACGGCGCCTTCATTACCCCGCCCAGCGCCACCAAGGACGACACCACCTTCTCGACCAAGCAGGCGATCGGCAGCGGGCCGTACAAGATCACCGAGTACGCCAAAGACGACCACATGACCTTCGAGGCCTGGGACGGCTACTTCGCCAAGAAGAAGCCGCTGATCCAGAAGATCACCTACCGCATCATCCCCGACGACAACACCCGCCTCTCGGAGTTCATGGCCGGCAACATCGACGTGCTGACGCTCAACGTCAGCCAGGCGGGCGCGGCCAAGGGGAACACCAGCGTCAAGGTGGTCGAGGTGGGCGTGCCGACCGTCTCCGGGCTGCGGCTCGATACCAAGAAGGCGCCGACCGACAACAAGCAGGTGCGCCAGGCGATCGCCTATGCCGTCGACATCAACACCATCGTCAAAACGATCCTCGGCGGCTTCGCCAAGCCGGTCGGCATCTGGCAGAGTCCCTTCTCCTTCGGCTACGAAGACTACCCGCCCTACCCCTTCGACCCCGACAAGGCCAAGCAGACGCTGCAGGCCTCGGGTGTCTCCTCGCCGAAGCTGGTCTACGACGTGGTCGGCTCCGACACCCAGGCCAAGGAGATCGCCAGCGCGGTCAAGGACATGCTGACCGCCGTCGGCTTCCAGGTCGATATCCAACTGCACGACCAGGCGACCTACTTCACCGACTACACCGCCGGCAAGCTCAACAACATCGTGCCCTTCGGTTGGGGCGGTTGGACGCTCGACTACGACAACACCTATTACTCGATGTACTACACCAAGCAGTCGTACAACCCGAGCTACTCCAACCCCGACCTGGACAAGCTGCTGGACAAGGAGCGCGGCACGCTCGACCAGTCGGTGCGGCTGGATGTCGCCAAGCAGTGCAACAAGATCATCTACGATGATTATGTCGATGTGGCGCTCTACCAGAACGTCTACCTCTGGGGGGTCAACAACCGGGTCAAGAACTTCCTGATCCCGCCGGACGAGCGGCTCTGGTGGCTCGACGCCTGGGTCTCCAGCTAGGGACTCGCGCCTCAAGGGAGGCCAGAGCGATGCTTCGGCTGCGGCCTCAGGATGACCGGGAAAAGGCAGCCGCCGTCCTTGTCATCCTGAGCCGCAGCGAAGGATCTCTCCTCATCGTGGAGCACGAGTGGCGCTTCAACGGAGAGGAGATCCCTTCGACAAGCTCAGGGCAGGCTCTTCGGCTGCGGCCTCAGGCTGACCGGGGGGACGAAGGTTCTCTCCGTTGCGCGGGGCCGCGACCGCTCCGGCCAGCGCGGCTGGGCCGCCCTGCGCTGATGCGTGACCGGCGCTCCCGGAACTCGCGCTCTAGGGGAGGGCAGCGGCGCTGCTCTCCCGCCGCCAAGGCTGCAAAGGCTACTGCCGCATGGTGACCTTCATCATTCGCCGCCTGCTCTACTCGGTGCTGGTGCTCTTCGGCGTGACGCTGCTCGTCTTCGTCACCCTGCGGCTGACCGGCGATCCGGTGCAACTCTTGCTGCAGCAGGGCAACCCCACCCCGCAGGACATCGCCAACCTGCGCCACGCCATGCACCTCGACCTGCCGATCTACCAGCAATACATCGCCTTCATCACCCACGCCGTGCGGGGTGACTTCGGCAACTCGCTGCGCTACAAGGACTCCGCCTTCCACGAGGTCATCCTGCGCATGCCGGCTACCATCGAGCTGGCGGTCGCGGCCTACCTGGTGGCGCTGGTGCTGGCCATCCCCACTGGCATCCTCTCGGCCGTACGGCGTGGCGGCTTTGTCGATTTCATCAGTCGCTTCATCAGCCTGATCGGCATCTCCTTCCCCAACTTCTGGCTCGGGCTGATGCTGATCCTGCTCTTCGGCGTCTGGCTCCACTGGCTGCCGGTCTCGGGGCGCGGGCAGGGGCTGGGGGGAGAACTGAAGTCGCTGATTCTGCCGGCGATCACGCTGGGGCTGGCCTACGTCGCCACGCTCAGCCGGCTGCTGCGCTCCAGCATGCTGGAGGTGCTGCACGCCGACTACATCCGAACCGCCCGCGCCAAGGGCCTGCCCGAGTCGCCGGTGCTGATGCGCCACGCGCTGCGCAACGCCCTGATCCCCTTCGTCACCGTCGCCGGGCTGCAGATCGGCTTCCTGCTCGGCGGCGCGGTCATCGTCGAGGTGGTCTTCTCCTGGCCGGGGGTCGGGCGATTGGTGGTCGACGCGATCAACAACCGTGACTACCCCGTCGTTCAGGCGGCGGTGACGATCCTGGCCGCGATCCTGATTTTGGCCAATTTGCTGGTCGATCTGTTGTACGCTGTGCTCGACCCACGCATTCACTACGCTTAGCCTCGCGAGTGTCGAAGAGAGGGAGCCATCGTGGCCGTCACGCCGGGAGAAAAGACGCTCGCGCAGGGGGCGATCCGACGGCGCTCCTGGCGCTACAGCACCCTGGGCCGCTTCGTCAGTAACCCCTCGGCCCTCTTCGGCGGGGTGGTGCTGACGATCCTGGTCCTGGCCGCGCTGGCGGCGCCCCTCCTGGCGCCCCACAGCCCCAGCGAGACCCATCTGCTGCTGCGTAACACCCCGCCCGCCTGGAGCGCCAAGGGGAGCGGCGAGCACATCCTCGGCACCGACCCCGTCGGTCGCGACCTGCTCAGCCGCATCATCTACGGCGCGCGCGTCTCGCTCGGCATCGGCCTCTCGGTCACGCTGCTGGCCGCCGGCATCGGCGTGCTGCTCGGGCTGCTGGCCGGCTACTTCGGCGGCTGGATCGATCAGGTGGTGATGCGGGTAGCCGATCTCTTTCTGGCCTTCCCCTTCATCCTGCTGGCGATCACCATCATCGCGGTGCTCGGCGCCGGGCTGGTCAACCTGATCGCGACGCTGGTCGTCACCAGTTGGGTCGGCTACGCCCGGCTGGTGCGCGGCGAGGTCTTCACCGTGCGCGAGCGCCAATACGTCGACGCGGCGCGGGTGGCCGGGGCCGGCAATGGCCGCATCCTCCTGCGCCACATCCTGCCCAACGTGCTCGCCTCGGTCATCGTGGTCGGCACGCTGCAGGTGGGCTTTGTCATCCTGGCCGAGGCCGCGCTGAGCTTCCTCGGGCTCGGGCTCAACCCCTCGATCCCCGACTGGGGCACCATGGTCAGCGACGGGCGGCTGTACATCTACACCGCCTGGTGGGTGATCACCTTCCCCGGCATCGCGATCATGCTGACGGTGCTCAGCATCAACATGCTGGGCGACTGGCTGCGCGACGTGCTCGACCCGACCCTGCGTGTCGCCTGAGCCATTTGGGCGGGCCTTCGCGACCCCCTTTCCCTCGGGCGACGGGAAGCCTAGAATTAGCAGCCGTCCGGCCGGTCTGGCTGGACGTAGAGGAGATGAGATGACCTACCCACATCCGGTCGGCTGGCGCCCGGAACGTGGTTCCCCCGCATCGGAGGCCGTGAACCCGCCCGGGGCATCGCGTCCGACGCCGGCCGCCTCCCAGGGATCATCCGCCGTCTAGCGACACGAGCGCGCCGGCCGGGCCTGCCGCACCGCAACCTGTCCAGGCAGGCACGATCCTTGCAAATGGGACACGGTTTGACGTCCCGAGTCCGTACGTCGAGATCGATCTGGAAGGGATGCAACTGAATTGGGCATTCCGTTCGAGCCGCCCAAGCGCGTGCCGCCGCGAAAGGTGCGGGCGCTTGTCGTCGTGCCGACCTACAACGAGCACGAGAATCTGCGGCCGCTGGTCGACGCCATCCTCCACGATCCGCGCTTCGACCTGCTGGTCGTCGACGACAACTCACCCGACGGCACCGGCGAGCTGGCCGAGCGCTTGAGCGCCGCCATGCCCGAGCGCGTCTTCGTCCTGCGCCGCTCCGGCAAGCTCGGGCTGGGCACCGCCTATCGCGCCGGCTTCAGCTGGGCGCTGGCGCGCGACTACGAGCTGATCTGCGAGATGGACGCCGACTTCTCGCACGACCCCGCGTCGCTGCCGCGCCTGGTCGACGCGGCGGAGCGCGCCGACCTGGTGCTCGGCTCGCGCTACATTGCCGGCGGCGGCACCGAGAACTGGTCGATGCTGCGCCGGGTGATCAGCCAGGGCGGCTCGCTCTACAGCCGCCTGATCCTCGGCCTGCCCTACCGCGACCTGACCGGCGGCTTCAAGTGCTTCCGCCGCCGCGTGCTGGAGCGCATCGATCTCGACGAGGTCGACGCCACCGGCTACGCCTTTCAGATCGAGATGACCTACCGGGCGGCCCAGGCCGGCTTCCGCATCGTCGAGGTCCCCATCACCTTCCACGAGCGCCGCGCCGGCAAGTCGAAGATGGGCCCCGGCATCATGCTGGAGGCGCTGCTGCGCGTCTGGAAGCTGAAGTTCAACCTCCGCCGCGCCGAGGCGCGCCGGGAGCAGGCCGCACGCCGCTCCGGCCTCTGACCTCCCCTGCCCGCCTGACGTTGGGCGTGGCACGTAACTTCCTGCCGCAACCACGGCCGGCGGCGGATCGACTGATCCGCCGCGCGAGTCGGCAAGTGAGTTGGCGCCGTTCGGGAACGCCCGGACGGCGAGAGGGGGATGCCGCGCGATGCCAGCGACGACCATGGTCATGAAAGCCGGCGATATCTTCGTGCTGACCGACGAGCGCGGGGAGATCAGCGACGATATCATGGGGGCGGGGCTCTACTTCCGCGATACGCGCTTCCTGAGCGAATACCGGCTGTACTTGAACGGCCAGCCGCTCGTCCTGCTCGATGCCTCCGCCGACCACAACGCCGCCGGCATCGCCCAGTTCACCAACGAGCTCCTCTCCTCACCGCGCGGCGAGATTCTGCCGCACACCGTCGGCCTGCGCCGCCTGCGGGAGGTCGAGCGTGGCCTGCGCGAGCGCATCGAGATCCACAACTTCAACGACTTCCAGGTCATGCTTGAGATCGATTTCGTCTTTGCGGCCGACTTTCGCGATATCTTCGATATCCGCGGCTTTCGGCCGGCCGGCCGCGGCCAGG
>DASSHC010000252.1:0-9981 GCA_035693105.1 Thermomicrobiaceae bacterium | reverse complement strand
CGAGGCGACCGCGGGTGAGCTGGCCGCGGTCGACGGCGAGCGCGGCGAGGTGATCCTGGCGCCCGACCCGGCGACGCTGGCCGAATACCAGGCGCGCGTGGCGCGGGAGCGGCAGGAGCGGGAGCGGCGCGCGGCCCTGCGCGAGCTGCCGGCGGTCACGACCGACGGCGCGCGGGTCGAGCTCTTCGCCAACATCGGCGCGCCGGGCGAGGTGCAGCGCGCGCTGGCCAACGGCGCGGAGGGAATCGGCCTCTTCCGCACCGAGTTCCTCTTCATCGAGCGCGCCGAGCTGCCGGGCGAGGAGGAGCAGGTGGCCGCCTACCGCGCGGTCGCCGAGGGGATGAGCGGCCGGCCGGTGGTGATCCGCACGCTCGATGTCGGCGGCGACAAGCCGGTGCCGGGGATCGCGGCCGAGCCGGAGCTGAACCCCTTCCTCGGCGTGCGCGGGCTGCGGCTCACGCTGCGCCACCCGGCGCTCTTCCGCACGCAACTGCGAGCGGTGCTGCGCGCGGCGACGGTGGGCGACATCTGGCTGATGTTCCCCATGGTGACCACGGTGGCGGACGTGCGCGCGGCGCGGGCGGCCCTGGACGCGGCCGCCGCCGAGCTGCGCGCCGAGAGGATCGCGCACCGGGCGGCGCTCCCGCTGGGGATCATGATCGAGGTGCCGGCGGCGGCGCTGGCGGCGGAGCGGCTGATCCGGGAGGTCGACTTCTTCAGCCTGGGTACCAACGACCTGGTGCAGTACACGCTGGCGGTCGATCGCACCAACGCGGACCTCGCCGCCGCCTACTCGCCGCTCGACCCGGCGGTGCTGCGCCTGATCGAGCTGGCGGTGGCGGCGGCGGGGAGCGCCGGCAAGCCGGTCGCCGTCTGCGGCGAGCTGGCCGGCGATCCGGCGGCGATCCCGCTGCTGATCGGGCTCGGGTTGCGCGAGCTGAGCATGACGGCGGCGCGCATCCCCGAGGCGAAGGAGCTGATCCGGGGGCTGAGCGCCCGCGACGCGGCGGAGACGGCGCGGCGGGCCTTCACCCCCTAACCCCCTAACTCCCTCTCCGGACGAAGCCAATGCTGGGAGACGGGGATCTTAGGGGGAGCAGGCACATGTTCCGCAAACTAGCTCCCCTTCTCCCAGTATTGGGAGAAGGGGCGGGGGATGAGGGCTCGTCGGCAGAGAGTGAGGCAGGCATGGTCCTAGCAGAGCGAATGACACCGATCCCGGACGATATCGAGCAGCAGGCGTTCGACGTCATTATCATCGGTGCCGGGATCAACGGCGCCGGGATCGCGCGCGACGCCGCGCTGCGGGGGCTGAAGGTGCTGCTGCTCGACAAGGGCGATATCGCCAGCGGCACGACCTCCTGGTCGACCCGCCTGATCCACGGCGGCCTGCGCTACCTGGAGCACTACGAGGTGCCGCTGGTGCGCGAGTCGCTGCGCGAGCGCGAGATCCTGCTGCGCATCGCGCCCCACCTGGTCCAGCCGCTCGAGTTCCTGATCCCGATCTACGCCGGCGGCAAGCGCGGCCCCGGCCTGATCCGGCTGGGCATGATCGCCTACGACATCCTCTCCTACGACAAGAGCATGGCCAACCACCGCATGCTCAGCCGCGAACAGACGCTGGAGCTGGAGCCGGGCCTCAACCCCGAGGGGCTGCGCGGCGCCGCGCTCTATTACGATGCCCAGATCACCTTCCCCGAGCGGCTGACGGTCGAGAACGCGCTCTCGGCGCGCGACCACGGCGCGCAAGTGCTGACCTATTGCCGCGTCGAGCGCCCGCTGACCGACGGCCAGGGCAACGTGACCGGCGTGGCCTTCACCGATGTCTTTGGCGAGGCTGGCCGCGAGTATACTGTGCACGCGCCGGTCACGGTCAACGTCGCCGGCCCCTGGGTCGACCAGGTGCTGGGCGATCTCGACCCGGACCGCTACATCGGCGGGACCAAGGGAAGCCACATCGTGGTCGACGCCTTCCCCGGCGCGCCCAAGGAGGCGCTCTACGTCGAGGCCAGCGCCGACCGCCGCCCCTACTTCATCGTGCCCTGGAACGGCCGCTACCTGATCGGCACCACCGACCTACGCTACACCGGCAGTCTCGACCAGGTCGTGCCGGACGAGGAGGAGATCACCTACCTGATCAACGAGACCAACCACGTCATCCCCCCGGCGCACCTGACGCGCGGCGACGTCCTCTTCGCCTACGCCGGGGTGCGCCCGCTCCCCTATAAGGAGGAGGGCACGCCGGGGAGCATCACCCGCAAGCACATCATCCACCCGCACCAGCCGCCCCTGAACCGCATGATCTCGATCGTCGGCGGCAAGATCACCACCTACCGCGGCCTGGCCGAGGAGACGACCGACCTGATCTTCAAGCTGCTCGGCCGCCCGGCGCCGCCCGCGCTGACCGGCAAGATCCCGCTTCCCGGCGGCAATACCGACGACTGGGCAGCCTTCGCCGCCGACTTCACCGCAAACTCCGGTCTGGAGGCCGCCGTCGCCCAGCGGCTGCTGCGCATCTACGGGGTGATGGCGCGCCAGATCCTGCGGATCGCCAAGGGTGATGCCAACCTGCGGCAGATCTTCAGCCCCGACACCGGCGCCATCGCCGCCGAAGTGCCCTACGCCGCCCGCTGGGAGCTGGCCGAGACGCTGGAGGACATCCTGATGCGCCGCGGCATGGTCGGGCTGGACGCGTCGGCCGGGCTGGACGCGCTCGACCACGCCGCCGCCATCGCCCAGCGCACGCTCGGCTGGGAGCAGGCGCGCGCCCAGCAGGAGGCCGCCGCCTACCGCCAGTACGTGCAGCAGTTCCGCCCCCGCGCCCTGGCCCGGCAGGCGGAGGCGGGGTAAGGCAAGTCCGGGCGCGCCCCGCTCCTTGACCATGCTGAACGATCGGCTACACTCAGGCGACTTCGCCTATTCGTCGTAGCCGGTTCAATACCGCCTGCCGTCTGTCTCAGACCGCGGCAGAGCGCCGTGGTGAGTCAGCCCGGCATGATGATGCCGACGGAGGAGAGGATGATGCACGAGTGAAGCGAACGTTTACCGCTAGCGTCGTGCGAGAAGGTGATTGGTACGTGGCCCAGTGCCTGGAGATCGATGTGGCCAGCCAGGGCGAGACGGAGGCCGAGGCGCTGGTGAATCTCCGTGAGGCATTGGAGCTGTACTTCCAGTTTTCTCAAGCGACTGTGGTTCCCTCGTGAGGCCGGCACGAGAGCTTGAGCAATGATTGACACGCCGCTGCGCTATGCGGTCATCATCTACTGGAGTTCAGAGGACGAGGCTTTCGTCGCCGAGATGCCCGAGCTGACCGGAGCGGCGGCCGACGGCCGGACGCCGGAAGCGGCGCTGGCGAACCTTCAGATTGTGGCCCGAGAGTGGGTCGAAACCGCCCGCGAGCTGGGCCGCCCGATCCCCCAACCGAAGGGGCGCATGCTCTTCGCGTGAGAGCCGGGTTCGGGCTCAAGCTTGCAGCGGGTTGGCAGGGTCAGCCCGTTTCATCTCGCGCGGCGCGCGGATCGCCTATCGAATGGACGAGCGCGATGACGACGATCTTCACCATCGGCTTCACCCAGAAGAGCGCTGAGACGTTCTTCGGCCTGCTGCACCATGCGAGCGTGCGGCGCGTGCTCGACACGCGGCTGCACAACACCTCGCAGCTCGCCGGCTTCGCCAAGCAGGACGACCTGCGCTACTTCCTGGACGCCATCGGCCGCATCGGCTACCGCCACGAGCCGCGGCTGGCGCCCAGCGAGGAGATTTTCGCGGACTACCGCAAGAAGGCCATCTCCTGGCCGGAGTACGAGACGCGCTTCCACGCCCTCCTGCGCGAGCGCGCGATCGAGTCGCGGCTCGACCCGGCGGAGCTGGACGGCGCCTGCCTCCTCTGCAGCGAGGCGACGCCGCAGCGCTGCCACCGGCGGCTGGTGGCCGAATACCTCGCCGCCCACTGGCCGGACGTCGAAATCGTGCATCTGGTGTAGCGCCGCACCCTCCAATGCGGCGCCCCGCGCGTCCCCCGAGCGCCGGTCCGCGCGACGGGCTGGCACCTATTGTGCTTCCTGCGGAACTAATGATCGGCGCCGAGCGATCCAATTTGACGGATCACTCCGGGCCGGCCGCGACACTTCGCAGCCTTCGCCGGCGGGCAGCCAGCCCCGCTGACGGCTCACCTCAGGAGGCACCATGATTCCCAAACGGCTCTTCGCCGGCGCCAGCCAACTGCTCGCGCTCTGCTTGGTCCTGGCCCTGGTGGCCGGCTGCTCGCTGACCAACAACTCATCCAGCGGCAAGGCCGGAGCCAGCGCCGCCACGCTGACCACCACCGCCGCCGCTACGGCGACCGCGGCGTCGAATGGCACGAGCTCGACCAGCGCGGCCACGCCCGCCGCCAACAGCACGCCGACGGGGGCAACGGCCGCCGGCGCCGGCAGCCTGGGTCAGGCCGTCATCAACGTGGTCAACACCGCCAAGGCGGCGGTGGTCGAGATCACCAACGAGCAGACGCCCAGCACGCAGTTCAACCAGCCCATCCCGACCGGCATCGGTTCCGGTTTCATTTATGACGACCAGGGGCACATCCTGACCAACAACCATGTGGTCGCCGGGGCGCAGGCGCTGGTCGTGACGCTGCCCGATGGCCGCTCCTTCAAGGGCAACGACGTCAAAGTGGTGGGCACCGACCCGCTGACCGACCTGGCCGTGGTGCAGATCACCGGCGACAACCTGCCGGTCATCAAGCTGGGCGACTCCTCCAAGATCCAGGTTGGGCAGTGGTTGGTGGCCATGGGCTACGCGCTCGGGCTGGAGGGCCAGCCGACCGTGACCGCGGGCGTGGCCAGCGCGGTGGGGCGCACGGTGCAGGAGCCGGCCCCGCCGAACCAGTCGGGCACGTCCGGTCAGTCCAACCAGGCCGGGCCGTTCCTCTTCGACGTGATCCAGACCGACGCGGCCATCAACCCCGGCAACTCGGGCGGCCCACTGACGACGCTCGACGGTGAGGTCGTCGGCATCAACACGCTGGTGGCCGGCATGGCCGAGCCGGGCGTTCCGGCCCAGGGCATCGGCTTCGCCATCGCGATCAACACCGCCAAGAAGATCGCCGATCAGATCGTCAGCACCGGTCACGCGGTGCATCCGTTCGTCGGCATCGCCTACGTGCCGCTCAATCCCGCCCTCGCGGCGCAGGTCGGCACCTCGGTCCAGAACGGCATCCTGGTCGGGGACGTGGTCTCCGGCTCCCCGGCCGAGCAGGCCGGGCTGACCAAGGGCGACATCATCACGCAGGTCGACGGCAACGACCTGAAGACGGACTCGGCCTTCGCCCAGATGGTCGAGAACCATAAGCCGGGCGACACCGTGACGCTGACGGTGGTACGCAACGGCCAGCCCCAGCAGGTGAAGCTCACACTGGGCACGCGGCCGACGTCGTAGCGGCCGAGGCTGCCCTCACCCCCGTCCCCTCTCCCGTGCGCGGGAGAGGGGCGCTGCCCAGCGACAGGGCATAGTGCCATCGCGGACGGATCCCTCCACTTCGGTCGGGATGACAGGGTTAATATGGGGCTGACGAGGAGGACTTGCCTCGTCCGGTAGGTCCCATCCCTCACCCGGTCATCCCGAGCGCAGTCGAGGGATCCGTCTTACCCTACGTCCGGGCCCTGTCGTCAGCCAGCGCCCTTCACCAAACCGCGTCAGGCACGGACACGTCCGGGTAGTGGACCCAGTCGCGCAGGCGCTCGGCGGCGAGGCGCCGCGCCGCGGGGCCGGCCTGGAGCTGGACCAGCAGATAGTCGCGGTAGCGCAGGAGATAGCGGTTCTCGAAGGCGAGCATGTCGCGGCAGAGCGCCCGCAGCTCGGCGCGCGCGGCCGGATCGGACGGCACCAGATAGCCCCAGCGTTCCTTACCGCGGCGGTAGACGGCAGTCACGAAATCGGTCCACGCATCACCGACGTGCTCGGCGTAGGCGGCCGCGGCGCGGCTCTTCGAGGGCACCTTGTGCCCGGCGTGCAGGCCGGCGCTGAGGCTGGCGATCCAACAGACGGTGGCCACCAGCGCGCGGATATCGCGGGCGGCGGGGTCGAGCGGCGGCTGGGGGTCGTGGTCGTAGCCGTAAAACTCTCCGGCGGGGTCCGGATAGTTGAGCGGGTAGTCCAGCCGCTCCACGCCGCGCAGCACCTGGGACATGTAGGCGTAGGGCGCGTGGGTGTAGCGCCGCAGGTAGGAATCGAGGGGCTCGCGCGGGAGCCGCGGGCGCAGGTCGTCGCCCGCCGCCAGCCGGCTGTTGGCCTCCAGGCGCCAATGGCCGTCGCGCAGCAGTTGGGCGCTGCCGACCGGCAGCAGATCGACGGTGTTCCGCCCGGCCGAGAGCCGCGCGCCGAGATCGCGAATCAGCTTCGCCTCAGCGGGCGCCAGCTCGCCGTGCGCCACCACGAAGAGGTCGAGATCGCTGCTGGCGGCCGCGCTGCCGTCGACATGGCTGCCGAAGAGGTAGAGGCTGTGCACCCGGCCCGGCGCCAGCTCGGCCAACCGGCGCAGCAGTTTCGCGACCAGCGCGTCGAGCGCCGGCACGCCGAGGGGATAGACGGGAAGGCTCGCTACCATCGCGCGCACCTCCGGTTCGGTAGACGCTGGCGTGTGGGAGTTCGTGGGTCACCGGCACCGCTCGACGCCCGGCTCCGTCCGGAATCGAATTCCCGGGCTGAGTCCACGAAGCCCACTGAAGGGGCTGAGCTTGACGCGCTCCACGCAGCGCGGCGGCATGAAACTCCAGCAATGGACAACGTTCAGAGAGATGCTTCGGCTGCGGCCTCATCCTTCGGCAGGCTCAGGACGACAGAAGGAAGCCGACCCCCTACCCCTGTCATCCTGAGCCGTAGCGAAGGATCTCTCTCCTCACCCCGATGCATCAATGGTCGAGGATCAGATGCCTCGTGCCCGGCGCCACGCGCAACCCCAGCCCCTTCAGTGGGCTTCGTGGACTCAGCGCGGTCACTTTAGTGCCGCGCGTCCCCAGCGGCGAACGTCGACAAGGCACGGCCAAGCCTCCGTACCAGCGCCGACGCCTACGGCCCGCGCTCACGCGTCCTTCGGCCAGCGCGAGGTGAGCGAGGCTAGCGGCAGAGCGGCGCTGGTGACCGACTCCGCCGGGTTGAGCAGCGGCGCCGCCGGGTGGAAGCGGTCGCCCGCCGAGAAGCGGCGCGCCAGCGGCTCGCCGTCCTCCAGATAGCCGGCGAGCCGGCCGAAGAAGTCGCGTAGGCGCGGCTCGTTGAACAGGCGCTCGAACTGCGCCTGGGCATCCCCCTGCGGCAGGCTGAACTGCAGCACGCAGTAGCCGCTGCCGACGTAGGTAGTGAACTCCAGCACGCCGACTTCCCCCAGCGCGTCCTCGGGGAGATGCTCCAGATGGTGCCGCAGTGGCACTTCGTTCCCCAGCGGATGGCGCGCGACGTAGGCGAAACGCTCAACCGGTCTCACGGCAGCTCCTTTCTTGCGGAATCCCGTCAGTCGTCATCGGCGTGACTGGGCCTGGGCCGCGGGGAAGCGCCCTGCTCGGCCACCAGCGCCCGCAGCCGGGCCAGTTCCTCACGCATGAGGCGCATCTCGCGTTCCAGCTCCCCGTCCTCGTTCGGCTGCCGGAAGCCGAGCAGGTGGACGGCGATGACCGCGGTGAGGTAGCCGCTGATGGCCAGGGCAAAGACGCGCATCAGCACGCCGATGATCCGGCCCTCCAGCGTCACCGGCTCCAAGCCGGTATTGATCGTCGTCACCAGGGTAAAGGCCCACCAGAACGCGTCGCCGATACTGGTGATCGAGGCCCTGGGCGACCCCTGCTCGAAGTAGAAGGTGGCGACGGCCGCGGTCAGCGTCACCAGCAGGGTCAGCCCGAGGATGTAGCCCAGCTCGCCGCGCCGGGCGATGGTGCCGAGCGCCCGCGCGCCGCGATTCAGGGTCGTCAGGACGCGGACCAGGCTCAATTCGCGCAGCGCCGCCGCCACGCGGAAGATGCGCACGGCACGAAACGCCGGCAGCGCGACCGAGATGGCGCCCAGCCAGTTCTCTTTGAGGTAATCCGACTTGTCGGGCGCCAGCACGAACTCGAGCACGAAGGTTAGCAGGAAGATCGCCCAGATCGCCTCCTGCGCCTGCCGCACCTGACGCGCCCAGAAGGGACCGAGCGAGGCGGTCAGGTCGAGCAGGAGCAACCCGAGCATGACGAAGGCCAGGATGGTCAGTGGCGTGTCGACCCAACCCTGGATGCGCCCCAGCAGCTCGTGCCGCTCCTGCCGCTTGATCTGCTGGCGAACCTTCGCGTCGGACACCGGCTGCCTCCTGCGCGAGGCGGGGCAAACCCGGTGCCATCGAGGGCTGGGAAGACGGCACGTTTCTGGCGACAATGGGGGCGGAGCTGTGGGAAGGAGCCGGGTGGTGAGCGACGCGACGTACCCCTACCGCGAGTTCCTGGAGGGCGTGATCTCGCCGGTCGCGCTCTCGGTGCTGGAGCGCATGACACCATCCATCGTGGAGATCTATCAACTGGAGGAGCTCCTCGAGGCCTCGCTGCCGGCGGCCGAGCGCATCACGCACGAGGAGCGTTTCACCGAGCGGCTAGGCCGCATCGTGCGGCTGCTGCCGCCCGATGTCAGCCCAATGGCCAACGAGGTCTTCACCGCCATCGAGTTCCTGATCTACGAAATTCATCAGGAGCCGGTCCTGGTCGGGCTGGCGCTGGCGCGGCTGGAAGAATTGAGCGAGGAGATCAAGTCCGACCCGCTGCTGCACAGCCTGGTCACCGGCCGCGCCAACTAGCGCCCGGCAAGGAACGCCGCCTAGATCCCGGGCCAGCCCATGTTGTCGACCTGTCCGGCCGGGATCTGCAGCGCGACGTGCGCCCGGCTGACGCCGCGAATGACATCGAACGGGACGTAGACGCTGCGCGCCAGCGGGCGATCGACCAGGAAGTCGTCGTCGCGGATCTCGACGATGCTGCCGATCGGCTCGGCGTGTGAATCGACCACGTCCATGCCGCGGTGCACCTGGTCGCGCGTGAAGGGCGCGCTCGCCTGCGTGGTCGTCCGGGCCGACTCGCGCAGCATGCTGGAGGGCATGGTCAAGATGACGCGCCCGTGCTCCACGGTCCGCACCGCGGTAAAGGGGAGCGTCAGCGCCGGTTGCAGCATGCGCTCGACGGTAAACTGGCCGTCGCCGACCGAGGCTACCTGCCCGATCTCCACCCCATCTTCGCTGCGCACCGCTAGACCGGGCCGCACCTGATCGCTGATTGTCATCGTCTGCCTCCTTCCGGCACGTGATCCCATGGTGGCGGTTGCAAGCGACATGCCCATGGCACGCACTCGTACCCGGCAAGGGCGGCTCACGATGAGGCTTGGGTGCCGGGTGAGGACGGATCCCTCGACAAGCTCAGGATGACCGGGTTAATGCAGGGCTAACGACGAGACATGTCTCGCTCGTCAGCCCCATACTACTTCTGTCATCCCGAGCGGAGTCGAGGGATCCGTGCCTCACCTGGCACCCAACGGCCTCGAAGGCCACGCGCGGACGCCGCGGCGCTACGGGGTGTGCGCCAGCGGCAGCGTGACGCGGAAGCGGCTGCCGGCGCCCGGCTGGCTCTCGATGTCGATGTTGCCGTCGTGGCGCCGCACGATCTGCGCGCTGATATGGAGCCCGAGGCCGGCGCCGCTGGCCGTGCGGGTCGCCTCCGCGCCCCGGCTGAAGGGCTGGAAGAGGGTGCGGAGCTCGTCGGGGGTGATGCCGATCCCCCGATCGTCCACCACCACCTCGGCCAGCGCGCCCGCCTGGCGCACCGTCACCCGCACCTCGCCGCCGTCGGGCGAATACTTCAGCGCGTTCGAGATCAGATTGGTCAGCACCTGGTCGAGCCGGGAGGCGTCCCACTCGCCCACCACCGGCTCCGGCGCCTCCAGCACCAGCGTATGCGCCTCGGTGCGCTCGCCGCCGTGCTC
>DASSHC010000251.1:0-5114 GCA_035693105.1 Thermomicrobiaceae bacterium | reverse complement strand
CGCCCCACGACCGCCGACGAGGTCGAGCGCGCTGCGGCGGTGTTGACTCGGGCTGCCCAGGGACTGGGCGTCGGATAAGCCGCCCTGGGGCAGAGGAGCCGGCTCGCGGCGCCCATGCTCCTCGTCGGCCGCTCGCCGCACCTGCGCGCCGCCCGTGGAGCGAGGGTGGCCATCGACAATGTTCGGTGCCGCTCCACCTCACGCGGCACTCCGCCTTCTCGAACGCCGCGTCCGCCCTTAGGCTCGCGCCTCGCGGCTGGCCGAGAGCGCGTCGAGCGTGGCGCGCAGGTCGCGGCTGGTGTCGCGGGCCTCGGGCCGTTCGGCGCCCAGCGGCGTCTCGCCCACCCAACTGAAGAGGTCGGCCGCGGCCAGGTGGTAGCCGGGCGAGAGGCCGAGCGCCTCCAGCGTGGCCGCGATCTCCCGCATCTCGCTGACCCAGCGGCGCGACTTGGGCGGCATCCCCGGCACGGCCTCCTCCAGCCAGGCCAGCAGCGCCGGCTGGCTCGCCTGGAGCTCGTCCAGGAGCGCCGCGCGCAGGCCGTGGGCGTCGGCGGCCAGCAGCAGCTCCGTCCCCAGCGCGTTCAGGCCCTTGGTCAGCGCCGCGTAGCACATCTTCATGGCCGAGGCCTGCCCGATCTCCGTGCCGATCGGGCGCAGGTCGAGCCCATAGCGGCCGAGCACCCGCACGCCTTCGAGGTCGGGGCCGGAGAGGTAGAACTTGGGGCCGCGGCGTTCGGTCGGCGGGCCGCCGACGATGCCGGCATCCACCACCGTCGCGCCGGCCTCGGCCACAGTGGCGGCGATGGCGCGCGTCGTCTGGGGCGCCAGCGCGTTGCACTCGACGAAGACCAGCGGCCGGCCGCGCCCGGCCAGGCGCTCGGCGAGCTGCTCGGCCAGCAGCGGGGCCGCCGCCGAGGGGAGGAGCGAGAGGACGATGTCCGCCTCCGCCACCACCCGGTCGAGGCTGCCCACGTCCTCGATGCCGGCGGCGCGGGCCAACCCCGCCGTGCGCTCGCCGCGACCGGCGAGACTGGTGATGACCCGCAGGCCGTGGCGGGCGAGCACGCGCCCGACCGCGTGCCCCATCTGCCCGGGGCTCATGACCGCGACCACCGGCTGCTCCGTCATCGTCGTACCCTCCACCACTACCACCGCCGCGCCGAACCGGCGGCAACCGGGCTCATGATAGTACAGGCGGGCGCCTGGATCAGGAGTAACCGACGACCATCTGCCCCGGCTGGAGGGTGACCGACCGCACCGCCACACCGGACTGCGCCAGCGCCGCGTCGATCTGCTGGTTGAGTACGTCCTCCAGTTGGCGCGTGGGGATGACGTGGCCCAGCAGGCCGTCGATGTGGCCGTTGGCCAGCGCCGGCTTGCCGTCCTGCACCGTTACCTGCCCATGATAGGTGCCGCTGAGCCCGTGCGACGACAGCTCGACCGCCAGCTCGTCGGCGTCGATCGTCACCTGGACGCTGTCGAGCGGGCCAAGCTGATCCTGGTGCTCGGCGATCCCCTGGTTGAGCTGCTGCTCGGTGATGACCGCCTGCCTGGGGCTGGCCTCGGCCGTTTGGGCGGTCGGCGCCGCGGCGGGCGCGCTGGTGGCCGTGGCCGTGCTGGTGGGCGCGGCCAGGCTCTGCTCAAGTTGCTGGCCGACGAATGGCTTGATGACTGAAGAGGAAAAGACGGTGATCAGCGCCAGCACGGCCACCGCCGCCAGGAAGAGGACCACCAGCCAGGCGACCACGGCGCGGCCCACCCCGCTTCCGCGGTGATAAGTGCGGTAGCTGGCCGGCTGCCTGGCGGCTGGGGCGGCACGGCGCGCGGGCGGCTGCCCGGCGGCCGAGCGGCGCGTGAAAGGAGCGCCGCACTCGGCGCAGCGCTGCGCCCCGGGCTCGCCCCGCGCCCCACAACGCGGACAGAACATCGGGCATCCTCTCGCTCAACATCCCACGTCTCCCCTCTCTCCCGCCAGGAGAGGAGCCGGGGTGAGGGCTCGCCGCGCTATCAGCGCGGTGACGCTGGCCGGCGATGGTGTGAGTGGCTCCGTGATAGGCCGGCCAATGCACCGAATTGTAGTCCCTCACGAAAGGTCGTGCGGGACGCGCTCGCGCTCTACGGCGTGCTCGGAGATGTCCTCGGCGACCTCGGCGGTGGCGGTAGCGGTGGCAGCCAGCTTCTCGGCCTCCTCGGTCGCCTCCTCCGCCAGCTCCTCCAGCACCTGATCCTCCGGCTCGTTGCCCGCGCTGACGCGCTCGTAGACGCGCTTGAGGTGATCCAGGCGCGCCTCGCCGGCCTCCTCGATGTCGATCAGGTGGTTGCTGGCGCCCTCCAGCGCGCGGATGATCTCGTCGAGCTTGAGCTGCGTGGCGGCCGACTCGCGGTTCTGGCTGTTCTGGATGAGAAAGACCATCAGGAAGGTCACGATCGTCGTGCCGGTATTGATCACGAGCTGCCAGGTGTCGGAGAAGCCGAAGATCGGCCCCGTCAGCCCCCAGACGATCACCACCGTGACGGCCAGCAGGAAAGCCCAGTAGGCCCCGGCCCAGTAGGCCACCTTGGTGGCGATGTGCCCAAAGAACTCGCGCATGTCGCGTCCCTCCTCCACGCTCACGCTCGCGGCGCGCACGCGGCGCCTACTTCGCGCACAACGCCAATGCAGCCGGCGTGCCAGCCTGCGCCGGGGCGTGTGGGGAAGGGTGCGCGTGGTTAGATACGCCGCACCAGCTCACTCAGCGGCTTGCGCTTGACGCGCGCCAGCAGCCCCTCCGGCGTCGTGTCGCTCACGCGCCGGGGCTTCTTGGGGTAGCCGAAGGTGATGAGGTTGGCGATGTAGTGGTCGGTGGGAACCGACAGGATGGTGTGCGCCGGCTCGCGCTCGCGCAGGCCGTTCGGACTGGAGCCGATGCCGCCGGCCCAGGCAGCCAGCATCATGTTCTCGGACGCGCGCCCGGCGTCGAAGCCCTGGTTGACCGTGCGCACCACCACCGCCACGGCGACGGCCGCGCCGCGCAGGTTGTCCGGCTCGTAGACGACCTCGGCCAGCTTGTCGAGCGTGGCGCGGTCGGTGATGGCGACGAAGGTCCAGGGCTGGCGGTTGCCGGCGCTGCCGGCGACGCGCCCGGCTTGCAGGATGCGCTCCAGCTCCTGCTCAGCCAGCGGCTGGCCGGTGTAGTCGCGCACCGCGCGCAGGCTGATGATGTTGAGATAGGCGTCCACGCCCCGCCGTCCTTCCTGGTGGTCGATCGAGTAAGATCGGTCTTCGTGTATCACGCTGTGCGCCACGCGCGGATCGTGCCATTGCCCATGCCAGGGGAGCCGTGAGATGAAGCCGGCCCAGTTGTTCCAGCTCGTGCTGCTCGGCCTCCTCTGGGGCTCATCCTACCTCTTCATCAAGGTGGCGGTGAAGGGGATCGACCCGGCCACGCTGGTCGAGGGCCGGCTGGTGATCGGCACGGCGGTCCTCTTGCTCCTCTTGCGCCTGCGCCGCCTGCGGCTGCCGCGCGAACCGCGCACCTGGTTTCACCTGCTGGTGATGGCCGTGGTCGGGGTCGTGCTGCCGCAGCTCTTGATCGCCTGGAGCGAGCAGCACATCGCCTCCAGCCTGGCCGCGATCCTCAACGCCACCACGCCCTTCTTCACCCTCTGCTTCGCGGCCGGCCTCTTCCAGACCGAGCGCTTCAGCGCCGAGAAGCTGGGCGGGCTGCTGGTCGGCTTCGCCGGCATCGCGGTGCTGGCCGGGGCGGGGCTGGCCGATCTGGCCGCCTCGTCGACCCGGGGCGAACTGGCGATGCTCCTCTCCAGCGTCGGCTACGGCGCCGGCTTCGCCTACGCCCGGCGCTACCTGCGCGGCGACGCCGTCGTGCTGGCGGGCGGCGAGATGCTGCTGGCCGCGCTGGTGGCCGTGCCGGTGGTGTTGGCGACCGGCCACCCCGGCGCGATGGCGCTGACCCCCATGCGGCTCGTCGCCTGGCTGGCGCTGGGCGCGTTCAGCTCCGGCTTCGCCTACGTCCTCTACTTCGGCCTGATCGAGTCGGCCGGCGCCAGCACCGCCTCGTTCGGCACCTACCTCATCCCGCCGGTCGGCGTCTTCTGGGGTTGGCTGCTGCTGGGCGAGGGCGTCGGGGCGCGCACCATCGCGGGGGTGGTGCTGATCCTGGGCGGCGTGGCGCTGGCGACCTGGACGCGCGGCGGGGGTGGTCGCGCGGCCCCGGCCCTCGCCTTGCAGGGGGAAGAGCCGGTCGAATCGGCGCGCTTCGACGGAACGATTCGGAGCGGACGGAGATGACAGCGTGCAACGCGACTACATCCTGCGGCTGATCGAGGAGCTGGGCTCCTTCCTCAAGACCGTGTTCGAGCTGCGCCGCCGCGGGCAGTACCAGCAGGCCGAGCGGCTGATCGACGACCAGATGATGCGCATGGTCGGCTTCGGCATGACCGTGGCGGACCAGTTCCCGGCGCCGACGCTGGTGGGCATGGTGCGGCTGGGGAACGTCGAGGAGCGCGACCAGCGCATGGTGGCCGAGCGGATGGTGGTGCTGGGCAGCCTGCTGCAGGAGGGGGCTGAAGTCGACGGTGACCTGGGCAACGAGCGGCGGCGCGACGAGCGGCGTATCAAGGCGCTGCACGTCTTCCTGATCGCGCTGACCGAGGAGCCGACCGCGCCGCGGCGGGCGGTGGCGAGCGTCGATCGGCTGCTGGAGGAGCTGGCCGAGTTCGACCTGCCGGCCGACGCCAAGGAGCGGCTCTGGCAGCACTTTCAGCAGGAGGGGCAGTTCGCCCGGGCCGAGGATTGGCTGTACGAGTTGCTGGAGGACGACCGCGCCCCCGACGATACCCTCGAACGCGGCCTCGCCTTCTACCAGCGTCTCAGCGCGCTGAGCGACGACGTGCTCGCCGCCGGCAACCTCCCGCGCGACGAGGTCCTGGCCGGCCTGGCGCAGTTGCAGGAGCGGGCGAGGGAACGGGGGGAGTGAGGAGGCTTAGTGAATTCTGCGGCATTTGCGCCAGGCCACATCGCGCGGGGTTGAAACCGCCGCGCTAGCAGACGAAGCCTGTTGAAACAGGCTAAATATCAATCCTCAGCCTGCTTCAGCAGGCTTTCGTAGAAATCT
>DASSHC010000250.1:0-3476 GCA_035693105.1 Thermomicrobiaceae bacterium | reverse complement strand
GCTGGCCGCGTTGCTGGCGGCCTGCGGCGGCTCCTCCGCCCCATCCACGCCCGCCGCGACCGCCAACCTCAACGCCCCGGCACCCACCGCGGCGCCCAATCTCGGCCTCGCCACCCCCGCCGCCACCTCCGCGGCGACCGCCGCCGCCACCTCCGCCCCGGCCGCTGCCGCCACCCCCGCCGCCGGTGGCGCCGAGATCGGCAAGCTGGTGCTCAACACCGAGCCCTATCCCAAGTATTCGGGCACGCCGGCCCAGGGCGACACCTTAACCATTATCCGCAACGAGGATCTGAGCGACCTCAACCCCGCCGCGCTCAACTCCTACTCGCCCTACACCTTCTCCTACGATCCGCTGGTCTGGATCGACGAGTACACCCTCGACCCCAAGCCCTGGCTGGCGACCTCCTGGGAGGTAACGCCCGACGGCAAGAGCTACACCTACAAGCTGCGTAGCGACATCAAGTGGCAGGACGGCACCCCCTTCACGGCCGACGACGTCGCCTTCTCGATGGTCGTCTACCGCGACGACCCGGAGAGCGGCGTCGCGCGCTTCTTCCCACTGATGAAGCAGGATCCGACGGTCGCCGATCCCCACACCATCCGCTTCGACCTCACCGATCCCTCCGGCGACTGGGTGCTCAATGCCAGCAACCAGTTCATGCTGCAGAAGCAGCAGTTCGCCGACTACTGGAACGCCGGCAAGGGTGAGAAGGGCGCCAAAACCCTCAAGGGCTTCCCCTACAACGAACAGATGCTGATCGGTACCGGGCAATGGAAGCAGACCGGCTATGCCCCAGGCTCGGCGCCGCCCTACCTCCAGTATGAAGCCAACACCGACTACTTCCAGGGCGCGCCCCACTTCCAGAAGTTCATCTTCAAGGAGATCGACGAGGCGCAGGCCCGCATCACCGCCTGGCTCAACAACGAGACCGACCTCCTCTGGCCGATCACCGCCACCGACGTCGATCAGGTCAAGGGGCAGGACGGCTGGCTCTACAGCGCCTATGCCGTCGCCTTCATGTGCGCCTGGATCAACTTCAAGAACCCGAAGGTGGCCAATGCCGGCTTCCTCAACGACAAGGCGGTGCGCCAGGCACTCTCGATCGGCATCGACCGCGCCGGCTACGCGCAGTCGGTCTTCCACGGCTTCGTCGATCAGAACAAGATCGGCTCGGTCGCCTTCCCCTGGGCCTACAACACCACGCTGAAGAGCCCGGACCACGACGCCGCCAAGGCCAAGCAGATGCTGGAAGCCGCCGGCTACAAGACCGGCAGCGACGGCAAGCTGCAAGACAAGAGCGGCAATCCGGTCAAGCTCGTCGCCATCACCGCGAACAACAATCAGTACCCCGTTGATAAGATCGCCGTTTCGGTCCAGGAGGACTTGCGCCAGCTCGGTATCGACATGCAGATCGATACCCTGGAGCCGGCCGCCCTCAAGGCCCGCTGGCAGAAGACCTTCGACTGGGATCTCTACTTCTACAGCCGCATCCTCTTCGCCGGCTTCAGCGACTACACCTACTACTACAGCGCGTATGACGTCCGGACCAACCCCCAAGGCCGCGTCTTCGGCGCCTGGAAGAACACCGACGCCGACAAGCTGCTCGACCAGATCATCCGCCAGCCGGACCTCGCGAAGCAGAAGGATCTCCTCTGGCAGTTCCAGGCGATCATCGCCGACGACATGCCCGCCTTCTGGTTCGGCTTTCCCCACGACCTGATTCTGGTCAAGAAGAACATCCTCGGCTACCAGCCGAACGCGATGTGGCAGTACTGGGACTCCTGGAAGCTCTGGCGCACGTGATGAGGCGGGTGTAATCTTCCGTTTTGCGGGACTCGGCACGAGCCGGGTCCCGCACCTAGGACAGGGGACGAGGGATGACCCGCTTCGTCGTACGTCGCCTGGTGCAGGCGATCCCGCTGCTCATCGGCATCTCGCTCGTCGTCTTCTTGATGATCTACCTGTCGCCGGGCGATGCCTCCACCTTCGCGCTCAGCGAGCGCGCCAACGAGGCCCAGGTACAAGCCTATCGCCACTATATGGGCCTCGATCTTCCCTGGTACCGCCAGTACCTGCGCCTGGCCGGCAACTGGGTGCGCGGCGATCTGGGCACCTCGTTGATCCAGCGGCGGCCGGTCAGCACGATCATCGCCGAGCGCTTGCCGCGCACCGTCGAGCTGGTCGGGATCGCCACGGTGCTGGCGCTCTTGATCGCCATCCCGATCGGCGTCTTGTCCGCCATACGCCAGTACTCCGTGTCCGACCACGTCGTCACCGTGGCGAGCTTCATCGGTATCGCCATCCCTTCCTTCTGGCTGGGGATCATGCTGATCTTGCTCTTCTCGGTGAAGCTCCACTGGCTGCCGACCGGCGGTACCCAGACCATCGGCCAGCCCTGGAGCCTGGTCGACCACCTCAAGCACCTGATCCTGCCGGCGGCCGTGCTGACGATCATCCAGACGGCCGCCTGGTCGCGCTACATGCGCTCCTCGATGCTCGAGGTGCTGGTGCAGGACTACATGCGGACGGCCCGGGCCAAGGGCTTGCCCGAGCGGCTCGTGCTGCTGCGCCACGCCATGCGCAACGCCATGCTGCCGATCATCACCCTGCTCGGGTTGAGCCTGCCGACGCTCGTCGGCGGCGCGATTATCACCGAGCAGATCTTCAGTTGGAACGGGCTCGGCAAGCTGGTCGTCGACTCGGCCAGCAAACGTGATACGCCGGTCGTACTGGCGCTGGTCATGCTCTCGGCGATCGCCATCGTGGTCGGCAACCTGCTGGCGGACATCGGCTACCGGCTGATCGACCCGCGCATCGAACTGTAGAGGGGGCGAGATGGACGAGCAGGCGGTCATCGCGCACCCGGAACCGCTGGGCACGCACTCGCTCGAGCTGGATCTGCGCCAGGGCGCGCGCTCGTCGGTCATCCACCGCTTCATGCAGAACCCGCTGGCGCTCGTCGCGCTGGTGGTGCTGGCGATCCTGGCGCTCAGCGCGCTGACCGCGCCGCTCTGGCTGCCGCGCGATCGCGTGCTCGACCAGGTGCGCGGCGCCACCTTCGCCCCACCGAGCCTGCACGCCCTCTTCGGGCGAGACGAGTACGGCCGCGACGCCTTCGCGCGGGTCGTCTACGGCGGGCGGGTCTCGCTCTGGGTCTCCTTCTCCTCGGCCATCATGGCGACGCTGATCGGCACGGTGCTCGGGATGATCGCCGGCTTTGTCGGCGGCTGGGCCGACAGCGTGATCGACCGCCTGATCGAGCTGGTGCTAACCATCCCCTTCCTGCTGCTCCTGATCCTGGCCGCCTCGATGGCCCGCCCCTCGCAGACCAGCATCATCCTGATCCTCGGCCTCTTCGGCTGGCCGGTCCTGGCGCGGCTCGTGCGCGGCGAGTTCATCGCGCTCAAGCGGCGCGATTATGTCGACGCGGCGCGCACCTCCGGCTGCTCCTCCACCCGGATCATCCTGCGCCACA
>DASSHC010000249.1:0-3920 GCA_035693105.1 Thermomicrobiaceae bacterium | reverse complement strand
GGTGGCGCCGCGAATGATGCTGACAACCTCGTGATTGGTCAGAATGGCGCCGCCGGCGTCCCGGATGTCGTTGGCGTACGAGGCGGCGACCTGGCGATAGTCGACGATGCCGGTGCGCGGCGAGAGAATGGCGCGCACCCCGACCACGTGCGGCTCGATCTCCCACAGCTCGTCCGCGTCGATCATGCGCAGCCCGGGTACGCCGTTGGCCTGGCCGCGCTGGAAGAGGGCCTCCAGCCGCGGCACTTCGGACTCGTCGGTGGCGACGATCACCTTGCCGCAGAGGTTGTAGGCGATGCCGTGCTCGTCGCAGTAGCGCATCAGCGCCGCCGCGCCGGCCACGCAGGCCTTCGCTTTGAGCGAGCCGGGGGCGTAGTAGATGCCGGAGTGGATCACGCCGCTGTTGTGGCCGGTCTGGTGCTCGCCGATGGCGGGCTCCTTCTCGACCAGCGCCACCCGCAGCCCTGGCCGGCGCCGCAGCAGCTCGCGCGCCGTCGCCAGCCCGACGATCCCCGCGCCGACGATGGCCACGTCGCCCTTCCACCAGGTCGCCGGGCGACCCGCCGCCGTTGTCTCCGCGCTCATCGCACCCCACCTCCTTGCCGCCGCGCCGTGTTTGACAGCCGATCCCCGCGCGCCTATCCTACCGCGCCGGGAGTTCGCTGGTGCGATGCGTTGAGGGAGCGGGGCTCATGGCTCAGGTGACGCCGATCTTCGAGTTGGTCAAGACGCTGACCGAGATACCGGGCCCGATCGGCCAGGAGGATGCGGTGCATCAGTGGTGCGCGCGCCACTGGTCCGAGTTCGCGCAAGCTGTCCGCGTGAACCCGGCCGGCAACGTGGTGGCGCGCGTCGGCGGGCAGGGCCCGAACCTGATCGTGCTGGCCCACGGCGACGAGCTGGCGCTGGTCGTGCGCGCGATCACGCCCAACGGCCTGCTCCATGTCTGGCCCGCCTGGCGCGACCAGCGCGGCCGCCCGCCGCACTGGTACAGCCCGGTCAATCATCCGGTCTGCGTACTGGCCGACAGCGGCCCGGTCGATGGTCAGCTCTGCTACGCCAGCGGCCACGTGATCGGCGGCTCGCGCGACAAGGACGCCTTCGAGTGGGATGACTGGTTCGTCGACCTCGGCTACCGCGACCGGGCACGAGTCGAGGCGCTCGGCATTCACCCCGGCACGCGGCTGGTCGCCAACCCGCCGACGCGCCGCCTCGGCGACGCCATCGTCGGCAAGGCGATGGACAACCGCGCCGCCATCGCTATCGCCACCGCCGTCGGCGAGCGCGCCGAGCCGGACACGCTGCGCCACACGCTCTGGATCGGCTCCTCGGTGCAGGAGGAGAACGGGCTACTCGGCGCCGCCAGCATCCCCGAGATGGGCGACTTCACCGGCGCCATCGTGCTCGACGTCGGGCTCTGCGGCGACGTGCCGGGCACTCGCCCGGAGCGCCATCCGGCGCAGCTCGGCGCGGGGCCAATCGTCGTTCATCAGGACTCCTCGGCCAATTACTCGCCGCGCCTGGCCCGCGCGCTGGTCGCGACCGCCGAGGCTGCCGACATCCCGGTGCAGCAGGCCGTCTTCCAGAACTACGGCAGCGACGGCGCCGAGTTGATCCGCCGCGGCATCGAGACCATCCTGCTCGCCTTCCCCACCCGCTACACCCACTCGCCCAACGAGATGGTCACCGAGCAGGACCTGGAGCACACCGTCGCGCTGATCCTGGCCTACCTCCAGCGCGAGCCGCTGCCGCCGCGTTGGGTGGGAGGTGGGCAGCCCTGACCCGGCGAGCGTCTCGGCGAGGCTGGATCGCGGTGGAGGCGTGTGGCCATGTGGGAACTCGGTGATCAGGTTGTGGTGCGCTACTGGACCGACGGACGCCTTTCGGGCGTGCTCCCCGTCACTGTGGTGCAGGACTCGCCGGACTCCATCGCGTACTATCTGGCAGAGGGCACTCCCTGCAAGCACCCGGTCGACCTCGATGCGGCGTCGATCCCGCTGGGCGATGAGCGGGGCGGTATCGGCCACCGACCGTGGGGTGTAGCCGACCTGAAGTGGCACACCACCTCGCGCCTCTATCTCGTCACGCCCGGCGCCGCGCACGCCTTTTCAGTCTTCTGGCGCGCCACCGACTGGTCGTTCCTGGGCTGGTACGTCGATTTACAGGCGCCGCTTCGCCGCACCCGGCGGGGCTTCGAATCGGAAGACTACTTGCTCGATATCGTCGTCGCGCCGGATGGCTCGTGGAAATGGAAGGACGAGGACGAGTTCGAGATCTCCCAACGTGCCGGCCGATTCTCATCCGCCGAGACCGCCGCCATTCGCGCCGAAGCCGCGCGGGTGATCGAGCGCATCGAGGCGCGCACCTGGCCGCTCGATGCCGGCTGGGAGGACTGGCGACCCGATCCGGCGTGGCCGATACCGATGATCCCGGATGGCTGGAACGCGGTTGACGAGAACCACTGAGACTTCATCTTGTGGAGAGTTGGGACCGAGACCAGCCGGATGGATCGAGCCGCGGATCTCAGGTAAGCCAATGGACGAAACTGCCAGGCGTAGGATCCGTTGAGAGCAGAGCATCCAATGCGCGAACCAGGCGCCCGACGGTGCGAGGATCGGATCGGTTGAACCAGCGATGATGGGTGAGGATGAGTCCCGCGTGTGACTCGCCTCGTTCAAGACACTCCGCGGCGAGTCGGACGAAGTCACGGGCGTTCTCGGTTAGCACCGCACGTCCCTCCGCTTGCGCGACAGCGAAGATAACCTCATCTGGTTGTGTACGAAGTTCGGCTCGCTCGACAACTGTATTGACGTCGTGGCCGCGGCGACGAAGCTCCGCGGCAATCACCGGCGGCCACATCTCATCCAGCAAGAGCTTCACGAGCCGAGGAGCGCCTGCTCACGGCGCCAGCGGGCTTTGGCGATGTGCGCCTCCTCGTCGTTGCGTTGAATCCAGTTGTCGATCTCATCTGGAAACTCGGCATAGTAGCTGAGCGCCACGCGAACCTGCTGTGGCGTGAGCGAGCTCCACTCGGCCGTCCGCCGAATCGCGTCCTCACGCGGTGCCTCGAATTCCTGGAAAAGGCTGATGACCTCCCAGACATCTGGGCCCGCCGCCAAGCCGGGCCGACGACCGGCCGGACCGGGACGAAAGACGATTCCTGGATGGGCCGACATGCGCAAACCTTCCTCCAGGAAGCGCTTGGCCACTTGGGAACGACTCTCCCCGAGCCGCCGGCTTTCTTGGTCGAGCCGGTCGAGCGTGGCGGCATCGACACGGACCGAAAGGTGTTGACTGCTCACAACGCGCCTCCCACTCATCGAGCTCGTGTCACACAGTGTAACACAAGACCGCAGAGCATGAAGCGAATCTGACATGTTATACGGCCGTAGGTGGGGAAATCCCACTCAGGCAGAATGGAGTGAGCGCGATGGAGATCGTGAAGGTCGATGAAAAGGGGCGCATCCAGCTCCCTAAGAAGGAGCGCGAGGCACATGGGATGCAGCCGGGTGCGCAGTTGGCCATCGAATGGGAGGGCGAAGTCATGCGCGTTACGCTCGTGCCCAATCCCTTCGACGCGCTGGCGGATGAAGCGCTAACTGATTACCACGCTGGGTCGACGCGGCGCCTCACACCGCGAACTCGATAGGTGACCGGTCGAAAATTTGAAGTTCGGACGAGTTGTGCCGCCGATCGGGATTTGCGGAAACTCCGCCAATGGGAAGACGATGTCGAGAGCATCTTGCTTGGTTTGGGAGAAGACCTGTACCAGGGCGAACTGCTTCACGGCAGCATGCGCGGAGTCCGAGCACTCCACTTCTCCCTTCGCGGGAGCGGCGAATATCGCGCGGCCTACCTCGTACTCGTGGACGAACGCGTCGTCCTTGTGTTCATGATTGCGAGCCGCGAGAACTTCTACG
>DASSHC010000248.1:0-11009 GCA_035693105.1 Thermomicrobiaceae bacterium | reverse complement strand
GTCCTGGTTGCGGAACGAGGCCATCAGCATCACGTCGTGGGCGCCGGCGGTGATCGCCGTCCACATCACCTCCGGCATCGCCGCGATCTCCTGCGAGGCCTCGCCGATGCGCTCCGGCTCGACCTGCACGCTGATCATGGCGGTCAGGGCGTAGCCGAGGTGCTCGGGATCGACCGAGGCGGTGATCTTCAGGATGCCGCTCTCGATCAAGCGCCGCACGCGATAGCGGATCGTCGCCTCCGGCACCTCTAACCGGCGCGCGATCTCACGGTTGCTCCGACGGCCGTCCGCCCGCAGCAAGCGAATGATCTGGCGATCCAGCTCATCCGGCTGCAGCATCCGGGTCCGTCGTGAACTCTGAACGGCTGTCATGTCGGGATCACGCTCCTCTCCTAGAACCACATCGCGTCAAACCCACGGCGCGGGGGCCGTGGGCAGGATTCACCTGGACAGTCTGATAGCGGCACGCGCCGAACGCTTATATTCGGCCGCACGGCGGCCGATTCCTGCGCAATCACAGACCATCGCGCCGATGGAATGCGATCTGCCCACAAGTGTACACTACCGGATTCGCAGGGAAGTACAACGGCGGGGGCTCCGCCCGGAATTGGTACTTAGCTCTTGACCATACCCCGCTGCAGCGCCTTGCTCACGGCCTCGGTGCGCCCGCCGACGTCGAGCTTGCGATAGATGGCGTTGGCGTGGAACTTCACCGTACGCTCGGTGATGTGCAGATCGTGGGCGATCTCCTTGTTGCGGTAGCCGCGCGCCATCAAGTTCAGCACGTCCTTCTCGCGCGGCGTCAGCTCCTCCTCGGGGATCTCGCCCCGCAGGATGTCGCCCACCCGGTTGAGGAGCTTGCCGGCGATCCCCGGCTCCAGCAGCGAGCCGCCCAGATTGACCACCCGCACCGCACGGTAGATCTCGTCGCGCGGCGCGCCCTTGAGCAGGTAGCCCCGCGCGCCGGCCTCGACCGCGCGCAGGATGCGCTCGTCGGTGTCGTAGGCGGTCAGCACCACCACGCGGGCGTCGGGGTCGAAGGCGCGAATCGCCTCGATCGCCTCGACGCCGTCGAGCTGCGGCATCGCCAGGTCCATCAGCACCACGTCGGGGCGGGCCGCTTTGTAGATGCGCAGCGCCTGCTCGCCGTCGCTGGCCTCGCCGACCACCGTCATGTCGTCCTGGGCGTCGAGCACCGCCACCAGCCCCTCCCGGACGATCGGGTGGTCATCCACCACCAGAATACGGATCATGCCTCTTTCTCCATCTTTCCTGATCGACGACTTGCTTCATAGGGAACCGTAACAACCAGGCGCGTGCCGGCCCCGGCGGCGCTCTCCAGCTCCAGCCGGCCCTTGAGCAGCCGGGCCCGCTCGCGGATGCCCACCAGGCCGAAGCCGCTCCCCGGCCGCAGCGAGCGTGCCGTCTGGCTGGGATCGAAACCGACCCCATCGTCCTCGATCGTCAGGCGCACCACGCCCTCGCTGGCCTGCAGCGTCAGGCGCACCGCGTGCGCCCCGGCGTGGCGGCGAATATTCTCCAGCGCCTCCTCGGCGATGCGGTAGAGCCCGGTCTCGACCCGCGCCGAGAGCCGCCCGGCCAGCCCTTCGGTGAAGACATCGACCGGCACGCCGGCGGCCCGGCTGCTGCCCAGCGCCAGGCGGCGCAGCGCCTCCGGCAAGGGAACCTCGTGCAGCCGCGAGGCGCTCAGATCGAGCACCGAACGCCGGGCGTCCTCCAGGTTCTCGCGCGTCAGCTCCAGCGCGCGGCGCACCTTCTCCAACGCCTTGGCCGGCTTGGTCGGCAGGAACGTGTCGGCCAGATCGAGCTGCAGCGAGATGGCGGTCAGGCCTTGGGCCAGCCCGTCGTGGATCTCCTGCGCCAGCCGTCCGCGCTCCTCGGCGATCGTCAGCCCCTGCGAACGGGCGTAGAGCCGCGCGTTCTCGACGGTCAGCGCGGCGGAGTCGGCCACGCCCTGCACCAGCCGCACGGTCTCCGGGCTGAAATCGTGCTCGTCGGCCGACACCACCAGCGCCAGTCCCAGCATCTGCCCCCGCGCGATCAGCGGCACCAGCAGCAGCGGCGCGCCATGGCAGTCGCAATCGCTCCGCTCGGCGAAGGCGCCCAACGTGCAGCAGGCGAAGGGCTGCTGCTGGCTGAGGAGACGCTGCAGGAAGGGGTTGCGCTCGACGGTAAAGGTGGGGCGTCCCAGAGTCCAGTCGCCGACGACGGTGGCCGGAGAAAAGCTCTGGCTCTCGGGATCGAAGATATAGATGGCGCAAGCGCGGGCCGCGGCGGCATCGACGATGCCGCCCGCCAGGTGTTCGAGCACCTCGTCGGTGATCAGGCTGGAGCCGGCGGCGCGGGTGGTGTTGAGCATCAGCGCCAGCGCCCGGCTGCGCTCGCGCTCGTCTTGCAGCAGCTCGGCGTTCTGCATCGCCACCACGATCTGGTCGGCGATGGTGGCCAGGGTGGTGAGATCGTGGCGGTCGAAGGCGTGCAGCTCGGGGCTCTGCACGTCTAGCACGCCGAGCACCCGGCCATCGCGCGCCAGCGGTACCGCCAGCTCCGAGCGCGTGCCGCTGGTCTGCGGCGTCACCAAATAGCGCGGATCGACGGCGACATCGCCCACCAGCGTCGCTGCCCCCGTGACGGCCACGCCGCCGACGATGCTGTGCTCATCGACCGGCAGCCGCAGCGCGGCGGGCGCGACATCGCCGGGACGGGGCGCGCTGGCGCGCAGCACCAGGGCGTCGCCGGCATCGCGCAGCAGGATCGTCACCAGGTTGTAGCCGAAGAGTTCGTGGACCAGGTCGGCGGCAGACTGCAAGAGCGTCGGCGCGTCGTGCCGCGCCAGAATCTCGCGCGCGAGCTGGTTGATCGCCCGCAACTGGTTGACCCGCTTGCGCTCGGCCCGGATCAGCCGCCGGATCTCCAGCGCGATCGCGGTCTGCCGTGCGGCGGCGGCGAGCAGCTCGAGATCCTCCGGCTGGAAAGGGAGATGCGGGGAGAAGCAGGCAATGACGCCGACGGTCTGGCCGGCCTGGATCATCGGGGCCGCCATGAAGTGCAGCGGCTGCGGGCTCTGGAGCACCATGGGGTCGGGCTGGACGCCGTGCTCGGCGCAGGCGGCCACGTAGTCCACCACCGCCAGGGGCTGCTGCGTCTCGGCCATCACCCGGATAAGCCCGGCCGGGCGTGGCTGCCGCTCCAGCTCGGGGCGGCGGGTGCCCTGGTAGTACATGAGGCGCGGCGAGAGATTGGCGCTCGGGGCGTCGTAGAACGAGATCAAAAAGTTGTGGCCGGGGATGACGCGCGAGCAGAGCTCGTGGACCTGCTCGAAGAGGCTGTCGAGGTCGTCGCTGGTGTTGACGGCGCGCGCGATCTCGGTCAGCACGCCGAGCCGCGCCACGCGCCGCTCGCGCTGCTCCTCCAGCTCGCGCGCCGCCTCCTCCCAGCGGGCCTCGCTCGGCTCCAGATCGATCGACTGCAGGACGGCGGTGGTAGTGCGCAGCACGAACTCGCGCGCGGAAGCCAGAATCTCGGGGAGCGGCAGCGGCAGCTCCGGCAGGCCGGCGAGCACCTGGCGCACGGCCTCGGGGAAGAGGCTCATGGCCGTCACGGCGTCGGCCGCCATGCGCTGGTCGGGCCGCAGCGCCAGCCACTGCTGGGAGAGGAGCGCGCGCCCGCTGTCGTCGCCGCGCAGGTAGGTGGCGAAGGCGAGCAGCGAGCGGTCGGCGAGGGCGTCGACCGCGGCCGCCCCGGGGGTTTCCGGCTGATAGCCGAGGAGCCTCTTCCAGAGGCTCCCAATCTCCTCGATATGGGCGAGGATCACCCCCGTGACCTGGTACTGTGCGCTCTCGATACTGTCACGCGTCATCATGCTCTCCACCGACCCCCAGCAGGCTCGTGTTCGTACTCCCCAGACGGCACCCACTTGCCGTTCCCTCTGTTTTGAGTATTTGCATTTCGCGGTGCGCACGAATCGACCCTGCGCACAGTCGCGCCCTGTCCATTGGTACAGGATGCCACAGCGACGAGTGGCACGGTATCCCGGCTCGGTTATACTTATTTCGGTATCGGCCGAAATACGAGCGCGCGACGATGCGCGCGGGGGCAGCGGTGAACAGGTGGATGCGGTCTTCCGGGCGTTGAGCGATCCCAAGCGGCGGGCGATCTTGCGCCTGCTGCGCGAGCGCGACTTCAGCGCCGGCGAGCTGGCCGAGCGCTTCGCGGTGGCGCGCTCCACTCTCTCGGGCCACCTGAGCGTGCTGCGCGAGGCGGGGCTGGTCGTGACCGAGCGGCAGGGAACGACGATCGTCTACAGCCTCAACCTCGCGGTCTACGAAGAGTTGCTGGCGGCCGTACTGGAGCTGCTGGGTGTCGGTGCCCGGGAAGGAGCGCGCCATGAAGATCACTCTCCGCAGTGAGCTGCCGCGGCTGGTGCTGATCGCGGCGATGTTCGTGCTGGCCGCCGTCACCTGGTCATCGGCGCCCGACCGCATCCCGACCCACTGGAATATCCACGGCCAGGTTGACGGCTACGGCGGCAAGTTTACCGGGCTGCTGCTGCTGCCGCTGATCACGCTCGGCCTCGAAGCGCTCTTTCTGCTGCTGCCGCTGCTCGACCCCGGCCGCGCCAACTACCGCAACTTCGCCGGGGCCTACACGCTCATTCGCAGCGCGGTGATCGTGCTGCTGGCGGCGATCTACGGCGTCACCATCCTCTGGATTCACGGCATTCAGCTCGACATCGCGCGCGTCATCACCGTGTTGGTCGGGCTGCTCTTCATCGCCATCGGCAGCGTGCTGGGCAAGCTGCGGCCCAACTGGTTCGTCGGTATTCGCACACCCTGGACCCTCTCCAGCAAGCGCTCCTGGGTGCGAACCCACCGCCTGGGCGGCTACCTCTTCGTGCTGGCCGGGGCGGCGCTGCTGGTGGCCGGCCTGATCTCCAGCGCCGCGATCTTCCCGCTGCTCATCGGCCTGCTGGTCGTCGTGACGCTGGTGCTGGTGGTCTACTCCTACCTTCAGTGGCGCCGCGACCCCGAGAAGCAACCGCCCAGCGGCTCGCTGCCGGGGTAGCAGTTACGATGCCGGCGGCTCGGCCGCCAGGCGCTTGGCCAGGCGGTGCGCCAGGCGCGAGGGCTCGGGCAACCGGTAGCGGGTGCAGCAGCGCAGCGTCCACTCCACCGCCTCCGGCAGCGTGATCCGGTTGCCGACCGAGATGAACAATGGCGTGACGCCGTCGCGGCTGCGCACGGCCATGCCGACGACCTCGCCGCGCGAGACCAGCTCGGCGGTGCTGCCGCGCGCCTCGCCCAGCTCACCGTAGCGCCCGGTCAGGATCGACTTGGCCACGCCGATGGCCGGGCGATCCAGCTCGACCCCGATGTGGCAGGCCAGCCCGAAGCGGCGCGGGTGGGCGCGGCCCTGCCCGTCGATCAGCAGCAGGTCGGGCGGCGCGCGCAACTGCCGGACCGCCACCAGGCAGGCGGGCGCCTCGCGGAAGGAGAGGAGGCCGGGGATGTAGGGGAAGTCGACCGGCGTGCTGGCGCTCAACTCCTCGACCACCTCCAGCTCCGGATAGCGCATCTGCACCACCGCGGCGATGCCGACCTCGCCGCGCAGGTGGACATCGACCGCCGCGATCAGCCGCGGCGCCGCCCCCAGCGGCACGAACTGGACCCGCGCCGCCAGCTCCCGCTGCCGCTCGCGATATTCGTCGATCACCTCGGGCGGCACCTCGCCGCGCCAGCCGCGTCCTCCGGGCACGGTCACCTCCGTCGCAGCGCCAGCATTCGCCGTGCCGGCGAGCCTTGCTGGCATACAATCGGCGGCGAGAGCCCGGGAGGTGCGCCGTTGTCCGAGATCGTCCACGAGGAAGGCAAGATCCCCTTCGACATCGACGTGGCCATGGAAGCCGTGGCCGAGGCGGTCGAGTCCTACCCGCCGGCCGCGCTCTTCCAGCTCGCCGACGAGGGCTACGGCTCGCCCTTCGAGCAGTTGGTCGCCTGCATGATCTCGATCCGCACCCTGGACGAGACGACGCTGGTGGTCGGCCGGCGCTTCTTCACCCGGGCGCGCACGCCGCAGGCGGTCAACCAACTGAGCGCGGTCGAGATCGACGCATTGATCGCCGAGTCGAACTTCCACGAGGCCAAGGCGCGCCAGCTCAAGACGATCGCCGGGCGCATCGTGGCCGACTTCGGCGGGGTGATGCCCTGCGACGAAGCGGTGATCCTGTCCTTCCCCGGCATCGGGCCCAAGTGCGCCAACCTGATCCTCGGCATCGGCTGCGGCCAGGCGCGCATCTCGGTCGACGTGCACGTCTTCCGCGTCACCAACCGCTGGGGCTACGTGCACGCCACTTCGCCCGAGCAGACCCTGCGCGTGCTGGAGGAGGAACTACCCCACCGCTACTGGCTCGACATCAACCGGCTGCTGGTCCCCTTCGGCAAGCACATCTGCACCGGCCGCCTGCCCCACTGCTCCACCTGTCCGGTGCTGCCCATGTGCCGCCAGGTAGGGGTCACGCGGCACCGGTAGGCGGCCGTTTACCCTCACCCCGCCACATCGATGCGCATCGGGGTCGCGGTCCGCGCCCAGGTGCTCAGGGGTTGGCCCTCGCTCCAGCCCTGGTACTTGGCGGCCAGCAGGCGGCGGGCGAGCGCGTCCTCGGCGGGGTCGCTGACCAGCCGCGCGCTGCCGGAGAGCGTCGTCTGGCCGGCGCGCAGTTGCACGGCGGGGTTGGCCACGACGTTCTTGATCCAGTCGGAGCGCCGCTGGTTGCCCGAGAGGATGTAGAGCCGCCCGTCGTGCTCGGCGAACCAGATCTCGATCGTGTGCGGGCGCCCGCTGCGCCGGCCGGTGGTCGTCAGGTAGCCCAGGCGCTCGCCGGTCCAGGGAGTGGTCGAGGCTTCGTCCATGCTACTCCTCCTCGGAAGTTGGCCGTCCCTTAGCCGGGCCGGTGGATGCCGTAGCGCTCCCAGCTCACCAGCTCACGCAGCGGCATGCGGCCGGCGGGCACGATGGCGCGCACGTTGGCCAGGCCGCCGGCCAGAGTGCGCGCGGCGGGGCTCTCCGGGTAGCCGAGCGCGATGGCGGTGTCGGCGCTCAGGTCGTCCGGCACCCCGAGCAGCTCGCGCGCCCGGCGCTCGTTCGCCTCAGGATAGAGCGAGGCGATGCAGGAGCCGAGCCCGTGGCCCCAGGCCGCCGTCATGATCGTCTGCGCCAGCCGCCCGGCGTCGAACGCCCGGCCGGGCTGCCGCTCCATTAGAAGCACGAGCGCCAGCGGGGCGCCCGCCAGATGACCGGCGTAGGTGCCGAGCTGGGCGAGCTGCTGGAGCATGGCGCGCTCGCGCACCACCAGCAATTGCCAGGGCTGCTCGTTCTTGCTCGATCCGGTCCAACGGGCATCCTCCAGAATCGCCCGCAGCACGCCGGCCGGCACCGGCTCGGGGCCGTAGCGCCGCACCGCGCGCAGCGAGCGCAGCAGTTCGTCGATCTCGATACGGGCTGTCACGTCACATACCTCCCACGTCGCTCCAACACCAGCATCGCGCGTCGTATGCCCCAGCGGCAGGCTCTCGTGCGAGAATGCGCCGGATTGGCAACCGGCGCGACACACGACGAGGGAGCGCGTGATGGCAGAGGTTCGACGACTTTCCGAGATGCACTGGCCCGAGATCGAGGCGGCGTTGCAGGGCGGCACGCGCACGGTGGTGGCCGGCGCCGGCTCGATGGAGCAGCACGGCCCGCACCTCCCCTTCCAGACCGACACCCTGCTCGGCACGGCGCTGGCCGAGGCGGTCGCCGCCCGCATGGACGACGTGATCGCCGGGCCGACCATCCCCTTCGGCGTCTCCGAGCACCACATGGCCTTCCCCGGCACGATCACGCTCGACAAGGCGGCGTTCAAGGAGGTCGTGCGCCAGTACGTCGGCAGCCTGGCGCGGCACGGCTTCGAGACGGTCATCATCATCCCCAGCCACGGCGGCAACTTCGGCCCGCTGGGCGAGCTGCTCCAGGAGACGGGCGGGCGCATCGGCGGGGCGCGCTTCCTCCCCTTCACCGACTTGATGGCCTTCATGCAGCCGGTGATCAAGGCCGCCGCCCAGGATCAGATTACGCCCCAGGTGGCGGGCGCGCACGCCGGCGAGTCGGAGACCTCGATGGTGCTGGCCGAGCGGCCGGAGCTGGTCGACATGCGCCAGGCGGCCGCCGGCTACGTGGGCGACTTCGACGAGGCCGCCTCACAGCTGATCTTCAAGGAAGGCATGACCGCGCTCACCGCCAACGGCATCCTCGGCGACGCCCGCCCGGCGACGGCCGAGCGTGGCCGGCGCTACCTCGACACCATGGCCGACATGCTGGCCGACTACTTCCGCGAGCGCCTGCCGGAGTAGCCGGCCGAGGCGGCGAAGTGGCTGTCGAGGACGGCTCCCGCGGCTGCGCTCCGGTGCCAAGAGCGGCCCGGAGGCCGTCCCTGTTCATGTCTTCGTGGCGAGCCGAGGCGCATGAGGACGCGGGATGACAGGGTGAGTAGAGCGCGTGCGACGGCGTTCGGTGCTGTCGGCACAAGGAGGCCCGCCGTGCAGCTGTAGGGGCAGACCCTGTCTCTGCCCTGTTGCCCCTACGCCTCCATAAGGAGGAAATGGCGAACATGGGTGGCGTACGACCAGGGCTCGGAGCTGCCCACCAGGGCAGGCACGGGGGCCGGCCCTACAGAGGAAAACGTCACGGGCCACGGACACGGCAAATCACTTCAGAGTGATACCGCCCGGGCCGGGAGGACCCGCCCTCCCGGCCCAGCAGCCACACTGATCACTTCAGCGTCAGCACCGCCGTGTACGGGTCCTGATCGGCGGTCCGGCGCCCATCGTTGCCGAGGCGGATGTCGGTCCACATCGGGTGCGCCGCGCCGGTGGCATCGACCGCGATGCCGGTGTAGTCGCCGATGAAGTCCGCCGCGCAGTCGGGGAAGCCGAACTCGTTGCCGTCGGTCACGGTCGAGCTGGCCGAGGAGACGGTCACCGGCGCGGCCCAGGTCAGGCCGCCGTCGGCCGAGCCCGTCGCCTGCTCGGTGTAGGTGTCGTTCGAGCCCGCGCTGTTCATCCAGCTGACGTAGACCTTGCCGTTCATCGCGCCCACCCAGGGGAAGAACTGGTCGCCCGCGACCGTGCCGAGCGCGACTGGCGCGCTCCAGGCGCCGCCCAGCGTTTTCCGGGCGTAGACGACGTCTGCGTCGCTTCCGTTCCAGTTCGCCCAGACGACGTGCAGCGTGCTCCCGTCCAGCGCGAAGCCGGGGAAGCTATTGGTGCGGAACGTCGTGCCCGGCAGCGGGCTGGGGACGAAATTCTCCACCGCCGCGATCTCCGTCTGGATGGCGCCGCTCGCCGGGTCGTAGACACTGTGGGCAATCACATTCTTGCCCTTGGCAAAGGCTTCGTAGACGATATGGACCGTGCCGGTCGAGTCCACCTGCCCCACCGACCCCTGGTTGTAGAGGAAGGGCGAGATGGTCACGGGAGCCGACCAGTGTGCCCCGCCGTCGGTCGTCGCCGAGAGCACGATGGTCGAGCTGGTGGTGTGGCCGGTGGGCCCGGAATGGAACTGCGTCCAGGTGGCGTAGGCCACGTCGGGGTTCGCCGGATCGGCCGCGATCCACTCTTTGTCATTGAACAGCGTGGCGCCCTCCGCGGCAGAGGTTTGGAGGACGAAGCTGGTCGTCCACGTCGCGCCGCCATCGGTCGAGCGGCTGGCCGCCACGCCGCTGGCGTCATCGCCGCGATTGAAGACCAGGTTGGCGTACCAGAAGGTGTTGCTCGGCCCGGCGGCGATGGCCGGATCGCCGGCCGACTCGTAGGGGCCGCCATTGGCGCGCACCAGACCGGGCAGGAAGCCGGTGGACCACGACTTGCCGCCGTCGGTCGAGCGGTAGAAGCCGCCCGAGCCGTCGTAGCGGTTCTCACTCGCCTCGTAGAGGCGGTAGTCGTTGGCCCCGGCCACGAGATTGTCGGCATTGCCGGGGTTGACCGCGATCGGCGTCTCGTTCTGGGCCGTCTGCATGCCGGCGTTGCAGGTTTGCACATCGACGCCGTCGATCATCGCCTGCTGCACGACGTCGCTCTTGCCGATGATGTTGACGTTGCTCCCCACGCTCAACCCGCCCGAGGAGACCGGCTTGGCGGCTGGATACCGGGCGCCGCCGCGCGCCGGGAGGGTGACGAACGGCTGCCCCTTGCCCTGGGCGGCGAAGCCGGAGAAGCCGAACGGCGGGGGTATCTGCCCCTCGTCGTCGTCGGCCGCCCCGATGCCGGCGGCACCGAGCAGCAGCACGCCGCTCGCCAGCAGCGCGAGCGCGCAACGCCAGAGTCGCGAATCCAGAAGCGTGCGATGCATGCATGACTCCCTTCCCGATCGCTTACACCCACACCTTGTTCTGAAGTGGAGCCACTATGCGCCCTGGCCTCGCTTCTGTCAAGTAGATCCGGTGAATTTCTCGGATGTCAAGCGATACCACTCGGCGATTCGCGCGAAGCGTGCAATCGGAGCGGATTGTGTTTACTCAGGAATCAAGCACCACCGCCTCGACCGGAAGGCCGAGGTAGGCACCGTAGCGGCTCGCCGCCTCCTCGAAGCCGCGCATGGCGGCCTCGTGGAGTGGAGCAAAGGACGTGACCGCGACACGTACGCGGCCCTTCGCGGCGATGCGCTTCCAGGTGCCCGCCACGCGTCCGTCGATGACCAGCGCCGGCAGGAACATGCCGTTGCTGCCGGGGATGACCCGCTGGCTGTGCTCCGGATCGAGGACCGCGCGTCGGTCCTTGTAGCCGACCAGGTACTCGTCGAAGCTGGGCAGGAGTTGGACCCTGGGCGCGTTGTCCGGCAAGCGGGGCGCGCTGGACGGCAGCCAGTAGACCTGGCTGTCGATCGTCTCGCGCGCCAGCATCCCAGCCGCGCCGTCGAGCCCCCGCCGAGCGTCCGCGACAGTCAGCCCAGCCCAG
>DASSHC010000247.1:0-10222 GCA_035693105.1 Thermomicrobiaceae bacterium | reverse complement strand
GATGGCGATCTACTACTACACCGGCTCCTGGCGCAACACCAAAGATCTGGATCTCTTCGTCACGCCGCAGGACCGCGACGCCGCGCTGGGCGCGCTGCGAAACGCCGGCTACCGCACCGAGGTCGTGGTCGACAGCTGGCTGAGCAAGGCGTTCGTGGGCGAGGTGATGGTCGACATCATCAGCGGCTCAGGCAACTACCTGGCGCCGGTGACGCATAAGTGGCTGCAGCGCGGCGAGCCGGTCACGATCCTCGACCTGCCGACGCGGATCATCTCCGCCACCGACATGATCTGGTCGAAGTCGTACATCGCCGGACACGAGCGCTTCGACGGCGCCGACATCTGCCACCTCATCTACCGTGCGCCGGACAAGATCGATTGGCAGCTGCTGCTGCGCGAGTTCGGCACGTACGAGTGGGAGCTGCTGGCCGTCTACGTCCACCTCTACCGCTACGTCTACCCCGAGGCGCGCGACCACATTCCTGGCTGGGTCGTGGAGGAGCTGGCCCAGCGCAGCCAGCAGGACGTGGCGCTGCCGCAGCGGGCCGATCTCCCCTTCCGCGGCCCGTTGCTCGACCGCTACTCATACCTGGTCGACGTCAACGAGTGGGGCCTGCCCGACCCCCGGCTGACGGTCGCCGACGCGCGCAACATCCCCGACAGCGAGGTGCTGCGCGAGCGCCACCTGGACCAGGAGACCTTCGACGCGATGCATCCGGCTGGGTAGCGGATCGTCCTACACTCGACTGCCAACGTACAGCGCCATGCCGTACAATCAGCATGACGCTGTACGTTGTGCATTGTTGAGGAGGGCCGGAAATCATGGCACAGACGGCACGAAGCAGCCGGCTCGACCTCCGGATTGCGCCGGAGGAAAAGGAACTCATCGATCGAGCCGCGGCCCTGATGGGAAGCAACACGACCGATTTTGTCCGCAGCACGCTGCTGGGAGCCGCGCGGGACGCGATCCGAACGCACGAGGTGATCAAGCTGACTGCGGAGGGAACCCGCGTATTCATTGAGGCGCTGATCAACCCGCCGGAGCCGAATGAGCATCTGCGTGCGCTGGTGCGGGAGTTTGGCGACAGCGTAGGGCACTGATTCGTGGACGATCCGCTGCGGTTCGAGCCGCTCGCGGAGGCGCATTTGCCGCTCCGAGCGACGTTCTCCTGCGGCGAGGAGGCGCTCGATCAGTACCTGCGTGAGCGCGCCCGCCGGGAGATGGAGCAACGGATCGCCGCGGTCTGGGTCCTCTGTGACCGCGAGACAGTCCGCATCGCCGGGTTCTATACCCTGAGCGCGATTGCCGTCGAGCGCGCGGACCTCCCCGCCACGCTCACGCACCGCATGGCGCGCTACGATATCTACCCAGCAACGCTCATTGGCCGGCTGGCGGTCGATCGAGACTACCAGAGAAGGCGGGTTGGGGGACGGCTCCTCCTGGACGCGCTCGCCCGAGCCTTCTCGGCATCACGCGAGGTGGCCTCAGTCGCGGTCATCACCGATGCCAAGAGCCAGGACGTTCAGCGCTTCTACGAACGCTATGGCCTTCAGATCCTCCCGACCGGGCACCACGAGCGCCGACTCTTCTTGCCGATGAAGACCATCGAACAGCTGTTCGTGGAACAGCGCCGTCGGGCTTGAATGCCTGATTCTCGTCAGGGGGCAAGCTCTCTGGGAACGGCGCTGGGCCGGTTCTACAAACCCCACACCGCCCCCGGTCGCTAGACCTCTTCACGCCGCGCGCTGATGCCCTCGGTGTTGAAGCCCATCCAGTGCATGCGGCCCAGCGTGCGCGCGTGCTCCACCTTCATGCAGCGGTCCATCACCACCTGCAGCCCGCCGCGCTCGGCGATCGCGGCCGCCTCCGGGCTGATCACGCCGAACTGCAGCCAGAGCAGCTTGGCGCCTACTTTGACCGCCTCCCGCGCCACCTCCGGCGCGTGCTCGGGCGCGCGAAAGACGTCGACCACGTCGATCGGCTCGGGCACGTCGGCCAGCGTGGGGTATGCCTGCTCGCCCAGCACCTCGGTCTCGTTGGGGTTGACCGGGATGATGTGGTAGCCGTGCCGCTTGAGGTAGTAGGCCACGAAGTAGCTGCCGCGCAGGGGGTTGGAGGAGAGCCCGACGATGGCGATGGTGCGCGCGTTGGCCAGCGTCTCGCGCATCGTCCGGGCGTCCTGATAGGCGCGCATGTCGAATGCGGCCGGCGCGGCTGGCGGCTGCTCGCTCACGCGTCACCCCCAGCCGTGGCTCCGCTGGCCGCCAGCGACTCCTCGCGCGCCGCCGCCAGCGCCTGATCCAGATCCCAGAGCAGATCCTCCAGCGTCTCCAGCCCGACCGAGAGCCGGATCGTGCCCGCGGTGATCCCGCCGGCCAGCAGCTCCTCGTCGGTCAACTGGCGGTGGGTGGTGGTGGCGGGGTGGATCACCAGGCTCTTGGCGTCGCCGACGTTGGCCAGGTGGCTCCAGAGCCGCAGCGACTCGATGAAGCGCCGGCCGGCCGGGCGGCCGCCCTTGATGTCGATGGCGAAGATCGCGCCGGCCCCGCGCGGCAGGTACTTCTCGACCAACGGGAAGTAGGGGCTCTCGGGCAGGCCGCCGTAGTGGACGCGCTCGACCATCGGGTGCTGGGCCAGGTAGCGGGCCACCCCCAGCGCGTTCTCGACATGCCGCTCCATGCGCAGCGGCAGCGTCTCCAGTCCGACCAGGAACATGAAGGCGTTGAAGGGGCTCGTCGAGGCGCCCAGATCGCGCAGCGTCTCGGCGCGCAGCTTCATCAGGTAGCCGTACATGCCGAACGTGTCGATGAAGGGGAGGCCGTGATAGTTGGCCGAGGGCTCCACCATCGCCGGGAAGCGCCCATTCTCCCAGTCGAAGGTGCCGGAGTCGACCACGATGCCGCCGATCGAGGTGCCGTGGCCGCCGATGAACTTGGTGGCCGAGTGGATCACGATGTCGGCGCCCCACTCGATCGGTCGGCAGAGGTAGGGCGAGGCGAAGGTGTTGTCGACCACCAGAGGCGCGCCGTGCCGGTGGGCGATGGCGGCCACCGCTTCGAGGTCGAGCACGTTGCCGCCGGGGTTGCCGATCGTCTCGCCGTAGAGCGCCTTGGTGTTCGGGCGCAGCGCGGCCTGCCAGGCGTCGAGGTCGTCCGGGTTGACGAAGGTGGTCTCGATCGACATCTTGCCGAGGACATTCTTGAACTGGGCCGTGGAGCCGCCGTAGAGCGCCTGCGAGGCAACCATGTGGTCGCCGGGCTGGAGGAGGGTGAAGAGGGCGGCGGCCTGGGCGGCCAGCCCGCTGGCGAAGGCGACCGCGCCGATGCCGCCCTCCAGGCTGGCGACGCGCTCCTCGAAGGCGGCCACGGTCGGGTTGCCGATGCGGCTGTAGATGTGGCCGTACTCCTGCAGGTCGAAGTAGGCGGCGGCGGCCTCGGTGTCCTCGAAGACGAAGCTGGTGGTCTGGTAGATCGGCATGGCGCGGGCGCCGGTGTAGGGGTCCGGCCGCTGGCCGGCGTGGATGGCGCGCGTGTCGAAGCCGAAGCGGTGCCGCTCGGGCGGCTCGGGTCCGTGTTCCTGGCCCTGCTGGCTCATGCTCTCTCCCGTCTGTCGGCGTGGGCGCGATCGGCTGGGCGACGGAGCGCCGCCCCACGCGCTATCCTACGCGGGTGGGGTAGTGGCGGCAACCGGAGCATCGTTCACGGTCCCTGCCTGTAGAGAAGGCAGTTCTGGGCACGGTCAGGAATTGGAAGGACGGCAGGGCGTTGGAGAGACTGGCCTGCCCATCGCCTCAGGACGACAGCCGCTCGGATAGACGTAGACGACGGCACTTAAGGTGTAGGAGCCAAAGACGGCGTCGAGTTGCCAGCAGCCCGGGGAAGGAAACGCCAGTTCCGAGGACCAGGTACTTGATTTGCTGAAGCTGGAGCCGATGGCACTATATCCGGTCAGACGGGCCGGTTCGGATGTGAAGCCATCGAGCCGCCGGCCGGTCACCGTGATTTCGTCACGCGTGACTGGGGCGTCGGCCTGCCACTGCACCTTTTGCTCCCCCTCATAGAGCGCACCGAACACGATTCCAGCCGCGAGCCCACGTCCCTCCAACCAGTACGCAGGGTACCCCCGCTGGTACTCAGGCCCATCCAGGGATGACACCTGACAGGCGGCCGGCATCGGGTAGGGCTCCACGCGGGGTTGGTCGGCCGGACGCGGCGTGTACGCCGACAACGGCACGGTCGTTACAAATGGCAGGGCGCTTGATCCTGGCGATGATTTTGCCTCGGCCGCACCAGAGACATGACTATTCAGCCGTGCGCGACAGGCTACAAGCAGCAACGAGAGCGCCAGGATCAGCGCCAGGTACCGGAGGTGAGGCACTGCTACTTCCCTTGCTCAGCAGTCCATAGGCGCAGCGGACGGCGACCAGGAGCACTGGCAGTTCTGCCACACGGCCAAGCTGCACTCATGCGTGTAACACTCATAGCAGGTCCAGGCGAAAGCACCATCGCAGCAGACCCAGTAGTAGTCGACGCAACTCAAATCTGGGCAATTGACATCATAGCGAAGGTTCAACAGCCGGCAATTCTTGCGCTGACGGGGCTTGAGAAGCCAGACAGAGCAGCGACAGCTGCCAGCGCTGCGCCTGTCGCACGGCGCATAAACCTTCGTCGACTCACCTGCTCGGCTAAGACTTCTGACAGTCGCTGCGTAATCATCGACATAGCCCCCTTCCTGTCTAGCGCGAACGGCTCCCATCGGTATCCCCTGCACGCAAGTCTTATTTGAGCGCTATCCCGCTGATGGCGAGTGCCAATCCCATCACCAACAATCCACCTCGATGCAATGAATGGAGTTGCCGTCGATAGACGAGCAGTGAATGCACATAATATTGCGGGGGCAAGTCAGTCACGCTGAGTAGATGCGGTTGCAGAACCACGGCGATGCCGCGACTAAGCCCATACAGTCCCAGAATGAATGCGCCAAATGCAGCGCTTCCGTTGAGGGCTATCCCTATAATCAAGAGCCAATAGCCAGGAAAGGTCACAATGGTCGTCAGCCCAGACCCGAGGTCGATTCCCCACCACCACGCCGCTCGAACTGGGCCGAAGCGGGCAAACCACAGCTGGCTTGTCTGTCTTCGAGAGCGCGGAAATCGAAAGGGAAGCCACCCAAACTCCTGGAGAGCGATTATCAGACCAACTGCACTAACAATCAGCAATGACAACCAAGCTGCTGGACTGCCCATGAACTGATACCCAACCCAGCCAACAAGACCCCCTGCGACGACACCAGCGAGAGCACTGCCGATGAGGTGCGCACCGAGAGCTTTGACATAGACTGGACGGGTATCGGTCCGCTGCCCGAGCGGGCTTAGCGCTCCGAAGAGCGAGAGTCCTCAGAGGCTGCCAACTTGGAGCCAACCCATCCACACCGCTACGGCGCCGAGAGTTAGCCAGGGATTGACGAACAGCACACCAATACTTGCGACGAAGACTCCGAGGCTCAACCCTTGCGAGAACCGATCAAAGCGCTCCAAATGAACTCCTCCGTCCGTCACCCTCATCGACCCGCCCATCTTCAACGCGACCTACGACGTGTTCAACCGCACATTTCGTTTGCTCACCAGCAGCTTCTACTTAGTCGGAATGGATGCTATCTAGTGGTGCCAGAAGCCGGCCGTCTGATGTTCCGCTACTCTCCCCGGCACCGGCGCCAATCCAGTCCGCTAACCCCAATCGTGTCACCGAACGCGGGAAGCCGTAACGTAGCACGCGCAACTTATCGTCAAGGGATACAGCCGTGGGCGTTCTATGCACTCGAAATTGCTTCGCGATCTCACCGGTTTCGTCTATCAATACCTGAATGCCCGGAAGATACGTCTCCGCAAATTGCGCGCACTGTGACGGCTCTCCCCGGCAAACGGCAACCAGACGCCTAGAGGATTGACCGCGCGTTGCACGCAATTCATCTGCGATTTCGACGCATCCCGTGCAGGACGGTGAGACAAAGACTAACAGAGACGGCTCACCGAGCCAGGATCTACTATTCACGATCCGCATGGTAGGTAATTCTGGCGCCTGAATGGTTGGAGCCGCATCTCCCGTGACGAGGAGGTCTGACCCGTCCTCCATCGGAAGAGGATCGCCTTCAGCGCCGCGAGCACGGATTGTCTCAATTCGCGGAACGAGTTCAAGCAGGACAAGAGTGTGGAATGCGACTAGAACCCACAACGCAATGTAACTCGTGTAGAAGAGCCATGTGCTCGACATCGTGTCCCCCTCATCGAGTCGGTCGCCAAGCCCGAATACGAAGAAGGCTTGGCAGAGCAAGTAACCATCCCCCTACAGCGATCGTGAACAACGCGAGGGTTCCTTCGAGGATCACGACGATGGCCGCGCCAGGAGCGCGCTGAAATCCAGATGCGACAAATGCAGCAGGCTTAGCTGCAAATATGAGACCGCTTTGGACTGCCAACGCCCCGGTAAGAAGTAAGCCAATGCGCGCGAGCGAACGAGGTGATACTCGCTCTGACGAGGCAACTCCCGTGCAGTAGCAGGGAAGATCCCTCCCGCGTCGAACATTGATGGACACTGCGATCAAGAAGCTAAGAAGTAGGGCGAGGCAGAGCAACGTGCCGGCACCGAGTACCAAGCCGGTCAACATTGAAAAGGCGACAAATCCTTCGGCAGGAACGAGCAACAGCCCGTAGGTTCGCGCGACGGCGGGCGGCAAAACCTCATAGTCGGCCATACCGGTGAGGAATTCACGAATGTTGAGAACCTTACCAAAGAATGATGATAGAAACATGAGGCCGAGCGCAAGGCGGAGCGCAACCAGCGCAACGTGTATCATGATTCCTCATCCTGCGCTTGCTTTACTTGGGGCAGCCGCTGGGCTGACGGTTCAAAAAGTTCAGTTGGCACGAGAGGCTGCCCTCCCCATTGTTGGCGAGGCGAGATGCGGGAAAGATGCCACTCAGTGGAGCAAATTTCGCTTGTGTTACGGAAGGCCCATCGTACGACGAGCGGGTGGTTGCCGCGCTCGAAGTTCAAAATCGCGCTCTTGTTCTTCCAGATCGAAACTGTGTGGAACGCCCATGGCGATTCTATCGTGATAACAGCGCGCAGCAGTCCTGGCAAGCTTGGGCGTACAAGGCGACGGAAATAGACATAGGCAGGAAGAAGATACCACCAGTGTCTCAATCGCATGCGTGTTTGGATGCAAATAAGGGCGGAGGCCGTTTGCAGGGTGTCCGCCTTGCAATTGCGGCCGGTTGACTGTTGTTGGGGAGGTGTTGCGTCAATGGGTTCCACGCCATCACCGCCTGTACCAGCCCCTCATGTCTCGAGTCCGTTGAAAATTCTCTCGCAGAAGTGGCGAAGAACTCAACTCTCTCGCGACTCGCAGAGGAAATGGGGACTGACTGATTTCATTGTAGCCGGAATCGACTGAATGTCAATGCAAAGCAGGTGAAACATGCCCTGGAGGAAATCTCCTCCTCGTTGCCCACACCGCTGTGTCTCCTCTGATACGCTGCGGCAATGGATAGGAGGCCCCCTTACCGATTCCAGATGCCATCGCGCTCGGCACCCTGGCGTTTGGTACCGTTTCGGTAGGGGCCGTTGCTAAAGGAACACGAGTTCAAGATGAGAGGATCTCCAATGGAGCAGAAGAGCGGTAGCGGCGGCGGCACGAGCGGGCTCGGCAGGCCGCTGAGCGGGGTGCGCGTGCTCGACCTGGGCCGGCACCTGGCCGGGCCGACGGCGGCCATGTGGCTGGGCGACCTCGGCGCCGACGTGATCAAGATCGAGAAGCCGCAGGTCGGCGAGGACGGCCGCGCCGCCGGGCCGCCCTTCTTCCACGGCGAGAGCGCCTTCTTCCTCTCGGCCAACCGCAACAAGCGCTCGCTGGCGCTCGACATCAAGTCGCCCGAGGGGCAGGCGCTCTTCCGCCGGCTGGCCAATACCGCCGACGTGGTGATCGAGAACTTCCGCCCCGGCGTGATGGAGGCGCTGAACATCGGCTACGAGCGCGTGGCCCAGGAGAACCCCGGCGTGATCTACGTCGCCATCTCCGGCTTCGGCGTCGACGGCCCGGACGCCGCCCGGCCGGGGCTCGACCAGATCATCCAGGGCTTCTCGGGCCTCATGAGCGTGACCGGCTTCGAGGGGGGCGAGCCGGTGCGCGTCGGCGTGCCGATCGCCGACCTCTTGACCGGCCTCTTCGGCGCCTACGGCGCGCTGGCCGCGCTGCAGGCGCGCCAGCAGAGCGGCCGCGGGCAGCGGGTCAACACCTCGCTCTTAGAGAGCATGGTCGGGATGCTCGCCTTCCAGGGCGTGCGCTGGCTCAACGGCGACGAGGCGCCGCCGCCGGCCGGCAACCACCACCCGATCAACGCCCCCTACGGCGTCTTCCGCGCCAAAGACGGCTACATCACGCTCGGCGCCACCGGCGACAAGCGCTGGCGCATCCTCTGTGAGCTACTGGAGGCGCCGGAGTGGCTGGCGGACGCGCGCTTCCAGAGCAACGGCGGGCGCCACGCGAATCGCCTGGAGCTGGCCGAGCTGATCAGCGCCAAGCTGCAGGCGCACACGGTGGCCGAGTGGGAGCCGATCTTCACCGCGGCCGGCCTCCCCTGCGGCCCGATCTACGGCATCGACCAGGCGCTCAGCCATCCTCAGATTCTCCACCGCGAGATGGTGGTCGAGCGCCCGCACCCGACGATGGGCACGGTGCGCCTGCTCGGCCTGCCGGTCAAGTTCAGCGACACGCCGACCGAAGTCCAGCGCGTGCCGCCGCTGCTGGGCGAGCACAGCGCCGAGATCCTGGGCGAGCTCGGCCTGAGCCCGAACGAGATCGCGACGCTGGAGGAGCAGGGGACGATCGACACCGGCGCGGGCAAAGCCCAGCCGGCCGAGCGCGCGGACTAGCACGCGTGGCGCACGAACGGGCCTGCTGCGGCTTCTGCTTCTTGTCGTCCTGCGCCGCCACTCCTGTCATCCTGAGCCGCAGCGAAGGATCTCTCTGAATCGTGGAGCACACGTGACGCTTCACGGGAGAGGAGATCCTTCGGCTGCGGCCTCAGGATGACACAGGAGGGGGGCGGCCAGCAGCAATTAGTGCGTCCCACGCACCGTAAGGGGGAGACGATGGACACACAAACGACACTCGATCTCGGCACCGATGACCTGATCTACGAGCGCAAGGGGGCGGTCGCCTGGCTGACCTTCAACCGGCCCCAGGCGCGCAACGCCATGACCTGGGCCATGTACGACGGCCTGGTCAACGTCATGGACCACGTCGAGTCCAACCCCGACATCCGCGTGCTGGTGCTGACCGGCGCCGGCGACAAGGCCTTCGTGGCCGGCACCGACATCAGCCAGTTCAAGGTCTTCGAGAACCCCGAGGACGCCATCGCCTACGAGCAGCGCATGGACACCGTCATCGGGCGGCTGGAGGCGCTGCCGCGCCCGACGATCGCGGCCATCCAGGGCTACGCCGTCGGCGGCGGCGCCTCGATCGCGCTGGCCTGCGACCTGCGCCTGGCCACGCCCGGCAGCCGCTTCGGCGTGCCGATCGCGCGCACGCTGGGCAACTGCCTCTCGCTCAACAACTACGCGCGGCTGGTCGACCTGATCGGCCCCTCGCGCACCAAAGAGCTGATCTTCCTGGCCAAGATGGTCGAGGCGCCGGACGCCGCCCAGATCGGGCTGGTCAACGAGCTGGTCGAACCGGAGCAGTTGCAGCAGCGGGCGCAGGAGGTGGCCGAGCAGATCGCGGCCAACGCGCCGCTGACGATCCAGGTGACCAAGGAGGCGGTGCGCCAGGTGCTCCTCTACCGCCGCCCGCCCAAGGACGAGGCGCTGATCCTCAAGTGCTACATGAGCCAGGACTTCAAAGAGGGCGTCAACGCCTTCCTGGAGAAGCGCAAGCCCCAGTGGCAAGGGAAGTGACTCATGCGCCGCTGCGCTTCTCGCTGCGGCTGAACAACGACCTGCCGGCGGCGGCGTACGTGCAGCTGGCGCGGCTGGCCGAGGAAGCCGGCTTCGACCAGTTCTGGGTCAGCCACGACCTCTTCCTGCGCAGCGCGCCCGCCATCCTGGCGGCGGCGGCCCAGGCCACCGAGCGCATCGCGCTCGGCACCTGCGTGCTCAACCCCTACACCCTCCACCCGGCCGAGATCGCGATGACCGCCGCCACGCTCGACGAGCTGAGCGGCGG
>DASSHC010000246.1:0-3214 GCA_035693105.1 Thermomicrobiaceae bacterium | reverse complement strand
GTGAAACCCTTGGCAAAGATCCTCTCGCTCAGTTGCAGGAACTCGCGGTAGCCCTCGACATCACGCTCTGTCGCGCCAAGCCGCCGGATTTCCGCGACCATCCGTTGCTCGTCGCCGGTGTAGTCGAAGTGGGCGCCGTCGGCAAAGAAGACCCGGTAGAAGGGATCGATGGGGATCAGCGTCAGGTAGTCCGCCATCTGGCGGCCCGCGAGCGTGAAGAGATCGGCGAACAACCAGGGGGCCGTGGTCACGGTCGGACCGCCGTCGAAGATAAAGCCGTCCTGGTGATAGACGTAGGCACGGCCTCCTGGCTGATCCCGCTTCTCGACGACGGTGACCTGATGCCCGCGCGCGGCCAGGCGGACCGCCGCCGCCAGCCCGCCGAACCCGCTGCCAATGACCACGATGCGTTGTGTCGGCACCAGTCTCTGCTCCTGTCACGATCATCGCAAACGTGCGTCCGCGCCACGATCGCCCACATGTCGCGTTCGCAGAGTGTCAATGGGCTACTCGCCGCGCGTCGACTCGCGCTCATGATGTGGAGTCGCCAATTGCCGGCCAACCACGATCGTCGAAAACGGGCGCCGATGCCAGCGGGGTGCGCGCGGTGAATCGGTCCTGGTCACTCTGGCTACTCGCCTTCGCCCAAGCCGTTGCCGGGACGCGCGTCGCCTGGCGACTGGTGAATACCGCCTCCGGGGAACGGGTGCAAATCTGCGATGAATCAGCCCCCGGCCAGCGCGTCAGCGCGATCGTTCCCGTCCTCAATGAGCGGCAACGGCTCGCGCCGGCGCTCGATGGGCTGCTGGCCCAGCCGGCGGAGCTCTGTGAAATTCTCGTCGTCGACGGCGGGTCGACGGACGGCACCCAGGCACTCGTCGCGGCGTATGTGCAACGGGATGCGCGAGTGCGCCTGCTCGACGCGGCTCCATTGCGACCCACGGGGAATGGCAAGGTGCATGGTCTCCAGCACGGGCTCGCGAACGCCGATCCCGGCGCCAACTGGCTGCTGACGATCGATGCCGATGTCCGCGTGCATCCCGATTTGACACGCTCGCTCCTTGCCCACGTCCGGCGCAGCGGGGCGGCGGCGATCAGTCTCGCCACGCTGCAGCACCTTTCCGGAGCCACGGAGGGCCTCGTCCACCCGGCGCTCCTGACGACGCTCGTGTACCGATTCGGTAGTCCGGGTCAGACCAGTCGCCAAGTCGGCGAGGTGCAGGCAAACGGCCAGTGCAGCCTGTACCAGCGCAACGCGCTGGAGCGAATCGGCGGGTTCAGCGTGGCGCTGGGGTCCGTCTGTGAGGACGTGACCATCGCCCGGGCGCTCGCCGCCAATGGGCATGCGGTCGGCTTTCACGAGAGCGATGGCCTGGCAGCGACGGAGATGTACTCGGGCTGGCGCGAGGCCTGGTCGAACTGGCCGCGCTCGCTCTCGCTGCGCGACCGGTTCTCCGGCCCGGCGGGATGGCTCGGCTTGATTGACGTGACCCTGGCTCAGGCGGCGCCGCTCCCGCTGGCGGTACTCCTGGCGCAATCGCGGCGCGCCCCGCGCGCAGTCGTGGCGATCGCCGGAGCGATGCTGCTGGTGCGAGTCGGCGTGCTGCTCGGGATGGCACGCGCCTATCCGGCCCGGCCCTGGACGTACTGGCTCTCGCCGGTCCTCGATCTGCCCGTGACCGTGCAGCTCTGGCGCGCCGCGCTGCGGCGCGAGTTCTCCTGGCGGGGACGCCGCATCGTGCGGGAAGATTGCGGGGACCATGCATGAAAATCGCGCGGATCCTCCTGGTCGCCCATTTGGCGGCGCTCGTCTTCGGCCTGGCGGGGCTCTTGATCGCCATGCCCCATCCCGAGTGGTGGTCCTTCGACCCTAACGCAGTACGCGTTTTTGACTTCGGGATGCGGTACGGCGGCGCAATGCACATTCTCTTCGGCGCGGCCGCCGTCTTCGTCTTCGCGTGGGTCACGCTCGGTCCGCGCCGCACCCTCATCTTCTTCGTCGTCTCGACCGGGCTGTCGCTGACGTCAGAGCTGATTGGCACTGGCACCGGCTGGCCGTTTGGCAACTACGCCTACACAACGTTCCTCGGCTACAAGGTCCTGGGGCGCGTTCCGTTCACCATCCCTCTCTCTTGGTTCTACCTGGGGCTGGTCGCGTACATTCTCGGCAGCCTGTTGGCGAGCCGTCTGCCGGGGCCGCGCACGGCCTGGTCGCTCGTCTTCGGCGTCTGGCTCCTGACAGCGTGGGATCTCGTCCTCGACCCGGCGATGGCCGCGCACGGCCTGCCCGTGCAATTCTGGGTCTGGCATGAGACCGGAACCTACTTCGGGATGCCGATCCTGAACCTGGCCGGCTGGTCCCTCACCGGGCTCCTCTACATGAGTATTTCCCGCCTGCTCTGGGGCAGCGACATCGACATCGCGCGGGTGGCGCCCACCACGATCTTTCCGTACATCGTCTACTGCGCCAACCTGGCGTTCGCCATCGTCCTGAGCCTCCGCGCCGGGCTCTGGCCGCCGGTCGTCCTCGCGCTGCTCGCGGGGTTCGTCCCGGCCAGGATCGCCGTGGTGTCCATCCGGCGGCGCGTCGCGTTCCCGCCTCTCGCGCAGCAGCCATGGCGAACCTCGCCAACGCGGTGACCCGCCGTGTGTCTGAGGCGGCAATCCGCCTGTGGTGCCGCGCGGCGGTGCGTCGCATTGACCTGCAGGTGGAAGGACTGGAGCACCTGCCGGCACAAGGACCCTTCGTCATTGCCGCTCGGCATTTTCATCATTTCTACGACGGCTGCGCCCTCATCGCGGCATCGCCGCGTCCGCTCCATCTGGTGGTCACCCTCGACTGGGTGCAGAACCGGATTACCAGAGCCAGCATGATCGCCGCCTGCGGGGCCGCCGGGTGGCCGGTTGTTGAGAGGGCCGAGCGCGCAGGAGCACAGCCCGGCGCCGGCAGACGCCTCAGGGCGGCCACCCGTGAGTGCGTTCAGGTGCTGCGCGCCGGAGGTGCATTGCTCATTTTTCCCGAGGGGTACCCCAATATCGATCCCCACCCGACGCCAAAAGCTGACGAGAGCGTCTTCCTTCCCTTTCGGCCGGGATTTCTCCGCTTCGTAGCGCTGGCCGAACGCGATGGTGTGACCAAGGTGCCCGTGCTTCCGGTGGGTCTGGCGTATCAGCGCGCGGGTCGATGGCAGCTAACGATTCGTCTCGGGGCGCC
>DASSHC010000245.1:0-21808 GCA_035693105.1 Thermomicrobiaceae bacterium | reverse complement strand
TTCCAGGCGACGCCGGAGCAGATGGCTCGCGACCTGGCCGGCGCCCGCCGCGCCGTCGACCCCGCCCTGCCGCGCGGCTGCCAGGGGGAAGACATCCTCGTCCGCGCTCCGCTCGCCGTCGACGCGCAGGCGCGCATGGCCCTGGCTATGCACCTGCGCGGCTGCGACGCCTGCCGTCGCGCGCTGGCGGCCGGCGAAGCGCTCGACGCGCGGCTGCGGGAAACGATCGAGCGCGAGGCCGCCCAACTTCCGGCGCTGCCGCCGGCCGCCCGGCCCTGGCGTTTGCGCGCGAGCTGGCTGGGCGCGCTGGCGGCCGGTGTGCTGCTGCTGACGCTCGTCGTGGCCGGCGCGGGCGCGGCACTGGCACGCTGGGCGCCGCGCGGCGGGCTCCCGATCCCGCTCGTCACGTCCGCGGCGCAGCCGCCCTCCGGCTGGCTGGTGCGGCTGACCCAGCAGCGCCAGCTCCAGGCCGTCTCGCTCGATGGCACGCGCACGCGGCCGCTGCAAGACCTCGACGTGGCCCAGGGCTTCGTGCAGCCGCTCATCTCGCCCAAGGGCGATCTGGTCGCGCTGGCGGACGCGAACGTGCCCTACCTGGAGTTCGCGCGGCTCGGCGGCAAGGTCATCTCGACCCACACCTTCGAGGACAGCACCTTCACCTTCGAATACAACAGCGCCGGCTGGCTCGACGATGGCACCTTCCTGGTCATCGCCCAGCCGTTGTACCGCCAGGGCGAGTCCCAGGCCTTCTACGAGATGCGCGCCGCCGGGCAGACGCGCCTGCTCGCGGTCGACGCCGCCAGCGGCGGCGCGCGTCAGCTCTTCCAGGGCGATCTCTGCGCCGCCTCCCCCTCGCCGGACGGCACCCGGATCGCCCTGGCCGTCTGCGCGGCCGACGGCGGCCCCGCCACGCTCGACCTGCGCCCGGTGACGCCGGACGGCCTCGGGCCGCCGATCGCCCACCTCGAGCGCGAGCTACGCAGCCAGGTGGTCTGGTCACCCGACAGCCGGCGCTGCTACTTCGCCAGCGGCGGTGCGCCGCCCCAGAACCCGCTGGCGACCCCGGCTCCGCTTACGGCCACGCCGTACGCATTGCACGCGCTCGACCGGGACGGCCGGCTGACGACGCTAGCAGCCACCCAGGCGCTCGCGCTCAACCCGGTGACGGTCACGCCGGATGGCGCGAATCTGGTCTACGACACGCTCGACGGTACACCTTCGCCACAGAGCCCGACGCCCACCCTGCACCTCTGGCGGCTGCCGCTCGACGGCGGGGAGCCGGTCCAACTGGCCACCATCACCGGCGCGGTGATGCCGAGCAACGCCCTCTGGTCGCCCGACGGGCACACGCTCCTCTTGCCGCTCAGCCACCGCTACTTCCTCTCCGAGAGCGACACGGCGCCGGCCGCCAACTCCGGCAATCAGTACGTCACCGAGTTGCTGACACTCGGCCCCGACTGGACGCCCCGGCCGCTGGCGACCGAGCTCGACGGCTACGCTTCCTGGGTGCTGCGCTGGCTACCGGAGGATGCGCTGCCGCCACTGCCGGCGCCCAGGCTCAGTGGGCACGCCGCCGCGCCCGAGCCGGTGAAGGCGCTGACCGGCTACCAGCTCGACCCAGGCTCCAGCGCCAGCCCGGACGGGCGCTACGCTATCGTGGCCGAGCGCGATTCAGGGTTCCCAGCCGTGTTGCCGCGCGACGGGCGTGACACGCGCAGCCTGCTGGCCGGGACGACCGACCTCACCTGGCTGCCGGACGGCTCCGGCGCCATCGGCGTGGCGCCGGCCTCGCGGGCCGGCGACCCCAAGGCCGCCGCCAGCCGACTGACGCTCTACGCCAACGCCTATCTGCCGAACACCTTTCCGCTCGACTTCCACAGCTTCGACCCGGCGCGGTTGGGCGCCGGCACCCAGCGGCGTTACGCGCGGCCGCTGGTCGCGCCGGGCGGCGACCTGCTCTCCTTCTTCGTAGTCGATCCAGCGCGCCAGCGCATCACGCTCTGGCTAACTGGCTGGGATCTGCCGCCGCGCCAGGTGAGCGACTGGCCCCTGCCCGCCGCCGCCCGCGACGCGCTTCCGCCGGTCGCCGCCTGGGCCGACGGCCGCACCCTGATCGTCGCGCGCCCCGACCGCTGGCGGGGCAGCCTGCCCCAGGCGGCCACGCTGCTGCGCGTCAGCGTCGACCCCGCCAACAACGTGGCCATCACCCCGCTGGTGACCCTGACCGGGCACGGCTCCGACCACGGTATCGCGCTGGTCGAGCTGGCGCTCAGCCCCGACGGCAGCCGCCTGGCCTATCGGCTGCGCCACTTCACGGGCAGCAATCTCAGCGGCCCCCACGACGACAGCCTGCGGGTGGCGCCGGCCAGCGACCTGCGCCAGTCGCTCGAGCTGGCGCGCGGCGCCCCTGGTCAGGGTCTCGCCTGGGCTCCGGACAGCGCCTGGCTCGCCGCGCCGCTGCACGGGCAACTCCTGCTCCTGGCCGCCGACGGCTCCTCCAGCCAGACCCTCACGCCGGCCGGCAAAGACGCCGCCGGCCCGATCTGGCTGGGCGATCAGCTCTGGGTCAGCCTCAACGGAGACGCCGGCCCGGAGATCTGGCAGGTGCCGCTGAATTAGGGTGTGCCATTCCGCCTCCGTCCGCGGCATGTCCTGTAGGGGCAGACCCCTGTGTCTGCCCTCGTCGCCCCACGCATTGGTTACGGGGGTATGGGGAACGTCGGCTGGCGAATGGGGCAACGTGGGTGGCCGCCAACGAGGGCAGGCACGGGGGCCTGCCCCTACAGCGGACCACCGGTGACCGTTCACCGCTCGATGTCGTTCCCATCCAACGCGCGGGCGGTAGAGTAGTAGTGATAGCGATCAGCCGCGCGGGCAGCGGGAGGGCGATGGGATGCACGCCGGGCGCACAACGGGGCGGAGCGGCGAGCCGGTGGCGGAGGACGAGCGCGCGGACCGGCTGCGCGCTGCCTTCGGCCTGCTCTTCGATGAGCCCACCGCCGCGCGCCTGGCCGGGAGCGCCGGCTCCGACGAGTCGTCGCTGCGCCGCTGCTGCCGCCGCGCCGGGCGCCGCTACACGCTGCTGCGCCTGCGCCGGGCGCGACACCGTCCACTGCCCGGCGATCCGCCGCTGGCGCCCCACCCCAGGCTTGACGCGCGCGCGGCGCTGGCGCTGGCATTGCATCTGGCGCTCGAGCTCGACAGCGCGGCGCTGGCCCGGCTGTTCGGCGGCTCGCCGGAGCAGATCGCTGATGACCTCGACCGTGCGCGCCGCGCGGCCGACCCCGCCTGCCCCGCGCCCTGCGGCGAAGCGCCCGCGCTGGCCCGCTACCGCGAGCCGCTCGACCCCGCGACGCATCTGGCGCTCGCCAGTCACCTGCGCGGCTGTCCCGCTTGCCAGGCCGCGCTGGAGGGGTACCGGCGCGTCGACCAGGCGCTCCTCACCGCGCTGGCACGGCCGCCGGCGCCGCGTACGCCGCTCAGGCCGGCCGCGCGCCCCTGGCGCGGGCGCGCGCTCCGGCTCAGCCTGCCGCTGGCCGGGCTGCTCCTGGTGACCGCGCTGGCGGGAGCGGGCGTCAAGCTGGCCGGGCGGCTCGGCGCGGCGCACGCTCAGCCGGTTCCGCTGCTGGCGCAACCCGCCGCCCCCAACCCCGAGGGCTGGCTGCTGGAGCTGGACGCCAACCGCCAGCCTCTGGCTCGCGCGCTGCCGGGCGGCCAGGCACAGCCGCTGGGGCTGTCGAACCCGCTCGGCGTCCTCGACACACCCTTCGTCGCCCCCGCCGGCGACGCCGTCGCTGTCTGGACGCGCCCCTACGCCCAGACCTTCCCGATCAGCGAGTCGGCGGTCACGCCCGGCTGGCTGACAATGACCGATCTGTCGGGCGCGGTGCGCTGGCGCCGCGCCTTCGACAGCTCCGACACCTCCTGGCGCGCGGCCGGCTGGCTGGGCGACCGCTTCCTGCTGGTCGCGGCGGCGCGCTCCGTCACCGGCGTGCCGGGTGCGCCCGAGGCGTCCGAACAGCGGCGCCTGGTGACGGTCGATGGCGCCGGCGGCGAGCCGCGCACGCTCTTCCAGGGCGAGTTCGCCGGAGCGCAACCGTCACCCGACGGCAGCCTGGTGGCGCTCATGACCAGCGACCCCGCGCCTTCGACCGGCAGCGCGCTGGAGCTGCGCCGGGTGGCCGGCGATAGCCTCGGCGCACCGCTGGTTCGGCTCGACAATCTGGCGGGCAACGTGATCTGGGCGCCGGATGGGAGCCAACTGCTCGCCGCCCTGCTCCCCGACGACGGCGCTGACCCCGTCAACTATGCGCTGCTCGACCGCGACGGCCACGAGCGCCCGCTCGCGCTCCCCGCCGGGGCCACGCCGGTCGCCCTCGCCCCCGGCGGCGATGTGATCACCCTGAGCGCGCCGCTCGAAACGAGCCAGCCGGGGCGCCGCCTGCTGCGCGTGCCGCTCGACGGCGGCGCGCCGGTCCCGCTGCTCGACACTCCGGTACGCGGCGTGACCGGGCCCGCGCTCAGCGCACCGGACCAGCACGCGCTCCTGCTGACAGTCGTGCGCGACGCCTATCTCGCGCCGGACCCACCGGGCGATCACAGCGACGCCGTTGTGACCGAATTCCTGCGGATCGACGCCGCGGGGCAGGCACGGCCCCTCGCCGGCCAGCCCGGCAGCGCCGCCCAGGCGCTCGCCTGGCTACCCCAGCGCGCCCTGCCGGCGCCCCAGCCGCCCGCCGACACGCCGATTCAGGCTAGCGCCCCCGAGCCGGTGCCGGGGCTTGCGGCCGAGCAGCTCGCCGCCGGGGATAGCCTCGATCCCTCCGGGCGCTGGCTGCTGCTCGACGACGGCGGACAGGCCGTTCTTTGGAACCGCGCGCTGGGGCAAGCGCAGCCGCTGCCGGCCGGGCTGGACGATCCGTCCTGGCTGCCCGGCGGGCTGGGGCTGATCGGCGTGCTGGCGGCCGACGAGGGGGGCCGGGAGGTAAGCCGGCTGGCGCTCTACACCACGCGCACCAACCTCGGGCTGGATCAGTCCTCCGCCACGCAGCTCTTCGACCCGGCGGGCCTCGGCGACCGCGCCGGCCTGCGCTACGCCCGCCCGCTGGCCGCGCCCGACGGCGAACACACCGCCTTCTTCGTGATCGACTCCGCCCGCCAGCAGGTCGCGCTCTGGCTCACCGGCTCGGGCCTGCCCGCGCGGGCCGTCGACGAGTGGCCCTGGCCAGCCGCCCAGCGCGACGACGTGCCGCTGGCGGTCGCCTGGGTCGACGGCACCACGCTCGTCGCCGCGCGCTCCGACGACTGGCAGGGTGGGCTGCCGCAGCGCGTCACGCTGCTGCGCCTGACGCTTGGCCCCGGCGACGCGGTCGTCAGCGCGCCACTGCGAACGCTCCACAGCCTCGGCGGCGACCGCGGCATCGCGCTGGAGGAGCTGGCCCTCCGGCCGAATCAAGCAGGGCTCGCCTACCGCCTGCGCCACTTCAGCCGGCTCGGCTCCGAGGTGATCGACACCATCACCGTCGCGCCCGCCGCCGATCTCGAGCGAGGCATCGAGCTGGCGCGCGGCGGCGCCGGCCAGGGGCTGACGTGGTCGCCCGATGGCTCCCAGCTAGCAGCCGCGCTGGATGGCCGCATCGTGCGCTACGCGCCGTCTGGCGCCTCCAGTTCGCCCCTGACTCCCGCCGGCGCCGAGGCCGGCGACCCGATCTGGCTCGGCGATCAGCTCTGGTTCAATCTGTCGGACGACACGGGCCGCGGCCTGCGGCGCATCCCCGCGCCGCCACCGGCCGGACAGTAGACGCGCGCTGGCGCGAGCCCTGCGGTGCGCGGCGCGACCGGCGAGCCGTGGCAGGCGCGAAACGAGCGGGAGAGCGGGAATTGGCCGGGCAAACCGCGGAGCGACGGCCGAGCGCGTTGAAGATGATCGGGCGGGCCATGCTGCGCCGCTGCCCCAACTGCGGCGAGCGGCATATCTTCCGCGGCTGGTTCGGCTTAGTCGAGCGCTGCCCGCGCTGCGGCCTGCGCTTTGAGCGCGAGGAGGGCTACTGGACCGGGGCGATGGCGCTCGACACCATCGTGACCGAAGGGCTCTTTGGGCTGCTGCTGCTGGTGGTGATCGTCGCCACCTGGCCCCACATCCCGATGGTCGAGCTGCTGGTGGCCGCGCTGGCCCTCAACCTGCTCTTCCCGATCGTCTTCTACCCCTTCGCCAAGCTCCTCTGGGTCGCCTTCGACCTCATCGTCCGCCCCCGCGCTCACGGTGAGACCAGCGGCGAGCGCTGGTGAGCGTCTTCCCCTTGCCAGCGACGCGCGGTCGTCACCCTCCCACTTGACATGCTAGATAGCTCCGAATAATTCTTTAGTTCATGACATGGATTCTGTACGCCTATTACTGCCGGGTTGCGAGCCGAGTTTGGCCGATCCCCGCGACGGCAGACGAGGCAGTTCTACAAGCAGCACCAGCGCCTACTCCAGAGGACCGCGATAACTCCGCGTCATCAGATACAGGAGGTTCAGCATGACCAGCGAGCAGCACCCGAGCCAGAGCACCGAGCACGCCGTCCAGCAGGCGAGCCAGGGCAAGCTCAACTACGACTTCGACGGCATCACGCTCCACCTGACCGGCGACCGCCAGCTTCAGTTCGACTACGAGCCGAGCGACATGCGGGTGGCCTACCGGCGCAGCACGCCGAGCTCCTGGCAGGACATCATCAGTTGGATGGAGAAGAAAGGGACCTTCGACAACGAGTTCACCCCCGGCGAGGTGGTGGCCATGGTCGAGGACCTGCGCTCGCTGAAGCAGGGCGGCGAGCAGTTCACCGACAACCCGGATCAGGCCTTCCAGGAGGCGCACCAGCACCGCGGCCACAACAACCAGCAGCACCAGCAACTGCACCAAGAGATCCTGGCCGCCTCCGCCCAGGGCCCCAACGCCCGCTAGGGCCACTGCCGGCGTGGTCGGCCTGCCGGATGAGGCGCTGGTCGCTCATGGAGCCGAGGAGAGATCCTTCGCTGCGGCTCAGGATGACAGAGGTGGGGATCAGGCTGCGGCCGAAGGATCTCTCCAACAGCTGTCCATTGCCAACGTTCCCGTTCGCCGCGACGCCTGGAACATGGAAGCCCAGCCCCTTCAGTGGGCTTCGTGGATTCAGCGCCGGAATTATGGAGTTTGAGGAAATACTTCAGCATACTCATCCGAGCTTCTCAGCCTGCTTGAGCAGGCTTCGTCTTTAGCGCTGCGGCTTCAGCCCAGCGCGACCCGGGCGACGGAGTCACGGGTTAATTCCTCAAACGCGATTATTCCCGCGCGCCACATTGCGCCGATCCTCCGGCCAATTCGCCAAGCTCCACACAAACTCGCCCCTACCGCTTGCGCAGCGTGCCGCCGAGGAGCGAGATGACGCCGCCGAGGAGCGGCACGACGCCCAGCGCCAGCCGCAGCGAGCTCTGCCCGGCCAGCAGGCCGATCAGCGGCGGACCGGCCAGGAAGCCCAGATAGCCGGTGGTCGAGACGGCGGCGATCGCCGGTCCGGGGTTCGCCTCCCCGCGCCCGCCCCCGGCCAGGCTGACCGTGATCGGGAAGACGGCCGAGAGTCCGGCGCCGGTGGCGGCGAAGCCGACCAGCGCCGCCGGCACATCCCCCAGCAGCAGGCCGGCGCCGAGCCCCGCCAGCACCAGCAGCCCGGCCAGCCGCAGCAGTCGCGGCGGACCGAGGCGCAGGCTCAGCCGATCGCCCACCAGCCGTCCGCCCGCCATCGCCAGCGAAAAGGCGGCGTAGCCCGCCGCGGCCAGTCCGGCGCCGGTGCCGAGTGTGCCGTCGAGGTAGAGCGCGCTCCAGTCGCCCATGGCGCCCTCACAGAGAAGCGCGCAGAGGGCGATCACGCCCAGGGCGGCCAGCGCGCGGCTGGGGCGGGCGAAGGCCGGGCCGCTGGCGCGCACCTCGGTCCGCGCCGGCAGCAGCCGCCGGGTGGCGACAAGGCCCACCAGCGCCAGCACTACGCCCAGCGTGACCAGGTGCGCCGCCGGGCCGATCCCCAGCGCCGCCACCGCCCCACCGAGCACCGCGCCAAGCAGCCCGCCGATGCTGTACATGGCGTGGAAGGAGGACAGCAGCGGGCGCGGGTAGCGTAGCTCGACCGCCACCGCCTGCACGTTCATCGAGACGTCGAGCATCCCCGCGGTGATGCCGTAGACGACCAGGGCCGGCAAGAGGAGGAGCGGCAGCGGGGCCAGGCCGGGGAGCGCCAGCGCCAGCATCGAGCTGACCACCGCCACGCGCACCAGCGGGCGGCTGCCGACGCGCGTCACCGCCCAGCCGGTGAGCGGCATCGAGAGGAGCGAGCCGGCGGCGATCCCCAGCAGCGAGAAGCCGAGCAGCCCGGCGCTCAGCCCCAGCTTCGCCTGCACCGCCGGGATGCGCACGAACCAGTTGCCCGCGCCGAGCCCTTGCAGCAGGAAGACGACCCCTACGGCCAGCCGCGCGGCCCGCGCCGCGTCATCGGGCTCGCCCGCCGGCGTCGCCACGACTCCGCCTACCGGCCTGTCCTCGCGCTCTGACAACGTGCTTGCGACCCACTCCCCGCCGCGCTCAGGCGCCCGGCTCGCGTGTGTACCGCGACCAGCGGACGTAGGCGCCATCCCGGAGGATGGGGACAGACCCGCTGGCGTTCAACTCGGCCGCCACCGCGACATCCTGGCCGAAGCCCAGCTCGCGCAGCTCGCGCCCCGAGGCGCAGGCGTCCAAGTGCTGACGCAGGCGCGGCGCGGCGGCGGCGAAGGCGGCTAGCGCGATCGCGGCCTCGGGCGACAGTGTGGGCTCCGGCGCGTCGAGCGCGGAGAGTACGGCTCCCGCCCCGATCAGATCCTCGATCGACGGTCGCAGCGTGTCGCTCACCGGCCAGCGCTCCCCGGCGGCGATCACCGTCACCCGGCGCCCGAGCGCCGCCGCGGCCCGCGCGGTTGCCGCCGCGTTGCGCAAGCTGCCGGCCAGCACCGCCGCCCCGGCCTCGGCGGCCAGCAGCGAGAGGGTGGCGCCGTTGGGCGAGGGGAGCACCAGCCGCGCGCCGGGCGCCAGCCCTTGCAGCGAGGCGGGCGAGAGCGAGAAGGGGTGCGCGGGGCTGGTCGCGCCACGGCTGACCGCCAGCGCGGCGTCGTGCTCGCGGGCAAAGCGCTCGGCGGAAGCATCGCGCCAGCGATAGGGGAAGACCGTGGCGCCCTGTCCCACCGCCACGTCGACGGCCGTGCTGAACGTCAGCACGTCGACGATCACCACTACGTCGGAATGCGGTGCCAGGGCTCGCACGCCCTCCGGCCCCCACTCGAAGCGCGTCCGGTAGGCACTCTGGTCGTAGTAGGGGCTCACGACTGACACGCTCGATTCATGATCCCCATTGCTCCGCACTCGCCCGCACACGGGCGGCATGCTGTAGCACCATGCGCGGCTGCCCATCGAGGACGTTGGGTGCCACGTCAGCACGGATCCTTCGACTCCGCTCAGGATGACAGGGGCAGGTGTCAGTCTCACGACAACGACTCGTCGTACTCGTACGCCCCCTACTAGCCCGGTCATCCCGAGCGCAGCCGCGGGACCTGTCCCTCACTGCCCCGATACCGCTTGGAAGACGCCTTACGCTTCAACCACCGGCAGCACGATGTGCGATGGGTACTCGGTGGAGTGATACACCGTCTGCAGCGCGCTGGTCAGCTCCGGCGGCGTGCCGTGGCCGGGCAGCTCGCCCGTCTGCGGGTTGCGGTCGAAGCGCGGGAAGTTGCTGCTGGCGATCTCGACCCGGATCTGGTGCCCTTTCTGAAAGAGGTTGCTGGTGGCGAAGAGGTCGATCTCGAACTTCGTCACCTCGCCGGGCGTCAGCAGCGTGCCCTGGCGCATCGAGTCGCGGTAGCGGGCGCGCAGGATGCCGTCGGTCAGGTTGACCGCCTGGCCGCAGGGGAAGACGTCGACCAGCTTGGCGGTGAAGTCGCAGTCGGGCGCGCTGGAGGCGGCGTAGAGCACCACCTTGACCGGGCCGGTCACCTCGACCGGCGCCTCCAGCGGCGCGCTGCTGTACACCAGCACGTCCTCGCGCGCCTCGACCGCGCGCTGATCGTACGCGCCGCCCAGGCTATAGACGTTGTGGCAGCAGAGGCCGCCGCCGCGCGTCGGCACCGGGTCGCGCGGGTTGCTGGCGTAGCTGTCGGGCGGCTCGGCGGCGGGCGACTCGCGGCTGAGGCCGCCGTCGCCGTGCAGCGAGGTGGCTTTCCCCTCGCTGTGCAGGAACCAGGGCTGGAAGTCGGTGCCGGGCAGCGGCCAGTCCTCGGCCGTGCGCCAGCGGCGGGCGCCCATCACGAAGACGCGCACCGGCGGCTCGGCGTCGATGCCGTTGTCGGCGCCACGCAGCCAGCGATCGTACCAGCGCAGGCGCAGCGTCTCGACCTCGTACTCGGCGCCGGTCGAGCCGACACCGAAGTCGATCTCGCCGATCGGGTTCCCCAGGCGCATGCCGGTGTGGTTCCAGGGGCCGAGCAGCAGCCGCTGGGCGGAGCGCGCCGCGCTGGTCGGCGCCTGGGCGCGCATGCCGCTGAAGTTGGCGATCGTGCCGCCGAGGAAGATGTCGTACCAACCGCCGATGTTGAAGGCGGGCACGGTCAACTGGTCGTGCATGGTCGAGACGTCGAGCCGCTGCCAGAAGGCGTCGTAGGTCGGGTGCGCCAGCCACTCGCCGTAGTAGGGCGCGTAGCGCTGCAGCAGCGGGTGATCGTCGAGGGGCAACACCTCGAACTGGCGGTGCATGTCGTCGACCAGGCGCAGCACCTCCTGGTAGTCGTCGCCCTTGCCACCCTCCTTGCGGATGATCGTGTCGAGCACGAGGTTGGACAGAGTCCAGGAGAGGTTGAAGGAGAGCTCGAAGGCGCCGCCCTGGTAGACCCAGTCGGCGTGGTAGTCGCTGGCGGTCACGATTGGCACGATCGCCTTGAGCGCCGGGTGGCCGCTCATGGCCGCCTGCCACTGCGTCAGCCCGACGTAGGACTGGCCGAACATGCCGACGTTGCCGTCGCACCACGGCTGCGCCGCCAGCCACTCCAGTGTGTCGTAGCCGTCCTGGCGTTCGTTGACGAAGCAGTGGAACTCGCCCTCCGAGCCGAAGCGCCCGCGCACGTCCTGAACGACGACCGCGTAGCCCGACTCGAGCGCCCGCAGAATGAGGGTCGTCTCGGTCATCTGCGCCTTGTTGTAGGGTGTGCGCTGCAGCAGGGTGGGGTAGCGGCCCGGGCCGGCCGGACGGTAGACGTCGGCGGCCAGCCGGGTGCCGTCGCGCATCGGGACCGGCACGTTGCGCTCGACGGTCAGGCTATGCTGCTCAGGCATCGACTTCTTCCCCTCTCCCTCTCGCATTCCGCTGAAACGACGCGGCCATGCTATGCAGGCGGCTGAGCGCCGTCAAGCGACGAACCGCGCTCTCACGGAGTTTTCAGGATCGGACGGTATTCTCGTGCCGTGTGATTGACTGAGCCCGAAGTCCGGGCACGAGGAGTCGCGCGGGATGATCGCGAGCGCAGCGGAGATCGTTACCGGGGCCGCGCCGGAGGGCGCGGTGCGGCGGGATGCGGCCAGGACCCGCTGGGAGCGCCCGGCGCTACTCCTGCTGCTCGGCGCCACGGCGCTGCTCTACCTCTGGCAGCTCGGCGCCTCCGGCTGGGCGAATGCGTTCTATTCAGCGGCGGCCCAGGCCGAGACCCATAGCTGGAGCGCCCTCTTCTTCGGCTCGTTCGACTCAGCAAACTTCATCACGGTCGACAAGCCGCCGGCCGCGCTCTGGCTGATGGCGCTCTCGGCGCGCCTCTTCGGCGTCAATCCCTGGAGCATCCTGGCGCCCGAGGCGCTCTGCGGCGTGGCGGCGGTCGGCCTCCTCTACGCCACGGTGCGGCGCTGGTTCGCGCCTGCCGCCGCGCTGCTGGCCGGGGCGGTGCTGGCGCTGACCCCGGTGGCCGCGCTGATGTTCCGCTTCAACAACCCCGACGCGCTGCTGGTGCTGCTATTGGTCGCCGCCGCCTACGCCCTGACCCGCGCCGTCGAGGACGGGCGTACCCGCTGGCTGCTGCTGGCAGGCGCGCTGATCGGCCTCGGCTTCCTGACCAAGATGTTGCAGGCGTTCCTGGTGGTGCCGCCCTTCGCGCTGGTCTACCTGCTGGCCGGGCCCGGCTCGCTCGCGCTCCGCCTGCGCCAGTTGCTGACGGGCGGCCTCGCCATGCTGCTCGCCGGCGGCTGGTGGGTCGCCGCCATGATCCTGATCCCGGCTGGCTCCCGGCCCTTCATCGGCGGCTCGCAGGACAACAGCATCCTCAACCTGATCTTCGGCTACAACGGCTTTGGACGGCTCGACGGCAACGAGGCGGGCAGCGTCGGCGGCGGGCCGCCCGGCACCAGCGGGCGCTGGGGTCCGACCGGGCTGCTGCGGCTCTTCGGCAGCGAGATGGGCAGTCAGGTCTCCTGGCTGCTGCCGGCGGCGCTGATCGCGCTCGCCGCCCTGCTCTGGCTCTCCTGGCGCGGGCCGCGCACCGACCGCCCGCGCGCGGCGGCGCTCCTCTGGGGCGGCTGGCTGCTGCTGACCGGGCTGACCTTCAGCCTGGCCCAGGGGATCATCCACCCCTACTACACCGTGGCGCTGGCGCCGGCCATCGGCGCGCTGGTCGGCATCGGCGCGGTCGAACTCTGGCAGCGCCGGGACCGCTGGGGCTGCCGGCTGCTGCTGGCCGCCGCCGTGGCCGCGAGCGCCAGCTGGGCCTTCGTGCTGCTCGATCGTAGCCCCAACTGGTACCCACCCCTGCGCGTGGGCGTGCTCGTGGTCGGGATCGCCGCCGCACTGGCCCTGCTGGGGGTCGACACGCTGCGCCGCCGCTCGGCGGCAACACTCGGCGCGGTCGCGCTCGCCGTGGCCCTGGCCGGCCCCGCCGCTTTTGCCGCGCAGACCGCCGCCACGCCGCACACCGGCGCGATCCCCTCGGCCGGCCCCGCCCCAACGCGTGGCCGTGCAACCGGCGGGCGGGCGAGTTTCCCCAGCAACTTCGGCGGCGTGCCGCGCACCGGCCCCTTTGGCAATGGCAATCAGGGCACGGCTCGCGGCTCTCGCGGCGGGAACGCGCGCAGTCAGTCGCCGCGCGGGCTCGCCGGCCAGTTCGGTCCCGGTGGGATTCGCGGCGGGCTCGGCGGGCTGCTCAACGCCAACACCCCGAGTTCCGCGCTGATCAGCCTGCTGCGGCAGGGGAGCGCCGGCTACACCTGGGCCGCGGCCACGGTCGGCGCGAATGACGCGGCCGGGGTGCAACTGGCGCTCAATGCGCCGGTGATGGCCATCGGTGGCTTCAACGGCACCGACCCGGCCCCGACGCTGGCCGAGTTTCAGTCGTACGTGCGCGCCGGCAAGGTTCACTACTTTATCGCGAGCGGCGGCCTCGCGGGCGGCTTCGCCGGCTTTGGACGCCCCGCCGGCCCCGCCGGCTCCAGTGACACCGCAGCTCAGATCACGCGCTGGGTAGCGCAGACCTTCGCCGCTTCCTCGGTCGGCGGGGTGACGGTCTACGATCTCTCGCACGCCCGCTGACGACGCGCTTGAGGCCGATCGTCTCGGTCCTTGGTGCCTCGCCGCGATCGGGGCAGGGCAGACACAGGGGTCTGTCCCTCCAGGATGGGCACGGCGTTCCCATTGTAGGGGCAGGCCCCCGTGGCTGCCCTCGCCGCCCCACGCCGATCGTCTTCGCCCGCCGCGATGGCCCCACACCACGGTCCGGCCCTTGCGCGATACCCTCCGCGGGTATACACTTGGGACAGCATACCCCGAGGGGGTATTGGGAGGAGAGGACGAACCGGTGACGATTACAACGACAGAGCAACACGAACACGAGCACGACCAGCCGCACTACAGCTACCAGCAGGACGCCCTGCTCAAGCGGCTGCGCCGCATCGAGGGGCAGGTGCGCGGCATCCAGCGCATGGTCGAGGAGGGCCGCTACTGTATCGACATCGTGACCCAGCTCCAGGCGGTCCAGGCCGCGGCCGACAAGGTCGCGCAGGAGGTGCTGGAGCAGCACATCCGCGGCTGCGTGACCAACGCCATCCGCGAGGAGAACGGCGAAGGGGCGATCGAGGAGTTGATGAGCGTCCTCGGCAAAGCCATGCGGCGCTAAGCGAACCATTGCGCTCATCACAGGAGACCTCATGGTAACGGAGACCACAGAGACCGGCGGCGTGACGCGGGAGATCAGCTTCCCGGTCAGCGGCATGACCTGCGCCAGTTGCGTGCGCCGCGTCGAGAAGGCGCTGAGCCGCGTTCCCGGCGTGGCGCGCGCCGGCGTCAACCTCGCCACCGAGAAGGCCACGGTCGACTACGACCCGCTGACCGTCAACCTCGACCAGCTCAAGCAGGCGGTCGAGAAGGCCGGCTACGGCGCCGGGCCCTTCCCCGCCGAGCCAGCCACGCTCACCCCTGCCCCGGTGCAGGAGATCGCCGCCGAGCTGACGCTGCCGATCGAGGGCATGACCTGCGCCTCGTGCGTGCGCCGGGTGGAGAAGGCGCTCTCCCGCGTGGCGGGCGTCGAGCAGGCCAGCGTCAACCTGGCAACCGAGCAGGCGCGCGTGGTCTTCGACCCGGTGCGCGTGCGGCTGCCGCAGCTCGAAGCGGCCGTAGCCAAGGCGGGCTATCAGGTCGGCAAGATCGAGGCGGTCGAGACGCCAGCGCAGGCGCTGAGCGCCCCCGAGCCGCCGCTGGCCGCTGAGGGTGAAGAGACGCTCAGCCAGCACGAGCGGCAGCGGCTGCGCGAGCTGGAAGACCTGAAGCGCAAGTGGCAGTTCAGCCTCGGCGCCGGCATCGCCATGATGGCGCTGATGTACCTGCCGCTCGGCATCTCGATGATGACGCTGGCGCCGCTCCTCTTGATCGCCGCGACCGTCGTGCAGGTCTGGGCCGGCGCCGGCTTCTACCGCGCCGCCTGGGCCGCCGCCCGCCACGGCAGCACCAACATGAACACGCTGGTCGCGGTCGGCACCAGCGTCGCCTACGGCTACAGCGCCTTCGTCACGCTCTGGCCGAATCTAGCCGCGCGCTGGGGCTTCCCCGACCACCTCTACTACGAGACGGCGGTCATCATCGTCGCGCTGATCCTCCTTGGCCGCTGGCTGGAGGCCCGCGCCAAGCGCCAGACCGGCGCCGCGATCAAGGCGCTGATGGGCCTGCAAGCCCGTACCGCGCGGGTCATCCGCGACGGCGTCGAGCAGGACATCCAGGTCGAGCGCGTCCAGGCCGGCGATCTGGTGCGCGTGCGCCCCGGCGAGAAGGTGCCGGTCGACGGCGAGGTGGTCGAGGGCCGCTCGACGCTCGACGAGAGCATGCTGACCGGCGAGAGCCTGCCGGTCGAGAAGGCGCCCGGCGACACGGTCATCGGCGCCACCATCAACCGCAGCGGCAGCTTCGTGCTGCGCGCCACGCGAGTCGGGCGCGATACCACGCTCGCCCAGATCGTGCGGCTGGTCGAGGAGGCACAGGGCTCCAAGGCGCCGGCGCAGCGGCTGGCCGACACCATCTCCAGCTACTTCGTGCCGGTGATCCTGGCGCTGGCGGCGCTGACCTTCGCCGGCTGGCTCCTCTTCGGGCCCGGCCTGACCGCCGCGCTGACCGCCGCCATCGCGGTACTGATCATCGCCTGCCCCTGCGCGCTCGGTCTGGCCACGCCGACCGCGATCATGGTCGGCACCGGCAAGGCGGCCGAGTACGGCATTCTCGTGCGCGGCGGCGAGGCGCTGGAGATGACGCGCCGGGTCGACACCATCGTGCTCGACAAGACCGGCACGCTGACGCGCGGCAAGCCGGCGGTGACGCGCATCGTGATGCTCAATGGCCACGACGAGACCGAGGTGCTGCGGCTGGCAGCCGCCGCCGAGGTCGGCTCCGAGCATCCGCTCGGCGAGGCGATCGTGGCCCACGCCCGCGAGCTGGGGCTGGCCCTACCGCCGGCCGGAGCGTTCGAGGCCATCGCCGGACGCGGCGTGGCAGCCGAGGTCGAGGGGCATCAGCTTCTGATCGGCAATCAGTCGCTGCTGGCCGAGCACGGCGTGGGGCTGGGGGAGCTTCCGGCGACGACGGCTGAACTGGCGCGCGGCGGCGCGACGACGATCTACCTGGCGCTCGACGGCGCCCTGTCCGCGGTGATCGCGGTGGCCGACACGCTCAAGCCGGAGGCGCGCGAGGCGGTGGCCGAGCTGAAGGCGCTCGGCTTCGAGGTCTGGATGCTGACCGGCGACAACGCCGCGACCGCCGAGGCGATCGCCGCGCAGGTCGGCATCGCGCGCGTCATGGCCGAGGTACTGCCGGGCGAGAAGGCGGCGCAGGTGCGCGACCTGCAAGCGCGCGGCAAGACGGTGGCGATGGTCGGCGACGGCATCAACGACGCGCCGGCGCTGGCTCAGGCCGACCTCGGCATCGCGATCGGCACCGGCACCGACGTGGCCATGGCCGCCTCCGACATCACCCTGATCGGCGGCGACCTGCGCACCATCGTCAGCGCGATCGCGCTCTCGCGCCGCACGGTCAGCACGATCAAGCAGGGGCTCTTCTGGGCCTTCGGCTACAACGTGATCCTGGTGCCGGTGGCGATGGGCGCGCTCTACCCCTTCTTCGGGGTGCTGCTCAGCCCGATCCTGGCGGCGGCGGCCATGGCGATGAGCAGCGTCAGCGTGGTCAGCAACGCGCTGCGCCTGCGCCGCTTCCGCCCGCCGAAGGACGCCGCCGAGATCCTGCACCCGACCCTGGCGCGGCGGGTGGGCGAGTACGCCTACCTGGCCGTGATCGCCATCCTGGCGCTGGCGATCGGCGCGCTGGCCATCGCCTTCGCGCCCGGCGAGCCAGCGCTCGGCGCCGCGGGCGACAGCGACCCCGGCGTGCGCGCGGCGGCCATGGCCCAGGCGGACCGCACGGTGACGCTCCAGGCGGGCGACGACCTCGTCTTCAGCCCGGCCGCGCTGACCGCGCGGGCCGGCGAGACAGTCGCCTTCCAGGTGACCAACGACGGCAACATCGAGCACGAGTTCGTGGTCGGCAATGCCGCATTCCAGGCCGAGCACGAGGACGAGATGGCGCGCGACGGCGGCATGGAGGCGATGAGCGGCGACGAGGCGGCCTACACGCTCGACCTGCCGCCGCGGGCGACGCGCACGTTAGCGGTGCGCTTCGAGCAGCCCGGCACGATCGAGTACGGTTGCCATACGCCCGGCCACTACACGGCGGGGATGAGAGGGTTCATTACGGTGACACAGTCGTAGGCCCACGCACGAGCATTGTATAGCTGAGTAGGAAGGACACGAATATGGCAACGGCGGTTCTCAAGGTCCCCGACATCTCCTGCGAGCACTGCGAGCGCACGGTCAAGCAGGCGCTCGGCCAGGTGGCTGGCGTCACGCAGGTGAGCGTCGACATCCCGGACAAGGAAGTCACGGTCGACTACGACGACCAGCAGGTCGGCATCGACCGCCTGCGTACGGTTCTGGCCGAGGAGGACTACCCGGTCGCGGCCGTAGCGCAGGTGAAATAGGGCGCGCGAGGAGCGCTGCCCATCGACACGATCGGGTGCCGCGTGAGCGTGGCTCCCCCGACCGCGCGGGATGACCGAGGAGCGTCTGGGTCAGGAGGTGGCGGAGATGTACGGCCGAATACCGTCCTTCGCCACTTCCAACTGCCGCCATCCTACGCCACGTCGAAGAGTCCACCTGGCTCTCGCCCACGGTCGCCCACGTGACCCACCGTCTCGCACCGAACACCGCGCTTCGATAGGCCGGCTCGCGGGCGGACTACGACGCGGCCTGCTCCGCGGGCTGCCGGCTGGCCTGGGCCGCCAACTGGCAGAACCAGGCGTGCAGGCGGTTGTCGGCGGTCAGCTCGGGGTGAAACGAGGTCGCCAGGCAGTGATCCTGGCGCGCGGCGACGACGCGGCCGTCCGCCAGCTTCGCCAGCACCTCGACCTCCGGCCCGATCCAGGAGATGATCGGGGCGCGGATGAAGACCGCCGGCAGCGGCTCCGGCCCGAGCACCGGGAAGTCCAACTCGGTCTCAAAGCTGTCGAGCTGCGAGCCGAAGGCATTGCGCCGCACGCCGATGTCCATCAATCGCAACAGCGGCTGCGAACGTGCCTGAGTGTCGGCGTCGACCTCCTTGCCCAGTAGGATCATACCGGCGCAGGTGCCCCAGATCGGCATGCCAGCGTGGGCGCGGTCGAGGATCGGCTGGCGCAGCTCAAAGCGGTCGATCAGCTTGCCGATGGTGGTGCTCTCGCCGCCGGGGATGATCAGGCCATCGATCCCCTCCAGGTCGGACGGCAGCCGCACCTCGCGCGCCTCGACGCCCAGTTCCCGCAATTTCTTGACGTGCTCGATAAAGGCCCCCTGCAGGGCGAGCACTCCGATGACAGTCATGACGTGATCCCTTTCGGGCGAGGCTGGCCCTCATCCCCCCCGCCACGGGGTTGCCCTCACTCCCCGCCCCTCTCCGGACGGAGCACTGCGGGGGCGAGGGGAGCAGATACGAACGATCCTCCGTAGCCCCTCTCCCAACGCATTGGGAGAGGGGTTGGGGTGAGGGCTCCCCGTTGGGGGTGAGGGCCCGTCCGCCTACCAGCCGCGCTTGGCCAACTGCTGGTCGGCCGGGATCGATGCCAGCTCCAGGCCGCGCATCGCCTCACCCAGGCCGCGGCTGACCTCGGCCAGCACCTTCGGGTTGCGGAAGTGGGTCGTCGCCTCGACGATCGCCTTGCCGCGCTCGTAGGGGTTGTCCGACTTGAAGATGCCGGAGCCGACGAAGTTCCCCTCGGCGCCGAGCTGCATCGTCAGCGAGGCGTCGGCCGGGGTGGCGATGCCGCCGGCGCAGAACATCACCACCGGCAGCTTGCCGGTCTCGGCCACCTCGACCACCAGGTCGTAGGGCGCGCCCAGTTCCTTGGCGGCCGACATCAGCTCCTCCTTCGGCAGCGACTGCAAGCGCCGGATGCCGTCGGTGATCTCGCGCAGGTGGCGCACGGCCTCGACGATGTTGCCGGTGCCGGCCTCGCCCTTGCTGCGGATCATGGCCGCGCCCTCGCCGATGCGGCGCAGCGCCTCACCCAGATCGCGGGCGCCGCAGACGAACGGCACCTTGAACTCGTGCTTGTTGATGTGGAAGCGCTCGTCCGCCGGAGTCAGCACTTCGCTCTCATCGATGTAGTCGACGCCGATCTCCTGGAGGATCTGCGCCTCGGCGAAGTGCCCGATGCGCGCCTTGGCCATCACCGGGATCGTGACCGCCTCCTTGATCTGGATGATCAACTCGGGGTCGCTCATGCGGGCCACGCCACCCTGCGCGCGGATGTCGGCCGGCACGCGCTCCAGCGCCATCACCGCGCAGGCCCCCGCCTCCTCGGCGATGCGCGCCTGCTCCGCCGTCACCACGTCCATGATCACGCCGCCCTTGAGCATCTGCGCCAGGCCGGCCTTCGTCGTCCAGGTCGATTTCTCCACCGTACACCCTCCGATTCGTTCCAACCCACCCGGACCAGTCGCCGGGCGGAACTCCGACCACAACTCGCTAGACAATCGGCGTCGCCGCCGCGACGCGCCGCTCCCCGAAGTCGCCGTGGCCGGCGCCGAGCGCCGCCAGGGCCGCGGCCAGCCGGGCCACGCCCGTCTCGATGGCGGCTTCGTCTGGGAGCGTGAAGTTGAGGCGCAAGGTCGCCTCGCCGTCACCGTCCAGATGGAACGGCGCGCCGGGCGCGAAGGCCAATCCGCGCCGCGCCGCCTCCGGCAGGAGGTCGCGCGAGCGCAGGCCGCCGGACAAATGGCCCCAGAGGTAGAAGCCGCCCTCGGGACGGCTCAGCTGCAGCGCCCCGCCGCACGCACGCGCCAGCGCCGCCAGCATCTGATCACGCCGCTGGGGGTAGATCGCGCGCAGGCGCTCGACGTGCTCCGCCAGCAGCCCGCGCTCCAGGAACGCCCAGACCGCCCACTGCGCCAGTGGGTTGGTGTCCAGGTCGACGATCTGCTTCATCAGACCGAGCCGCTCGATCACCGGCCGGGGCGCGGCCAGCCAGCCGATGCGAAAGCCGGGAAAGAGCATCTTCGAGATGGTGCTCAGGTAGATCACCGTGCCGGCCTCGTCCAGCGCGTGCAGCGACGGCAGCGAGCGCCCCTCGTAGCGCAGCGCGCCGTAGGGATCGTCCTCGATGATCGGCACCTGATGCCGCGCCGCCAGCGCCAGCAGCCGGCGCCGGCGCTCCAGGCTGAGCGTCGCGCCGGTCGGGTTCTGGAAGGTCGGCAGGGTGTAGATCAGCTTGGGCCGCCGCCGGCCGATCGACTCCTCCAGCAGCTCGACGCGCATCCCTTCGTCGTCGACCGGGATCGGCAACAGCCGCGCCCCGACCGAGCGGAAGACCTGGATGGCGCCGAGGTAGGTGGGCGACTCGACCGCCACCACGTCGCCGGGCTCCAGGAGGGTGCGCGCCAGGAGATAGAGCCCCTGCTGCGAGCCGGAGACCACCACCACGCTGGCGGGATCGACCGGGTCGCCGAAGCGGGCCATCCAGTCGGCCAGCACCTCGCGCAGCGGCATGTAGCCCTCGGTCGGGCAATACTGCAGGAGCGACTGCCCCGCCTGGTGCAGCGCCTCATCGAGCAGCGAGCGGATCTGCTCGATCGGGTAGAGATCGGGCGAGGGGACGCCCGAGGCGAGCGAGATCACGTCCGGCCGCGCCGCGATGAGCTGCACGTCGGCCAGCAGCGGATCCTGCGCCACTTCGGTCGCCGGGGTGAAGAGCTGCTCCCAGGGGAGACGCGTGCTCACCCGCCCCAGCGCCGGCGCCAACTCGTTGGGGATCTCGACCGCCTCGCCCGGCTGCGCTACCCGCGTGCCGTGCCCGACGCGGCTGGTGATCAGCCCGTCGCCGGCCAGCTCGCGGTAGGCGTTGACGACCGTGGTGCGATTGACGCCGAGCATCGCCGCCAGGCGCCGCTCCGGCGGCAGGCGGTAGCCGGGCGTGAGCTGCCCGTCGCGAATCTGCGCGCGCAGTTGACGGCTGATCTGCAAGTAGAGTGGCGTCTCGTCCGCGCGGTCCAGCTCGACCAGCATCCGATCCTCCCTTTGGATCCCTCCAATAAGGATACCACGATGGATTTTGGCCGAAAACAGCCAAATGGGTGATGACAGGGGCCATCCAATTTAGCGATGGGGCGCAGCGGCCGCCAGTGGAAGGAAGTGATGGAACCTTCCTTCTTTTCCGACTCTGACAGGGAACGAGCGCTTGTATTGTCATCTATGTGGTGTTACAGTGGTGTTAGTCCGAATCAAACAAGTTAATGGCCATCGGCACTACCCGCTCGAGAACAGGAGGGACGTGATGGAGACGCTCCGTCGGGACGGCGTTACCCTCGCCTACGAGGACCGGGGTCAGGGCGATCCCACAATCGTGCTTGTGCACGGTTGGGCCTGTGACCACAGCTACGTCGCGCCTCAGGCGGAGCACTTCCGCCGCACGCACCGCGTCGTCGCGGTCGACCTGCGGGGCCATGGAGAGAGCGATAAGCCCGAGCAGGACTACACGATGGCCCAGTTCGCCGACGACCTCGTCTGGCTCTGCGGGCAATTGAGTGTGGTCAAGCCGGTCGTCATCGGACACAGCATGGGCGGTGTGATCGCCTTCGAGTTGGCCGCGCGTCACCCTGATCTGCCGGCCGCCGTGGTCGCGCTTGACTCGCCGATCATCCCGCCGCAGGAGCTGCGAGAGGCAATCGCGCAGGTCGTCG